>DASUGO010000049.1:0-16944 GCA_036273975.1 Candidatus Krumholzibacteriia bacterium
CGTGAGTGCGTGGAACATGAGGCCGCACCCACCGAGCGCAATGGCGTTCAACACGATCATCGCGTGGAAGTAATCGATGCGGGCGAGCGCCGCGATGGCGGCCAGCAGACCATGGTAGAAGTACATGTACTGCAGACGGAAACCCGCGAAATACGGATCCATCGCGGGCAGACCGTCGCGCGCGAGCTTGTCGGCGACCGCGGCATGAAACCAGCTGTCGGAGCGCACACGCCACCATTCGTTGACGAGCGGCAGGGCGAACGCGAGCACCGCGGCGATCCCGAGCACGATCCACGCACCGCGCAGGCCGGCGCGCGGTTCCTGCGCCGGCGAATCAACCGATCGGCCCAGCACAACGAACAACGCCAGCCCGAGGGCCGCGGCGATCATGGCCGCGAGGCGCATCGGAATACCCGCGGCCAGCGCGGCCAGCACCAGCGTGCCCACGATAACCGGCGAGAGTGCGAGCGCGATCCCGAGCGCGGCTTCGCGCGAGAAGCGCCGCGAGCCCGATACCGCGAGCCCCGGCAGCAGCCCGGCCACCAGCAGCACGCCGGCGACCCGCGCGGCGGCCAGCGGTACGCACAGCAGCACGGCGGCAATGATCGCGACGACGGCACGGTGTGCGAGACGGTCGAAATTGGCGGTGGGCGTGGTCATTGGGAAAGCGCGCGGTCGAGACGCCGTCGCCGCGCCATCTCATCATTATAGACAGCCGCAATGCAAATGGAAACCGGACTGAGCCGGCGTGGCCCCCTCATTTGTGTGCGGGTGGCTCCACCGCGGAAAAACGGACGGCTCTGGAATTGCAAGCGCGGGGAGCGCAAGGGTCTCAATTCCAGAGCCGTCGCGGTGATTCGGAGGTTGTTAGATGCCCTTTGTACGCGCGGCCGCGGGGAGGGTTTCCAAAATTCTTCGATTGCGGCCAAAGTCCCGTTCTACGCTTCAATTCCCCGCCCCGTGCGCATACAATTAGTGACATGCGCCTGCCCACTCCCATCGTTGTCGCCAGCCGCTGCCTCGGCTTCGACACCTGCCGCTACGACGGTGAAATCGTGCGCGACGATATCGTCGCCCGCATCGCCGGGCACGTGCGGATGATCCCGGTCTGCCCCGAGATCGAAATTGGGCTGGGTGTTCCCCGTCCGCCGGTCCGCGTTGTCCGTCTGAAGGACGGTGACCGCTTGATCCAGCCGGAGACGGGCCGCGACCTGACCGATGAAATGAATGCGTTCGCCGCGCGCTTCCTCGACTGGATCGGCGAGAAGGGGGTGGACGGGTTCATCCTCAAGTCGCGCTCGCCATCGTGTGGCCACGGCGACACGGCGATCTTCGCGGGGGCATCGGGCGAGGAACTTCAAGAACTCGAGAGCGGCTTGTTTGCACGCGCGGCCCGCGCCCGCTTTCCGGACGCGGTGATCGAGGACGAGTCACGCCTGGCCGATGTTGTGAACCGGCACCTCTTTGTCACGGCGCTGTACGAAAATGCCTCACGGCGCCTGGGCCGCAAACTGCCGCGGGACTGGCAGCTCCCCACCGACCTTACCTGACGGTCTACTGCGCCGCCGGAGCCGTCGCCTCGGCGGGAACCGGTTCGGCCGCTTTTGGTTTCAGGTAGCGGTAGATGTAGGCGAGCGCGAGTCCGCTCATTGGAACCGTGGCCAGCAGGCCGACGCCCAGGCACACGGCTCCCAGCAGGTTCAGCCCCACCAGGAGCAGAAACAGCAGCAGCAGGTCCATGGTGTGGCCGCGGGTAATATCCCAGCTGCGCTGGATGGCGTCCAGCGGACCGGTCCGCTCGTCCACGACGACGAACCCGACAAACCACAGCCGGATCATGAAAATGATACCGGGCACGATCAGCAGGACCATGCCCATGACCACCGCGATTCCGGCGATGACGGTGGCGCCAATGTAGACGTGCAGGCGCGCGAGTCCGTCGAAGAGGTTTTCGAAGATCGGCTTTTCGCCATCCCGGAAGCGCAGGTAGATCTTGGCCAGCCCCAGACAGAAGGTGCTCGAAACGGCGTAGACGATCAGGCTCATCCCAAAGTGACGAGGACCGTGTTCGAAGGCCTTCTTGCCCGCCTCCTCGATCAGCGTGGGGATCAGCCAGGCGGCGAGGGTCACGCCGACGATGAAAATCGCCGCGGTCTTGAGCGTGGTCCATCCAAAGTGAATCGACTCTCCCAGCGGGAGTCCGCGCGGGTTGGTCATGGATTCCTCCTTGCGCCAGAGACTACACTAGGCTCGCGGCCCTGAAAACACCCCGTTATCCGGAGGAAGGCGTTGTAATGACTACGGAAACCAGGCGACTGCTGTTGTTGAGTAACTCCCGGAACTTTGGCGGAGGCTGGCTGGATCATGCCGAGCCGTGGATCCGGAAGTTCCTGGGTGGCGTAAAGACCGCCCTGTTCGTACCTTACGCGGGAGTGACCGTCGGCTGGGACGAATACGCCGGCATGGCCAGGGACCGGTTCGCAAAAATGGGCGTCACGGTGACGTCCCTCCACGATCAAAAACACCCCGCGCAGGCGGTTGCGGCTGCGGAGGCGATTCTGGTGGGCGGCGGCAACACCTTCCACCTGTTGAAGCACATGTACGACAACGGCTCGCTGTGGGCGATCCGCGAGCGCGTTCTGGCCGGTGCACCCTATATTGGATGGAGTGCGGGGTCCAACATGGCATGCCCGACCATCAAGACGACCAACGACATGCCCATCGTCGAACCGGCGCGGTTCGATGCGTTGCGGCTGGTTCCCTTTCAGATCAACCCGCACTTCACCGAGGCCGTCATCCCGAACCTCGCGGGCGAGACGCGGGAGCAGCGCATCGCGGAGTTCACCCAATCCAACCCGGGGCTGTATGTCGTAGGACTTCGTGAAGGCAGCGCACTGGAAGTCAACGGGACCGCATGCAGACTGCTCGGTCCCAACGCAGCGCGGATCTATCGCAGCGACCGGGATCCCGTGGACTGTGCGCCGGAAACGTCGTTGGATTTTCTGTGGGAGGTTTAGACCATGAAGCAGGGGGCGCTTCGAACCGTGGAAGACCCGGTGTTCCGGCGCGCGACCACATTCCTCAGGCAGCGGACCGGACGGCTGGTGGTCGTTGCGGCAACGACGCTTGTCGCCGCCACCGCCACCGTGTCCCGCGCCGAGACGGCCCAGACGGTCTCCAGCGGACCGGCGCGCGTCGCGCTGCTGGAGCTGTTCACCTCCGAGGGATGCTCCAGCTGCCCGCCGGCCGAAACGTGGTTTTCGACGCTCGCCGGCGACGAGCGGCTGTGGACGCAGGTCGTCCCGGTCGCTTTCCACGTGGACTACTGGGACCATCTGGGCTGGACCGACGTGTTTGCCAACGCGGACTTCAGCGAGCATCAGCGTGACTATGCGGCTGCGTGGAAGTCGGACCGTATCTACACCCCGGGTTTCGTCTTCGATGGGAGCGAGTGGCGGGGATGGTTCGACCAGAAGCCGATACCGGCGACCTCGGGGAATCCCGGGACGCTGACCGCGACGATTGCCAGCGGCGGTGTCGATATTACATTTGTGCCGGTTGCCGGCATGCCGCCGGGACGGCTGACCGCCCACGTGGCGGTGCTCGGCATGGGGCTCTCGCGCAAGATCACCAACGGCGAAAACAAGGGTAAGACGCTGACCCACGACTTCGTGGTGCTCGACTACCAGCAGGTGCCGCTTGCGCCAGAAGGGGCCAAGCAGGCGGGGCATGGAGTCTGGCGAGTGGCCGGCAATCCGGCCCCGGCGGGCCACGCGGTGGCGGTGTGGGTCACCGACCCGAAGGGCCGGCCCATTCAGGCCGCGGGGGCCATGCTGACCCCGGAAGCGGCCGGCGCGCTGAAATTGACGCAACGAGGAGGGAATATCCACATGACCAAGGTCAACAAGGACAACGCCGAGTGGCGTGAGATCCTGACCCCCGAGCAGTACCTGGTGACCCGGGAAAAAGGCACCGAACGCGCCTTCACCGGCGAGTACGTGGACAACCACGACCCCGGTGTTTACCTTTGCGTGGCCTGCGGGCAACCGCTGTTCTCCTCGGACAGCAAGTTCGATTCGGGCACCGGGTGGCCGAGCTTCTACGAGCCCGTCGACCGGCACAATGTGGATGAGGAGACGGACCGGTCCTTTGGCTGGAACCGGACCGAGGTCCTCTGCAGCCGCTGTCAGGCGCATCTGGGCCATGTATTCGACGACGGTCCGCGTCCGACGGGTCTGCGTTACTGCATCAATTCGGTCGCGCTCAAGTTCGCCCCGCGGGACCCGGGCGCCGAAATGACAATGAAGGACAGGAACGAATAGCGGGATATCGCCGGGAACGGTGCGGAAGCGGGGCGGTGAACCTGTTCACCGTCCCGTTTCTTTTGTGGTACGCTTAATGCCACAAGAGAACCCATGATCTACTATCTGGCAACCGCGGGCTTTACACACACCATGGAGACCTACCTGGCCCACTGGTGCGCGGGGCTCTCGGGCAATGTACGCATCGTCACCTATGACGAAGCGCTGCGCGCCAGTTCACTCCCGCTCGGAACCTACGTGTTCTCGGACCTCGAGCGGCTGCTTCCCACCGAGACGGAGATCGCCGAACTGGTCTGGGACCAGTTGAACATCGCCGGCGCGCGCCTGCTGAATCATCCCACGCGCACGCTCAAGCGTTACGATCTGCTCACCAAGATGCACGCGCTGGGACGCAACGAGTTCCGCGCGTTGCGTGCGACCGAACGGCACCCCGACATTCGTTTTCCGGTGTTCATTCGCGACGAGAGCGAGCATAGCGGAAACATCTCCCGTCTACTCGGGTCGCACAGAGACCTCGACGAGGCCCTGGCAGGCGCCGTGGTGCGGGGGCACCGTCTCAAGCACCTGCTGGTCGTGGAGTACTGCGACACCGTGGGGGCGGATGGCCTGTATCGCAAGTACGCCGCCTTTTGTATCGACGGACAGATCGTGCCCGGTCACATGGACTGTTCGCGCCAGTGGATGGTCAAAGATACCGACGTGGTCGACCCCGCCGTGCTGGCCGCGGAGCGGGCCTTCCTCGAATCCAATCCGCATCGCGCATGGCTCAAGGAGTCGTTTGCGCTCGCGGGCACCGACTACGGACGCATGGACTACAGCCTGATGGGCGACACTCCGCAGTTATGGGAGATCAATACCAACCCGGTGCTGATTCTCAATCCCGCGAACTACGCGCCTGAACACATGCCCACCAAACATTTCCTGGCCGGCCAGCTGGCGGGTGCGCTGCGGGCCGCGGACTCGATACCCTCGGACGCCCGGGTGGATCTGAGTATTCCGGACTCGTTGTACCGGCGGCTGGATGCTGAAAAAAAGCAGCTGCAGCGTGCCCGGAACCACCGCAGCACCGTCCGCTGGATCAAGAGATGGCCCCTGTTCCGGGCCGTCCGCTGGGTGGTCCACCCGCTGGTCCGCCCGATGGCCCCCCTGCTGACGCGTAACAACGGCAAACGCTCCCAATAGGCCCCCATGCCTCGCCGACACGCGGGCGTATCGAGCCTCATGGCCCTGGCCGGTCAAGACGATAGTAGTAGTATAAACAACTACTGAAGCAGGGATCGCTTGACACGATCCCGTCGTTGGTAGTAGTGCTAACAGCTATGAGATCGATTCCAAGTCTCGAGGCACTCGGCCTGACCCGCCTCGAAACCCTCGCCTATGTGTTCCTGGTCGCCAACCCCGGTGCCACCGGCTACCGGGTGTCCAAGGGCACCGGGAAGCCCACCGCCAACGTCTACCGCGCGCTGGAGAGCCTGGAGCGCAAGGGCGCGGTCACCCGCGATCGGGCTTCCCCGCCGTTGTACCGGGCGGTGCCACCGGCGGAGCTGCTGGATCGACTCGAAGTCGAGTTCATGGACCGAAGGGAGATCGCCGCCCGCGCCCTCTCCGCCATCGAGCCGGGAGCCGATCCGGACGACGATGGCATCTACGTGCTGAAGCGCGTGGAGCAGGTGACGGGGCGAGCGCGGATTCTGCTGTCGGCCGCACGGCGCATTGCGCTGCTCGAGGCAACTCCGGGGCTGATCGCCACGGTGGACGATGCAATTGACGATGCGCGCGCGCGCGGCGTCCGTGTGCTGGTGCTGTCGCGTGGATCAGGAGCGGGCAATCACGCCGACACGCTGATCGGCGACGTCGCGTCTGGCGGATTGCTGCGCATGACGGTCGACGGACGCGAAGCGATCATTGCCGCGCTCTCCGCCGCCGGCGAGGTACGGGAGGCATGGTGGACCCGAAGTGCGGTGGTCGCAGCGACGCTCCACGATGCAGTTGCGAACGCGGGCTTTTTTCTGCAGGTCGAGCGGGGACTCCGGGAGGGCCTGAGCGTCGATGATGTCGAGGCGGCATTCGAACGCTGCCGCGAACTGCGCACGACGGGAATGGACTAGCGGGCGCCGACCGTGGCTTCCGCACGGGTCGCGCGCGAAGCCGCCGCGGCGCCACGGCGCAGACGAAAGGCAACCGTGGTTCCCGGTCGCGGCTCGGCGGCGTCGGCGGCCGACCAGTGGTCCGCCTCACGATCGAACCGGAGCTGCGCCGGACCCGACCATATCTGAAAGGTGTGGAAGTTGCGCCCGAGCAGCGCGAGCCGCGCGCCCGGAGAGTCGGTCGCACGCGCATTGGACAGCTCGGCGAAGCGGTCGGCGGCCCCACGCGGCGTCGAAGCGCCCAGCGCTCCGGCCATCCGGGTGAAGAAGCCGGCGCCATCATCGGACACGGTGACATCGATGTCGCGCGCGTTATTTGAGAACGAGAAGGTAATCCACGACGCGCCGGCGTGCTCGGCGGCGTTGCGAACGAGTTCGCCAAATGCGCCGCGACACAGGTCACGCACTGCGGCGCCATCGGCGGAGAGAACCGGGGCGACGTGGTCCTCCCACACGCGGTCGGGGTTCAGCACGGGCGTAACACGCAACTCGCGGGTCAGCGACGACGTCCGGCGGAGCCGGTAGACACGGGCGCGGGTCTTCCCCGATTGTTCCAGGTGACCGGACTCGACGAGCAGATCCAGGTGACGATTTGCCGCTTGCCGGGAAATCCCGTATGCTGTCGCGACGCGCCGCGCGAGGCTGCGCGGATCCGCTGCGGCGGCGTCCAGAATGAACTCTCGAATCGAAAGGGTCCGGGCACGTTCCATGGGTTGGGTCTACGATTGCCGCCGGGTTTTTGTCAATATGTTTGCGAGCCCCGACGGCACGTATTGTCAACCTCACACAGGTCTATTGTCAACAAACACCGAACTTCCATTGTCAACATCCCTCGGGCGATCATTGTCAATATAACCGGCGTGTTTCTCTAGCTGTTTTTTATGAAGAGCTTACGAGAGTTTCTCGATGCGATTCGGGTGGAACACACCGTGTTTGCACTCCCCTTTGCGTATGCAACCCTCTTCCTGGTCGAGGCCGGTTGGCCGCGAGGCAACTACCTCCTGTGGATCACGGTGGCGATGATCGGAGCCCGGACGGTCGGGATGGCGGCGAACCGTCTGATCGACGCCGAGATCGACGCCCGGAATCCGCGCACCGCCGGGCGGGCGCTTCCGGCCGGCCGACTGAGCCGCCGGGCGGCGCTCGGATACACCGCTGTCGCGCTGGCCGTCTTCCTCGCGGCGGTCTGGCAGCTGCAGCCGATCTGCCGCCTGTTGTGGCCGGTCGCGATTGCCGGGATGGTGCTCTACCCGTACGCCAAGCGCTTCACCCCGTTCGCCCACTTCTTTCTCGGCGCGGTCTATGTGATGATCCCGACCGCGGTATGGATTGCGGTAACCGGTGACGTCCCGTTTGCCGCATGGTTGCTGGGGCTGGGCGCGGGATTGTGGGTCGCGGGCTTCGATATCATCTATGCATGTCAGGACGCGGAGGTGGACCGGCGCGAGAGGCTGCACTCCCTCCCCGCGGACTTCGGTCTCCCGGTGGCGCTGCGCGTGGCCCGGACGCTGCACGTCGGCTTCGTGATCTGCCTGGCAATCGCCGGCGGTCTCCTGTTTGCGGGCCGCTGGTATATGGTCGGTCTGGGCCTCACCGGCTTGCTGCTGATCCACGAACACCGGCTGGTTCGTCCCGGCGATCTCTCCCGGGTGAACGCGGCGTTCTTCACGACCAACGGCGTGGTGAGTGTTGCGCTCTTCATTCTTATCGCGATCGATACGGTGGTGTAGCGAGATGGCAGTCTATGCGGTTGGTATCACCGGCGGAAGTGGCGCACCGTACGCGCTACGGTTGCTGAACGCGCTCGTCACCGCGGGGCACGACGTCCACGTGGTGGTGTCGCACGCGGGCGAGAAGGTCATGCAGCTGGAGAGCGGCATCCGGCTCGGCAAGACGCTGCGCGACAAGCAGACCGCGCTGGAACGCGCCACGGAAGCGTCGGGCGCGCCCGGCACACTGCGGTTGTTCGACCCGATGAATCTCGCCGCGCCGATTTCCAGCGGATCGTTCCGCTGCGAGGGGATGGTGATCGTTCCCTGTTCGACCGGGACGCTGGGACGCATCGCCGCGGGAATATCATCGAGTCTCATCGAGCGTGCGGCGGATGTCGCGCTGAAGGAACGGCGACGCCTGGTGCTGGTGCCACGCGAGACACCGCTGTCCGACATCCATCTGCGCAACATGCTGACACTGCGCCAGGCGGGTGCGGACATTCTGCCCGCGATGCCGGCGTTCTATCACCGCCCGAAGACGATTGCGGACATGGTCGACATGATCGTTGGCCGGATTCTCGACCGGCTCGGTGTCGACAATTCCTTGTTCTACCGGTGGGGAACCGACACGTCGCCGGACGACACCCGGATGGACGACTAGGGGCCGCTGCCATTCCGTGTGTTCCGCGCGGGTGGCGGTCAGCGGGCGCCCACGTGCGAGGGGAGACTAGTGCGAAGGCGCGGTCGACCCGAGCGCGATGGGCTGCTGACCGGCAGGACCCGCGCGGCCCGCAAGTAGAAACGCCCCACGCCGTTTCCGACGCGGGGCGTTTTCCTGGGATCGAGTTGCGTCGATCAGAGAATTACAGACTCCAGGCCATGCCGGCGCGCAGCGACCAGTTGTTCGCATTGTCGACGACGTTGTACCAGCCGGACGTGATCAGATTGGCGTTCTGGCTGACGCCAACCTTGAAGCCGGCACCACCCTGGAAGCCGATCTTCGTGTCGCCCTGGTCGAGACTGTACGAGCCGAGGAGCGGGTCGCTACCCTCGACGGAGGCATTCAACAGGTGAATACCCAGACCGCCCGCAATGAACGGCTGGAACTTCACCGACGCGGTCGGGAACGCGTACTTCAGGTTCGCGCCCACCGAGACGTCACGGAACGACGTGTCGAACGAGTTCGCGCTCTCCGACCAGCTCCAGTAGTTGATGAACGGATTGACGGTCAGGTTGGCCGCCGGCAGACCGAAGTCCGCGAAGACGCCACCGACCCAGGTACCGCTGCTCTCGACGCCCGTCAGATCCGGGCTCACGTAGCCGGCTTCAAAACCGACCGAACGGACCGGCGTGACGGCCCACACGCTCGACGCTGCAAAACCGACCACCGCGATGACGGCGACGGCGGAAAGAAGTTTCTTCATTGGAATTGACCTCCCTCAAGTGGTTCCCGCCGGCATGGCAATCGACGCAACACGGTCGGACGCCGCGGAAACCTGTGTTCCAGTTGTTTGGACGGGGGGATAGAGCAATCGGGGGGCCACCCGCGCTAATCGATCGCGCGACTCGGCATAATATTCACAAGGACAACGAGTTAAGGTAAGATGCGGGCGGACCCGGATGCCCCATGCGTATCCGCAGGACGTGTCGCAGATTGTGTATCCGGGGAACAAGCAGTTTGCATTTCCGTGCGTGTCTGTTTCCGGGAAGGGAAGTAAGTGCCCCAGCGTGTCGTATCGTGACCTGCAATCCTTCTTGATGGCGCTCGAAGTAGCGGGTGATCTCAAACGCGTGCGGACCGAAGTCGATCCGCGCTTCGAGGTTGCCGAGATCGCGCAGCGCGCGGTGCGCGAGGGCGGTCCCGCACTGCTGTTCGAGAACGTCAAGGGGTCGCGCTTTCCGCTCGCGATCAATTTTTTCGGGACGTTTGCGCGCATCGAACGCGCCATCGGAATGCACCCGGAAGCACTCGGCGAACGGCTCGTGCGCTTTGCCGAAGAACTCAACCCGCCGTCGCCGTCGCGGTTGTGGGGCGCACGCGATCTGTATCCGAGGCTGCTGGCGTTCCGGCCGCGGCGCGTGGGAAACGGACGCGCGCGCGAAGTGGTGGATCGCAAACCCGACCTGCGCGCGCTGCCGGTCATCACGTGCTGGCCGCAGGACGGCGGACCGTTTATTACCTTTCCGCTGGTGGTGACGCGCCACCCGCGCACGGGGAAGTCCAACGTCGGGATATACCGCCTGCAGGTGTTCGACGACACCACCACCGGCATGCACTGGCAGATCCACAAGGGCGGCGGTTTTCACTACCGCGAGGCGGAGAAGGCCGGCCACGCCCTGCCGGTGGCCGTCTCGCTGGGCGCCGATCCCGCGCTGATGCTGGCGGGGATATTTCCGCTTCCGGAGGCGCTGGAGGAAATTGCGTTTGCCGGGATCCTGAGCGCACGCGCGACGCGGTTGATGCGCGCCCGCACGATCGACCTCGATATTCCGGCCGACGCCGAGTTCATTCTCGAGGGGGAAGTCCCGCCGCACGAGCGGCGCATCGAAGGACCGTTCGGTGATCACTTCGGCCACTACTGTGATCCCGCAAACTTTCCGGTGTTCCACGTCAAGACCATCACGCGCCGCCGCCGGCCCGTGTTCCCGGCCGCGGTGGTGGGGAAGCCGCCCCAGGAAGACCGCTACATGGGCGATGCGTCGCAGATGATCCTGGGACCCCTCATCCGGTTGATCCGCCCCGAGGTGCGCGACGTGTGGGCGTACTACGAGGCGGGATTTCACAACCTGCTGGTCGCGAGCGTCGAGTCGCGCTACACGCGCGAGCCGGTGCGGACCGCGATGGGCTTGCTGGGCGAAGGGCAACTGGGGTTGAGCAAGGTCCTCGTCCTGGTAGACCGCGACACCGATGCGCGCAACTTCCGCTCCGTGTTGCAGGCCATCCGCGCGCACTTCGAGCCGCGCGAGCACTTCCATCTCATTTCGCGCGCGCCGCTCGACACGCTCGACTTCACGAGTTTCAAGATGCACCTGGGCAGTCGCATGATCCTGGATGCGACGGGCAGCCGCGCGCAGTATTCCGGCGGCAGTGGCGGGGAAGCGGCAACGCCGGTGTTGGACACGTCCGGGCCGTTCCGCGCGGACCCGGCCCAGCTCGCGCCGCATGTCCGGCGCTGGAAAGTGTGGGAAGACACCCTGCTCGTGGTGCAGATCGACCGCATCGAAAAGGACGCCGGCCGGCGGACCCTGGAAGCGCTGGTCGCGGCTCCCGCGTTGGCCGGGCTCAAGGTGGTTGCGGTGGTGAGCCCAGATGTTGATCTCGAGAATGACGTCGACACCATCTGGGGTATATTCACGCGTTTCGACCCCGCGCGTGACGTCGCCTTTTCGCGGGCGTCCCTGGTGGGGATTCAGCCGGTATACGAAGGCGTGCTGGGGATCGACGCCACGTGGAAACCGGGATACCCGGATGCGGTGGAGATGGATCCGGACACGGTCCGGCGGGTGGATAAACAATGGGGTACATACTGGGACTAGCCCTTCCAATCCCTGTTGACACCCCCTCCCGCCCCCTGCTATCTTCCCCCCGTCAATAAGCCGCGTTCAAGTCAGGACCGAGACTCGCCTCCCCTCATTATCAGGTTAAGCGACCCCAGTTTCGTTTGAGCGCAAGACGCGGATCGCGCGTTTGTTCGTGTCGAGTCCGTGGTATCAGTCAGAAGTGTTTCAAAAAGGATTTCGCAAATGAATCGCAAACTTTATGTCGGTAACCTGAACTACGCCACCACTGAGGATGACCTTCGCGAGCTGTTCTCCGAGGTCGGTCCGGTCGCGAGCGTTTCGCTCGTCACGGACCGCGAGACCGGTCGTCCGCGCGGCTTTGGCTTCGTGGAGATGGAAACGGACGAGGCGGCTGCCCAGGCGGTCGAAAAACTGAACAACCGTGAGCTGGCCTCGCGCACGCTCACCGTCAACATCGCGCGTCCGAAGACGGACAGCCGCGGCGGTGGCGGCGGCGGCCGTGGCGGCTTCGGTGGCGGCGGCGGTCGTGGCGGTTACGGTGGCGGCGGTCGCGACCGGTACTAAGCCGGAACCGGCATTCGTTCTACTGGAACGCAAAGAGCGCGGGGCCCTTCGGGTCCCGCGCTCTCTTTTTTTGCCCCGCGATCGGCGCGACCGGTACCCGGAGGGGTTAGTCGCGGATACGAACGGTAAAGCCAACGCCGACCTGCGGGACAACGCCTGGGTGCAGTTTGCCGGTCATCACAAAGCGGACATGCGTCACGTTGGAGTCGAACGACGGGGGCGCGCCGCCGCCACCGCTTGTCGGCGCGTACGTCCAGGAAGCGCCCCCGTCGTCGGAATACTCCAGTGCAATTGACGCCACCGAACCGGGCGGGCTTCCGATCGACGCCGAATTCACCTTGAACTCGGTGCCGGCGGGAACATTGTCGGCAATGATCAGGTTCGCGATCGGACCAGCCCCCGTGTTCTTGTAATCCATCGTGTACGTCAGCTCCGCACCCGGCAGCTGGCTGGTTGCCGGGGTGACCTTGAGCGTCAGTTGCACGTCCCCGGCCTGCGCCTGCTCGACGATCACATCGCGTGCGTCGGTGAGTGGTGGCTGCACGGACCCCGGGGCGATGCATGGCAACAGCCAGAGTACCGCGATGGCAATCATGCCTACCCCCGGGAGTCCGGCTGCAACGACGCGGTGCGCACCTCGTTCGCCCTCGCCAGTTGCTGCTGCAGGCTGTCGATGGTCTGTCGCATCCACTCCGCCCGTTCGGCGTTGCGAATGCACGTGCCGGCGTTTTCGGCGAAGACCTTCAGGGACCGAAGGTCGTCGTCGGTGTAGATGGTTCCGGCCGAGCGGCTGCTGATGTTCAAAACGCCCACGAGTTCATCGCGGAGGATGATGGGGGCCACGATCGCCGCGGTCAGCGACGGATATGCAAACCGCACATCGAGATCCCTGGGATTGGATCCGGCTTTGCCGAGAATGATGGCCTGCTTGTTCGTCGCCGCCCAGCCCGCGATTCCGGCCCCGACGTCCTGCTCGCGGCCGATAATCTTGGAGACGTCGACATGCCCGTTCGCGGAACGTACGACGAGCTTGCCCCTTTGCGGGTCGAACAGCATCAACGAGGACTGGTCGCAGCGAAATGTCGCGACACACGAGCGCGTGATGCAATCAAAGATGTCCTGCGGGTCGCTCTGTTGTCCCATCACCTGGCTGACCTCGAGCAGGGCGTAGAGCCGCCGGCTGGTATCCTCGGTCAACTCTCTCTGCTGCTTGGTATAGCGTGCATGCAGGCGGTCGATACGCCGCTGGTCGCGGCTGATGTGAAGGACGAACATCACGACCAGGGTTACGCAGGCCGCCAGCAGCGCGACATCGGTGCGGACCCACGGCCACGGGCTGACGAGACGCTCGGGCAACAGGATTGCAACAATCGCGCTGAGTCCCACGGTCGTTGCCACAAACATCATGGCGAGTAACGTCCAGTTGGTCCACGAGCGGCGCGGCAGCACGTTTGATGGCGATGACGGGTCGCGCATATCTACATGTGGTATTTCGTGCGGCATGGGTAACTCCTGTTGACTGGGTTGGCGGGAGCCCAAAAAAACAGCATGCTTGGCAGGTCCCCCGTATGCCCCGACGGGAGCAACTCCACCGCCGTTCTCACGGTCTGGCACACGTTGCGGGTCGCCGGAGAAAAGTGCGCCACGTTCGTTTGCGCAGTCGGAGAGGACGCAGCGCCGCGTGATCAGGGAAAGCCTGAAATATGCCTTCTGAAATCCCCGATGGGACAATTCCCTAGGGTTTCTCGCAGGACGCGGCTCTACCGGCAGCCGTGGCGCCGGTGGCCGCGTAAAAACTGGTCAATTGAGGGAAGTGATACCGTTGCGAATGGCATACTTGGTCAGCTTGGCGATGCTGTGGATACCAAGTTTCAGCATGATGTTGTGACGGTGGGTCTCGACGGTCTTCACGCTCACGGTGAGTATCCCGGCGATCTCCCGGGTCGATTTTCCCTCCGCCAGTAGCTGGATGACTTCACGCTCGCGTGGAGACAACACGCCGCTGGGGACGGTGGATATGTGATCGAACGATGTCACCACGCGGTCTTCTATTTCCGGACTCAGGTACACGTGGTTGTCCGAGAGCGCGTCGAGCGCCAGGGCGATCTCGCCGACGCCCCCGTCGGTCAGCACGAAGGCCCGGGCGCCGGCGCCGAGCGCCCGGGTGACGAGGGGCATGTCGGCATGGACGGAAACGGCGATGACGGCTGTTTCGGGGCACTGCTCGGTTATCTGCGCGATCGCATCAATCCCGTTCAATTCGGGGAGATTGGTCTCGAGAATGGCGACGTCGGGGCGCAATTCGCGGGCCTGTGAGACCGCCTCGCGGCCGTCGGCGGCTTCACCCAGCACGACGAGGTTGGGAAGCGAACACAGAAAATGCCGGAGTCCCTGTCGGCAGACTTTTCGGGCGAGTACAATCAAGACGCGACGTGTCACACGACAGCCCCCTCCCCAAGGCGCTTTTGTGTGCAAGGAAATTAGAATTCCATGCGTGGACTGAATGTCCTACCCAGCAATGTAGCCGGTCCATGTACATCTTGTCCACGCGGGAACAGGGCATTACTGTTTGCAAGCTAACCAGATCCCGTCGTTGTCGTAGGTGTTTGCCCTACCCAACGGGGGGTACGAATGCACTTTTGGGGATCCGAAGGCCCGGCCCGAAGCGTATTGTCATGAGCAGCAGGCAGGTCTTTCAACCGGGAGGGAATGTATATGCGCAGGCTGATGCTGGGAATTCTGATCATGGCGAGTGTCGGCATAGCGGCAGCGGTGCACGCCGCCGACGCAAATCAGGACAAGAAGACCGCCATCGCGACGTTCGCGGGCGGCTGTTTCTGGTGCATCGAGGGGCCGTTCGACGACGTGAAGGGCGTCAAGTTGACGACCTCCGGGTACACGGGGGGCAGCGAGAAGAACCCCACCTACCAGCAGGTCTCCAGCAAACAGACCGGTCACTGCGAGGCGCTGGAGGTCGAATACGACCCCGCCCGGGTGACGTACGCCGAACTGCTCGAGGTCTACTGGCACAACATTGATCCCACGGCGGGCGACCACCAGTTCTGCGACTGGGGGCCGCAGTACCGTCCGGTCATCTTCTATCACGATGACGAGCAGAAGCGGCTGGCGGAAGCGTCACGCGCAGAGGTCGAGGAGAAGTTTGGAACCGTCGCCGTGAAGATCGAGCCGGCGGGAGACTTCTGGCCGGCCGAGGAATACCACCAGGACTTCTACATGAAGGAGCCCGACCACTACTCGCGCTATCGCAAGGGGTGCGGTCGCGACAAGCGACTTGAGGAGTTGTGGGGCAAGGCCGCGGGGCATTAGAATCGCGACCCATGAACTCGTTCTCGCCCTTCGAACTCGCATTCTGGACGCCGGTCGGGGTCGCGCTGGTATGCGGCACCATCGTTGGTCTGGAGCGGCAACTGCGCGGCAAACCGCTCGACGTGCGCACCGCGGTCCTCATCTGCCTGGGTACGCACGTTTTTATCCGGCTCGGCGTGGAGCTTTCCGGTCACAATGTCGATGCGACGCGTGTGCTCGGTCAGATGGTAACCGGCGTCGGTTTTCTGGGCGCTGGCGTAATTCTGACCCGGGGCGGCCACGTGGTGGGGCTCACCACCGCGTCGGTCATCTGGGTGTTGGCCGGAATTGGCGCGGCCATCGGATTTGGCGAATACCAGGGCGCACTCGCACTGTCGATCGTTGTGTTTCTGGTGCTGAACGTGATGGAGTGGGTGGAGTCGCGGGTGGAGCATATGCGGCGTGGTGTACATCAGCGCAACGGTGACAACGAAGAGCGCCGGCTGTAACGCGCTGCGCTATTCCGGATTGGCGGCTCCGTCCTGGCCCGCCCTCACGGCTTGCTCGATCAGCAAGCGCTCCATTTCAACCCGCCGTTCCCAGTCGGTAAAGCGAGCGCGCGCGAATGCGCGCGCGCCGTCGGCCAGGCGTTGCCGCGCGGCGCCGTCGTCGATCAGCCCGGCCATGGCCTCCGCGAGTCCGTCGACGTCGTCAAACGCGACCAGCCGGCCGGTCTCGCCCTCCCGCACCACGTGATTGGTTCCGCCCACGTCGTACGCAACCACCGGGACCCCGCACAGCATGGCCTCGCAGGTGGCGATGGACTTGTTGCTGCGCTCCGCGGTGGCGAGGAACAACGCGGCGGCCGCCATCGCGTCCGGGACAGCGTCGTGGGCGATTGCGCCGGCAAAGCGCACGTGCTCGTTCACGCCGAGCAGGCGCGCAAGCGCCTCCAGTCGGCCGCGTTCGGGGCCGTCGCCACCCATGACGAGCACCATTGGCCGCCCGGAGACGGCGCGCGCGCGCGCAAACGCGCGGATGGCGTCTTCACCGCGTTTCCATGCAACCTGGCGCGCGAGCCACAGAATCACCGGTGTGCCGGCGGGGAGGTTGTACCGCTCGCGAAACGCGTTGCCGTCCGCGGGTGCGTCCGCCCATGCGAGGGTAACGCCGTTGGGGAGAAAGCGGATACGATCGGACGCGACGCCGTGGCGGCGCAAGGCCTCGTCGCCACCGGTACCGTCATCGAGAACGATCCACAGGTCATGCGGAATCTTGAGCGCGATGATCATTTCGGCGTTGCGGCGCAGGTGGCGCGTGGGCGATTCGTCGCTGCGGCTCAGTTCTTCCACACCAAACAGTTTCATGATC
>DASUGO010000050.1:0-14949 GCA_036273975.1 Candidatus Krumholzibacteriia bacterium
GAGTGGGCGCGCGGAAAGTGCTCGTTGAAACTGCTGCAGTACATGAGCGCGGGGCTCGCGACGGTGTCGTCGCCGCGCGGGAGCGTCGCCGACATCGTCCATGACGGCGAGAACGGTTTCGTCGCGGCCACGGAGGCCGACTGGGTCGCGCGGCTGGGCGCGCTCGTGGATGACGCCGCCTTGCGCGCGCGGGTGGGCGCGCGCGCGCGCGAGTGGCTGGTTTCGCACTACAGTCTCGAGCACTGGGGCCCGCGCTTCGTCGCCGTGCTGCGCGCCGCTGCCCGCGGAGAGGATGTCCGCGATGCCTGAGCGCGTCCGGTTCTCGTCGAGCGAGCGCGTGGTGATCGTGGTCAACGAGGACTGGATGTTCTGGTCGCACCGTCTGGCGCTTGCGCGCGCGGCGCGGGCGGCGGGCGCCCGGGTCACGGTGGCGACTCGTGTCGATCGCCACGCGGACCGCATCCGTGAGGAAGGCTTCGTGCTCGAGGAACTGCCGTGGCGGCGCGGGTCGCGCCATCCGCTGGGGGAACTGCAGGCGCTGGCCGCACTGGTCGCGCTGTACCGCCGCGAATGTCCGGCGGTTGTTCATCACGTCGGCATCAAGGCCGCACTGTATGGCGCCACCGCCGCGCTCGCGGCCGGCGCCCCGGCGCAGATCCACACCATCGCGGGATTCGGGTTCGTGTCGGTGTCGACGCGGCGCCGTGCGCGCGCGCTGCGCGCGGTGCTTGGAGTTGCGTTCCGGCGCATCCTGTCGCGACCGCGTTCCCACCTCGTCGTTCAGAACCACGACGATCTCGACGATGTGCGCGCCGGCGGCCTGTTCGCTCCCGAGCGCACGCACCTGGTGCCCGGCTCCGGCGTCGACACACACGCGTTTCATCCGATGCCGGAACCGCCACTTGCGGACGGAGAAGCGGCCGTCGCGCTGCTCGCGAGCCGCCTGATCCGGCCAAAGGGGATCGTGCAGATGGTCGCGGCCGCGCGGTTTCTGCGCGCGCGCGGCGCGCCGGTTCGCGTGGTGCTGGTGGGCGATCCCGACCCGGAGAATCCCGACACGGTCACCGCCGCCGAACTCGGCGCATGGCGCGACGAGGGGCTGATCGAGTGGCGGCCCCGCGCGGAGGACATGCCGGCGGTGTGGGCGTCGTGCCACATCGCGGTGCTGCCGAGTTATCGCGAGGGAATGCCGCGCGCGCTGCTCGAGGCGGCCGCGTGCGGGCGTCCGCTGGTGGCGACCGACGTCCCCGGGTGCCGCGACCTCGTGCGCCCGGGTGACAACGGCCTGCTGGTTCCGCTGCACGACGCGGCGGCGCTGGCCGGCGCGCTGGTCCGGCTCGCGGAGGACCATGACCTGCGCAGGCGCATGGGCGCGCGCGCGCGCGAAATCGTCGAGTCCACGTATTCGGACGAACTGATCGTCGCGCGCATGCTCGCGCTCTATCGCATCGCGGCCGGCGCCACGGAGGACGCTTGAAGCGCGTGCTGGTGACGGGGGCCACCGGCTTCATCGGCCGGCACGTGTGCGCGGCGCTGACCGGGGTGGCGTGGGTGCGCGCGGCATGGCGGTCGCAAGCGCCAGCGGGGAACTGCGACGAGGCGGTGCGCGTGGATCTCTCCGGTCCGCTCCCGCCGGCCTTGCTGGACGGCATCGACACGATTCTGCACTGCGCCGGGATGGCGCACGCGCACGGCGTTCGACTCGACGACGACGCGGCGTTCGAAGCGGACAACGTGGTCGCCACGCGCAACCTGTGTGCCGCGGCGTCCGCGGGCGGAGTCCGGCGCGTGGTGATTGCCAGCAGTGTGGCGGTGTTCGGGACGCCGGGCGCCGCGCCGGTTGCCGAAGACGCCGCGCCAGCGCCGGACAGCGCGTATGCTCGCAGCAAGCTCGCGGCGGAGCGCGCGGTGCAGGCGTCGGTGCCGGAGCCGGTCGTATTGCGATTCCCGCTGGTCTATGGCCCCGGGCTGCCCGGCAACCTCGCGCGCATGGTCGACGCGATCGCGCGCCGGCGCTTCCCGCCCCTGCCGCGTGTCTGCAACCGGCGCTCGATGATTCACGTGGAGGACGCCGCGCGCGCGATGGTACTGGCGGGCGGACACCCTGCCGCGGCCGGCCGGACCTTCACCGTGAGCGACGGGCAGGTGTACTCGACGAGCCAGATGGCCGGCTGGATCCGCGCCGCGCTGGGGCGCCGGGCCGGTGGAATGGCGCCACCGCTGGCCGTATTTTCACTCGTGGCCGCGGCCGGCGACCGCGTGGCCGCCGTCAGCGGGCGCCGCGCGCCGGTTGACGGCGACGCCTACCGGAAAATCTTCGGCTCGGCCGAGTACGCCTCGTCCCGGATCGCCACCGAACTCGGGTTCGAACCCCGCTGGGACCTGCCGCGGGCGATGCCGGGCATCGTCGCGGCCCGCCGGAACCGCTCGGATAAACCTTGAGCCGGCGCGCGCGCGCGCCTATTCTGTAGGCCGCACCCATTCATTCCATGATCGCCCTGTTTGCATTTCTTTCCGCGCTGGCGCTTTCCTATGCCGGTACGCGCCTGCTCCTCGCACGGCCGCCCCGGAACGGGTTCGTCGATGTGCCGAACGCGCGCAGTTCGCACGACCGGCCCAAGCCGCGCTACGGCGGGATCGCGATCGTGTCCGCGTTCATCCTCGTGTTTGCCGGGTTGTGCATCGCGCGGCCGGAGTTCCGGACCCTGCTGCCGGTCCTGGGGGGCGTGGCCGTCCTGTTCGGGATCGGGCTCATGGACGACTGGCGTGGCGTCGGCGTGGGGGCGAGGTTCATCGCGCAGGGTGCCGCGGCCGCCATGGCGATCGCGTCCGGGCTGGTGATCGACCAGATCGGCCTGCCGGTGGCCGGGACCGTCCAACTGGGCGTGCTCGCGGTGCCCGTGACCGCGCTGGTCATCGTCGCGAGCATCAACTTCTACAATTTCATCGACGGTATCGACGGCCTCGCCGCCGGCAGCGCGTTTATTGCGGCCGCGTTTCTCGCCATCGTCGGCTTCATGGTGGGGCAGCCGGTGCTCGCGGTCGTGTTTCTGGCCGTCGCCGGGGCCGCAATCGGATTCCTCCAGTTCAACTTTCCGCCGTCGCGCCTGTTCATGGGTGACAGCGGCAGCACGTTCTTCGGATACGTGTTCGCGTGTCTTGCGATCGCCGGCAACCGCGCCCGCCCCGAGATTCCGCTGTTTGTGCCGCTCCTGCTCCTGTCATCGCTCTATCTGGATGCAGCGCTCACGATCGTCAACCGGCTAATGAAGAACGAAAAAGTGCTGCAGCCACACCGCACGCACTACTACCAGCGGCTGTTGCAGATCGGACTCAACCACAAACAGGTGACGCTGCTCGAGTACCTGGTGACGATTCTGCTGGGCGCGAGCGCGCTGCTGTACGTTCGCGCCGGCCAGTGGTTCGCGCCGTTTCTGGCCGTCACGTGGGTGCTCGCATTCACGCTGTCGATCCTGAAGATACGCGGCCTCGAGCGCGGCGACCGCCTGATCTGGGAGCGGCGCACGCTGTTCGTCGTGGCGACCGACCTGATGGCCATCGCCCTCGCCTTCATGGGCGCGTATTTCGTGCGCATGAACTTCCAGTTCACGGAGGTGGAGGGGCGCGCGGTGTTGCGCGTGTTGCCGATCGTCGTGATCGTGCGCAGTGCGTGCTTCTTCAAGTTCGGGTTGTACCGGAGCATGTGGCGTTACACGACGACCAACGACGTCGTGCGCGTGATCAAGGCCGTCACGGTGGGCTCCGGCATCATCCTGGCGGCCGTGGTGCTGCTGTACCGCTTCGTGGCGTTCCCGCGCTCGCTGTTCGTGCTGGAGTACTTCCTGCTGATTTCGTTCATCCTCGGCGTGCGTTTCTCCACGCGCCTGTTCCATGAGATCGGGCGCGAATCGCAGGGAGGCGAGGTCCGCCGCTACGCGGTGATCGGCTCCGGTGACGCGGCCGAGCGCGCGGCGCGCGAGATCAACGCACGCGGACCCGGTCACGGCGTGGTGTGTTTTGTCGACGACGACGCGGCCACGATTGGGCTGTCGATTCACGGCGTGCCGGTGGAAGGGCCCGGCGACCGGCTCGCGGACATCGCCGGCCGGCACCGGCTGGACGTGCTCGTGTATGCGCTGGAGGGCGCGGGGGAAGCCGCCGCGGCCCGCTGGGTGGATCGCGCGCGCGGCGCCCGGCTTCCCATCGACGCGGTATCGGGGGGACTCGACAGCGCGCTGCCGGACGCAATCGCGATGGACCGGGTCGCGCTGGCGCTGGGGCGGCGCACCAACGTCTCCGCCCGCGCGCTGGGTGGCCTGCACGGCCGCAAGGTTCTGGTCACGCACGGGGGGGGGCCGTTTGCCGGCGCGCTGGTCGCGGGTCTGCGCCATGCGGGCGCGTTGCCGTTGTTGCAGGTGGACACGGGTCACCCCGGTGTCGGCGACGTCGCGTTCTGCGCGGGTGCGCTGCACGAGAACGCGGCGCAGTTCGTGCGCGGCTTCATGCCCGACGTCGTCATCCATGTGCTCGACATCGAGCCGTCGGGCGCGATCAACGACGAGGACTCCGGCTGGAACCGTGTCGTGCGCGACAGCGAAGCGCTCGCGCGCGCGGTCTGGTCTGCGCGGCCCGGGTGCCGCATCGTCGTCGCGAGCCTGTGGAACGCGACACGGCCGGGTGATCGCGCGGCCGCGGTGGCCGCGGTGATGGAGACCATGGTGCTCGCGCGCGCGGGCACCGAATCGCTGGCGGTGCTGCGGTTGCCGCGCGTGTTGACGTCGCCGGTGCTCGCCGCCACCCGGGAGTCCGCGGGCGCGTTCGACCTGCTCGAGTCCGAGGCGGTTCGCCAGCTGCTGGAACTCGCCGCGGGCGGCTTCCGCGGGATCTATGTCCCCGCGGCGGCGCGGGAGTTCCCGCTCGCGCTCGCCCGCGCCGCGTTGCGCGGCAGCGACATCATCCCGGCCTCCGCCGCCACGCCGGGCCGCCTCGCGCTCTTTGCGAGCGAGCACATCGACGAGTGCGGGGTGGACGGTGTGCGGCGTGTGCTGGGCCCGCTGTTCCCGGCCACTTACCCGTTCCGCCGCTGGGGCGAAGAGGGCCCGGTGGAATCTTCGCCCGCGGCACGCGCGGAGTGGCTGCGCGCGGTTGGCGAGCAGCTCGACCAGCCGTCCGCGCGCGGCGAGAGGGTGCTGGACTGATCCGCGTATGAAGCAGCTCTACCATATCCTGATCTCCATGCGGCCGCGGCAGTGGACGAAGAACCTGGTTGTATTTGCCGGGCTGATCTTCTCGCGGAATTTCCACGACTTCGCCATGGTGACGCGCAGCGTGGAGGCGTTCGCGATTCTGTGCCTCCTCTCCGGCGTGATCTACATCGTCAACGACATCGCCGACGTGGAGAAGGACCGTCTGCACCCGGTCAAGCGCAACCGTCCCCTCGCGGCGGGTACCTTTCGCCGTTCCAGCGCCATCGCGGCCTCGCTGGGGGGCACCGCGCTCGGACTCGCGCTGTCGTGGCGCATCGGCGGCAACTTCTTCGCGGTTGCGTGCGGCTTCTTCGCGCTCAACTTCGTGTATTCGTTCTTTCTGAAGCGCGTGGTGCTGCTGGACGCGATGAGCATTTCGATCTCGTTCGTGCTGCGCGCCATCGCCGGTGTCGAGGCGTTGCACGACCTCGGTCCGCACGTCGAGATTTCGCCCTGGCTCCTGATCTGCACCCTGTTCCTGTCGCTGTTCCTCGCGTTCTGCAAGCGGCGACACGAACTGCTGTCGATGGAGAACCCCGGGGAACACCGGGAGACGCTGGACGAGTACTCGCCGGCCCTGCTTGACCAGCTGGTGTCGATTACGGCCGGCGGGTCGGTGCTCGCGTACGCGCTGTACACGATCTGGCCCGAGACGGTTGACAAGTTCGGCACCACCAACCTGGTTTATACGGTGCCGCTGGTGTTGATCGGCGTGATGCGCTACCTGTACCTGGTCTACAACAAGCAGAAGGGTGGAAGCCCGTCCGACCTGCTCCTGCACGAGCGCTTTCTGCTGGTCGATGTGCTGGCCTGGATCGTCCTCGTAATTGCCATCCTCGGCGGGTTCTAATATAATGTAGCGGCGCGTGGGGCAGGCGGGATTCCCGCGCATTGGACCACGCCTCACCCGTCATATTCCCGATCATGGAGTGAAACGGATCATGGCTTCCAGAGTTGCTGTCATTTTCACCCGGCCCGGGTCCATCCTGGAGGACTACCAGCGGGTCATGGAACTCGCCGGCTGGCGCGAAACCCTGACCGGCGAGCGCGATCTGCTGCTGAAACTGAACCTCAGCTGGACGAAGTATTTTCCGTCCTGCTCGAGCCAGCCGTGGCAGGTGGACGGCGTCGTCAAGACACTCATCGACGGTGGTTACCCGCGCGAACGCCTGATCCCGATCGAGAACAAGACCGTCGTCACCAACCCGGTGAAGGGCGCGCGCAACAACGCGTGGCAGCCGGTGCTGGAGCACCATGGCCTCAAGTTCCAGCCGCTCACCGACGTGGAGTGGAAGGTCTATCAATTCAAGGCACCGCTGCTCAAGCTCAACCACATCTTCCCCGAGGGGATTGAGATCCCGGCCATCTATCCCGGGCGCGACATCCTGCATCTGCCCACGGTCAAGACCCACGGGCACTCGGTGACCACCGGCGCGATCAAGAACGCGTTTGGCGGTCTGCTGAAGGAAGTTCGTCACTATGCGCACAAGCACATTCACGAGGTGCTCGTCGATCTGCTGTTGATGCAGCGCGAACTGCATCCCGGTGTATTTGCCGTGATGGACGGAACCGTCGCCGGGGACGGCGCTGGCCCGCGCACGATGATTCCGCGCGAGAAGAACGTCATCCTGGCGAGTTCGGATTCGGTCGCGATCGACGCGGTCGCTGCCCGCCTGATGGGCTTCGAGCCGATGGATATTCCGTACCTGCGCATGGCCACCGAACTCGGCCTGGGTGAGGCGCGGCTCAACTACATCGACCTGGTCGGCGATCCGATCGCCGGCGTGAACTTTGGCTTCCAGACGCGCAAGAGTCTGGTGATCTGGGGCGACCAGTTGATTCGTCTCGGTCCGCTGCGCTTTGCCGAGCGGCTGCTGCTGCATTCGCCGCTGGTCGTGTGGGCGCCGTTTGCGTCCAACGTCTACCACGACTGGATCTGGTACCCGACGGTCGGCCGCAGCCGCATCCGCGAGTTCTCCCGCACCGAATGGGGCCGCCTGTTCCGCGAGTACGCGTCCCGGTGAGCACGCGCAAGGCGCCCCCCCCCGGGCCCGGCGCGCCGGCGCGGTCCTCGTCCGAACGCCCGGTGCGGGCGGGCCGAACGCATCGTTCCTACGACTACGCCGCCGAGCGCGCCGCGACCGCACCCGTGCAGCACGTGACCGCGCGGGCCAAGGTCAACCTTTCGCTCGAAATCATCCGGCGCCGCCAGGACGGTTTCCACGAGATCGAAACCGTCTTCCAGGCCGTCGACCTCGCCGACGAACTGCGGGTCGAACTCACCGCCGATTCCCGTGTGACCATCGAGTGCGACGCGCCGGACATTCCGACCGATCGCCAGAACCTGTGTCACCGGGCGATCGTCGCGATGCGGCCGCTGGCCGGGCCATCGCTCGGGGCGCGCATCCAGATTCGCAAGCGCATTCCGGCCGAAGCGGGGCTGGGCGGGGGGAGCGCGGACGCCGCGGGCACCCTGCGGGCGGTCGAGCGGGCGCTGGGGCTTGAAATCGCGCCCGCGGTGCTCAATTCCGTGGCCGCGTCGATCGGCAGTGACGTGCCGTTTCTGCTGCACGGGGGCACCATGCTCGGGCGCGGAAAAGGGGAGATTCTGACCCCGCTCGAGCCCCTGAAACGGGGCATTTTCGTGATTGTTAAGCCGGAGGTAAGCATTTCTACGGCTTGGGTTTACTCCCAATTCAATTTTCGATTGACAACCCATAGACCCCGACTTAACCTGAGGTCGGCTAATTCCGCTCTGGCAAGATTTCCGAAAGGCCGCCTGCCGTTTCGGAATGCGTTGGAGGATGTTGTGCTGCCGGCCCACCCGGTCGTGGCGGGACTCCTCGAACAGTTGCAGTCGGAACGGCCTTTCTTTGCATCTATGACCGGAAGCGGGTCGGCCGTCTTTGCCATATTCGATCGCGAGACGCGGGCGGTTGAGGTTGCGGAGCGATTCTCGGTGAGGGGGTTTTTTACCTCCGTCGCGAGGCCGGCAAGACAGGCCGTGGAGATACGATAGGTCGCGAGTGTCGTGTGTCAGGAAGGGTGGCCCGATGAAGATCACCGAAGTGAGAGTTTCACTGCGCGACGATGCAAAGCTCAAGGCGTTCGCCAGCATCACGCTGGATGACAGCTTCGTCATTCGCGGCCTCAAGATCATCGAAGGCAAGACCGGGACGTTCGTGGCGATGCCGAGCCGCCGCCGCAAGGATGGCGAATATCAGGACATCGCCCACCCGATCAACAATGACGCGCGCGACGAAATGGAACGGATCATTCTTGCGGAGTACCGCAAGGAAAAGGAACGAGCGAAGGTAGCGGAGACTCCAAACATGTCCGAGCGGTAGCTCCTCCTCGAACGAATTCCTTCTTCAATTTTTCTGGGGCGTCGACAAGCGGCAAGTCACTGGGTTTTGGTCCCAGCATTCGGAGGTTCGAATCCTCCCGCCCCAACCACGGGCAGGCAGAGAACCACGAATCAGCGTCAGCTTTCATTCCGGTTTGGAGCTCTAAATGGACGGACTGAAACTCATCACCGGCAACTCGAATCGCGCGCTGGCCGAAAAGGTCGCGGAGCAGATGGGTGTGCCCCTGTCCGACGTGACCGTGGACCGGTTTGCCGACGGCGAGATCCAGGTGAAGATCAACGAGAACGTCCGCGGCGTCGACGTATTCATCATCCAGTCCACGCAGCCGCCGGCAGAAAATCTCATGGAGCTCCTGATCCTGCTCAACGCGTGTTTTCTCGCGTCCGCGGAACGGATCACCGTGGTGACGCCCTATTACGGCTACGCGCGTCAGGACCGCAAGGACCAGCCGCGGGTGCCGATTACGGCCAAGCTGTGCGCCCAGCTCATCGAAGTGGCGGGCGCAAACCGGATTCTGACCCTCGACCTGCACAGCACGCAGATCCAGGGTTTCTTTGATATCCAGGCCGACAACCTGTTCGCGGCCCCGGTGCTGCTGGACTACATCAAGAAGGGCGACTGCAGCAATCTGATGATCGTATCGCCGGACGTCGGCAGCACGAAGATCGGGCGCGCGTTCGCGAAGCGCCTGAACGTGGACCTCGCGATCGTCGACAAGCGGCGTTCCGAGAAGGACAACGTGGAGGTCATGAACGTCATCGGTGACGTGCGCGGCCGTGACGTCGTCATTCTGGACGACATGATTACCACCGGCGGTACGCTGGTGAAGGCGGCGCGCGCGGTGTCGGAGAAGGGTGCGCGGTCCGTGGTGGCGTGCGCGACGCATGCGGTGTTCGCGGGTGACGCGTGCAACCTCATCGAGAATTCGCCGATTCGAGAGGTGGTGGCGACCAATTCGCTGCCGTTCGACCGTTTCGACGAGTGTTCCAAGGTCAGGGTTCTGGATGTATCCCGGCTCATCGCCGAGGCAATCAAACGTATTCACTACAACGAGTCGGTCAGTACGCTTTTCGTGTAAGCAGAGGGTGATAGGTCATGGAACGTTTTCAACTCAATTCGGAATTTCGCGGTGACGGTGGCAAGGGCGTAGCCCGCAAGCTGCGCATGGCGGGCCGTCTTCCGGCCGTCCTCTACGGCCGCAAGGAGAACCCCGTCGGTCTGTCGGTGGACGAGGTGGACATCAAGAACATCCTGCGCAAGCACCCGGAAAGCGCCATCGTCGATCTGACGATTGCCGGCAAGGAGCCCGCGGCGCTCAATGCCATCATACGCGATGTGCAGCGGCATCCGGCCAGCGGCAAGCTCCTGCACCTGGACCTGCAGCGGATCAGCCTCGATGAGAAGGTCCGCGTGGAGGTTCCCGTCCATCTGCTGGGAACGCCGGCCGGCGTCAAGGATCAGGGCGGTATCCTCGAGCACGGTACGCGCACCGTGAACGTGCTGTGTCTGCCGACCGAGATTCCGGACGCAATCAACGTGGACGCAACCGCGCTCAAGATTCACGACTCGTCGCGGATCAGTGACATCGCGGCGATGTTCCCGAACGTCGAGTTCCTCGACGATCCGGACACGACGCTCGCCACGGTTATTCCGCCGATCGTCGAGGTCGCCGCCGCAACCGCGGGTGCCGAGGGTGTCGCGGAGCCGGAACTCATCCGCAAGCCGGGCGAAGCCGAGGGCGCGGAGAAGACTGGCGAGAAGAAGGCCGGCGAGAAGAAGGACTGACGGGCCCAGCCCGCCCGGTTACCGGGCCCCGAGGCGTTCGATCCCGGATCGATTCGCCCCGGGGCCTTTTTCTTGTGCTCCCCGGCGGGACGGGGAAGGAGTGCGACGCATGGCGGTGGAGTACGTGGTGGCGGGGCTCGGGAATCCCGGGGACCGATACCGCAAGACGCGGCACAATCTCGGCTTCGCGGTGGTCGAGGCGCTCGCGCGTTCGCGCGGCGGCCGCTGGCGCGAGTCGGGCAGACGCCGCCAGGCCCGCGTCGCAATCGGTGGGCGCGACGTCCTCCTCCTGGAGCCGCTGACGTTCATGAACCTGTCGGGCGACGCGGTCGGGCCGGTGGTCGACGCCGAGCGGCTCCCGTATTCGCGCCTGCTGGTGGTTTGCGACGACATCGCGCTGCCCCTCGCGCAGCTCCGCCTGCGGCCCGGCGGGAGCGACGGCGGTCACAACGGGCTGAAGTCCGTCATCGAGCGCATCGGCACGCTTGATTTTCCGCGCCTGCGAATGGGAGTCGGCCCGGTCCCGCCGCGTGTCGACGCCGCGGAGTTCGTCCTGGCCGAGTTCCTGCCCGAGGAGGAGACGGCGGTGGGAGAGATGGTGGAGGCCGCGGTCCAGTGCGCTGCCGCCTGGGTCGTGGACGGGATTTCCCGGGCGATGGGCCGCTACAACGCCCGCAAGGAGCCTCCGGCGCCCGCTTGACGGGTCCCCGGTGGTCGGTTATAGTCAGCCGTCTGACAATTCTATCAATTTCACGCTGACCCAACTTCTCTGCTCTCCGGCCGGCTACGCCGCTGCGGGAGGGCCTCATGTCCAAAGGGAGGAATTCCGTGAGAAGTTATGAGTGTGCCGTGATCTATCAGCCCTCCGTTTCCGAGGACGGGTTGAAGACCAGCACGGCCAAATATGTCGAAATCATCGCCAGCGGTGGCGGCGAGATCACCAAGGTCGAGACCTGGGGAAAACGCCGGCTCGCTTACGAAATCATGAAGCAGCCCGATGGGCACTACTTCTTCTACCGGTTCCGCGGCAGCAACCAGTTGCTCGATGAACTCGGACGCCATCTCCGCATCGACGAACACGTGCTGCGGCACATGATCGTTCGCGACGAGCGCGCCAGCGGCGAGGAACCGAAGCTCGACCCGGCGACGGTGGAACCGTCGTTCGGCCACCCGGAGGAGGACCACCGTGGGGAGAGATAGGGAGAGAGATACCAAGAAGAAGGGCGAGAAGCGCGAGAAGCGCCCGATCCGCAAGAAGAAGTGCAAGTTCTGTCTCGATCGGGTCACGTATCTCGACTACAAGGATGAGCGCCGGCTGCGCCGTTTCATGACCGACCGGGGCAAGATCACGCCGCGCCGGATCACGGGCACGTGCGCGAAACACCAGAGAATGCTCGCGATGGCCGTCAAGCGTGCGCGTCTGATCGCGCTCGTGCCGTACGTCCGCGAGTACTATCGCTAGGAAAGGGAATCAGTCATGGAAGTCATTCTTCTCGATGCCATTCCCAAGCTGGGAAACCGCGGCGAGCTGGTCAAGGTGAAGCCGGGCTTCGCGCGCAACTATCTGTTCCCGCGCCAGCTGGCACTGCCCGCCAGCGAGGCGAACCGGCGCGTGTTTCAGGAGAAGGAACGTCTCCTGATCAAGCGCGACATGCAGGCGATGGAATCGGCGCGCGCGCACGCGGCCA
Source organism: Candidatus Krumholzibacteriia bacterium (assembly GCA_036273975.1). Taxonomy (GTDB): domain Bacteria; phylum Krumholzibacteriota; class Krumholzibacteriia; order WVZY01; family JAKEHA01; genus JAKEHA01. Next base: position 12,088 of record DASUGO010000050.1, read on the forward strand.
GACTCCAGGGCGCCGCGTGCACGATCACCGTGCAGGTGGGCGATGAGGACAAGATGTACGGCTCGGTAACGAGTATCGACATCCATCGCCACCTGACCGAAAAGGGATACGAGTTCGAGCGCCGTCAGATCGTGATGGATGAACCGATCAAGCAGCTGGGCGAGTACTCCATCGACATCCGGCTGCATCGCGACGTTTCCGTGCCGGTGAAGGTATCGGTCGTAAAGGAGTAGCCGCCGGGCGAAGGAGGTCGCTGTGCTCGCCGTGATCATGGCCGGCGGAGTGGGCGAGCGGTTCTGGCCGTCCAGCCGACGCCGCCGGCCCAAACAACTCCTCGACCTCACGGGCCGGGGCAGCATGATTCGGCTCACGCTGGAGCGGCTCGAGGGCCTTTCCGCGCCGGAGGAGACCTTCGTCTTCACCAACGTCGAGCAGCGCGACGCGATTCTCGCCGAGGTGGCGGGGCGGGTTCCGCCCGAGAACGTGATTGGTGAGCCCGCGCTGCGCAACACCGCGCCCTGCATCGGCCTCGCGGCGCTCGTGGCCCGCCGGCGTCTGGGCGACCGCGTGATGCTGGTGTTGCCGGCCGACCACCTGGTGGAACCGGTGGAGCGCTTCCGCGAACTGGTGCGCCGGGGAGCGCGGCACGTCGAGACGCACGGCGATCTGCTGACCTTTGGAATTTCCCCCACCCGACCGGAAACCGGATACGGATACGTTCGCCTTGCGGGTCCCGCCGGTGACGACGACGCCGTCTTCCGGGTGGCCGCGTTTCTCGAAAAGCCGGACGCCGGGCGTGCCCGGGCGCTGGTCGACGAGGGGTGCCTGTGGAACAGCGGGATGTTCATGTGGCGCACCGATACCGTGCTGGAGGGGATCACGCGTCACCTGCCCGAACTGGGCGTGGTGCTGGGGCGGATAGAGACCGCGCTGGGAACGCGGGCGCTCCCCGAGGTGTTGAACGATGAGTACGCGGGGGCGCCGTCCATTTCGATTGATTTCGGGCTGATGGAGAAGGCTGAAAACGTGGTGGCGCTGCGGGCCGATTTCCAGTGGAACGATGTGGGGAGCTGGGAGTTCATTCGCGACGCCCACCCCGCCGACGAGGACGGCAACGTCTCGGTGGGGAATCATGTGTTGATCGACGCCGCCAACAACACGGTCGTGTCACGCGAGCAGCTGGTTGCGATCGTCGGGGTCAGCGATGTCGTGGTCGTCGAGGACGACGGTGCCATTCTGGTCTGCCGGCGCGATCGCGTACAGGATGTAAAGTGGATCGTCGCGGAATTGAAGAGCCGCGGGCGTGACGATCTGATCTGACGTTTACGGAGGGAATCCAGGTATGAGGGCAATCCGACTTGTTGTGCCGATGATGGTGGTCGCCGGTTTCATTGCGGGCGGCTGTTCGCGCAAGGACGAAACCAAGCTCAAGCTCGACATTCCCGAAGACCAGCTGGCCGCCGAGGTCAACGACTGGCAGCTGAGCAAGACCGACTTCGAGGAGTTCCTGCGCCGTCTCCCCGAGAACCAGCAGCGCCGGTTCAACACCCCCGAGGGACGCGCGGATCTGGCGAAACGCCTCATGCAGGAAGAGATGTCTTACCAGGAAGCGAAGAAACTCAAGGTCGCGGAAGAGGACGGCGTGCGCCAGCAGATCGAGCAGGCCACCCGCAGCATTCTGGTCGCCGAGTACCTGCGCAAGTACGTCGATTCCAAGGCGCAACCCTCCGACGAGGAGATGCACCAGTACTACGACACCCACCAGGACCAGTTCACCAATCTGGAAGTCATCCGCGCGCAGCACGTGTTTGCCAAGACCCGGGCCAAGCTGGAAGACATCAAGGAGCGTGTCGTCGACGGCGGCGAGAAGTTCACCACCATGGCGCACCTGTACTCCGAGGACGCCATTACCAAGGCGGATGGCGGCGACCTGGGCTTCTTCAACCCGGGTGGTTATATTCGCGGCGTCGGTTATTCGCAGACCTTCCAGGCCGCGATCGACACCATGCAGGTCGGCAAGGTGTACGGCCCGATCAAGTGGGAACAGGGGTACTCGCTGGTGCGCGTCAACGAGCGCACGCCGGCCCACCTGCGTCCCTACGACGAGGTTCGTGATGAAATCGCCAACCTGATGGCGCGCGAGAAGCTGGAGGATACGCGCGAACAGCATTTTGCCGAGGTCGCGAAGCAGTACCAGACGCGCAACCTCATGGAAGAGGCGTTCACGAGCACCCAGCGCGGCCCGGTCGAACTCTTCGAATACGCGCAGAACAGCGAGGATCCGCAGCAGCGCATCAACGCGTTCCAGGAGATCATCGACAAGTTCCCCGGCGACGAACACGCGCCGGAGGCACTGTTCATGATCGGCTTCGTGTATGCGGAGGAGATGCGCGACTACGTGAGCGCCGATCGCGCGTTCAACCGCCTGATCCGGGAATACCCGGACAACAAGATGGCGGAGACCGCAAAGTGGATGCTCGCGAATCTCGACAAGCCGTTGCCGAAGTTCGAGGATCTCGACGATCTCAACCGGCAGATCGACGACAAGAGCCACTAGCACGGAGACGCGTTGGCCCCGGGCGACAAGCAGTTCGTACAGGTGACCGTCAACGGGATGGCCCGCGACCAGCGGGACAATCCGGTGGTTCTGCTGAAGAGCAGCGAGAGCGATGACGTGCTGCCAATCTGGATCGGCCAGGCCGAGGGGCTGGCGATCCAGTTGACGATGAGCGGGGAGAAGTTCGAACGTCCGCTGACGCACGATCTGCTGCGGATCACCATCGAGAGTCTCGGTGCGACGCTGGCCAAGGTCGCGGTCACCGACCTCAGCAACAACACCTTCTTCGCCAAGCTGTACCTGCG
>DASUGO010000051.1:0-30201 GCA_036273975.1 Candidatus Krumholzibacteriia bacterium
AGACGCGGCAGCGTCGTGAAATTCTTAGTCATCCTGCTTTTCTCCTCATCGCGGCCTTCCGGCGCGCTATCCATTGCTTTATCGCCGGCCGAGAGGCCACACCCACCGTGGGTGCGGCGTTCGCACATGGCGATACAAACGTGTTACCGGGCGCCATCATGGAGAAAAAGCGCCGCAATCGTCCACAAGTTTGTTGCCGCTGGTGTAATCAGGCCCCGCCCGGCGGGTGCAGCAGGGCGGCGGCAATACCCAGGAACACGTATACGGCGGATACGGTGACGCGCCGCCAGCGGTGGAAGCCCGGGCTGGTCCGCAGCCGCTCGGCGATGGCGCCCGCCAGCACGGCATAGACGCTGTCGGTAACCACCCCCAGAGCCACGAAGGCGAGCCCCAGCACGACCAGTTGGAGCCGGATCGGGGCCGCCGGGTTGACGAACTGGGGCAGGAAGGCCAGAAAGAAGATCGCGGTCTTGGGGTTGAGGAAATTCACGACGATTGCTTCGCTGAATACCTGGCGGCGGGACACCGGGGGCCGGACGGCGCTCATTCCACCGCTGTCGTGCGAGCGCCAGGTACGGACGCCGAGGTAGACCAGGTAGGCGCCACCGCAGTAGCGGATCGCATCGTACGCGAGCGGAAAGGCCTGTACCAGCGCCGAGATCCCGAACGCGGTGGCGAATACCAGCCCGATGCTGCCGAGCGCGATTCCGAGCGCCGACACGATACCGGCCACCCAGCCCTGGTCGATACTGCGCGCCACAATGTACAGCACCGCGGGGCCCGGCACGATGAACAGAATCAACGAGGCCGCGAGGAAGAGCGCAAGACTCGAAGCGTCAGGCACGGGAGACCGGCGTCAGTCGCGCGCGAAGAAGGTCATGGTCGTGAAGTCGCTGGTCCACGTGCCGTCGCTCTGACGGCGCAGTTCCGTGGCGCGCAGCAACCACGGTCCGCCGCGGTGCAATGCAAACGCCACGTGTCCCGACTTGTTGGAGTACTTGATCTCGGTGCTTCCATCATCCCCGCACACCGCACCCACCGCCTGGCCTGAAACCGAGTAACCCTTCTTCAGTACGCGCACCACGATGGAGTCACCGGCCGCGAGCACGGTGGGATCGCGCAGCGGCACCAGTTCAATGGCCGACCCCAGCGCCGGGATGCAGGACGGATCCTCGTCACCGTCGCCGATGCTCACAAACGTTTTGGCGTACTTGGTGTACGTCTCGTGCCACACCCGGCCGGCGCCGGCCGACTCCCACGTGCGGCGCAATTTCTCCGGCGCGCCGATCTCATCCAGGTATTCCTCAACCTCGGCGTCGTCGAGATCGATCTCGCGCGGCTTGAAGGCCGCCCACGCGACCGCGGTTCCACTGCGATCGGTCCGCGCGGTTACCACCAGCGCGGAGTCGCTCTCAACGAGACGCCCGAACACGCCACTCCGGTCGCCGAGACGCCAGCCGCATTCGGCCACCCGCGCCGCGCGCGGCCCGGCCTCATCCTCGGGAAAATTCATCCCGCTCGTGATGTGCAGCTCCACGGTCCGCCCGGGTCCCGTCGAATGCACGAGAATCCAGGTGTCATGCGCGAACACGGCCGGCGCAAGCAGGAGCAGACCGGCGCCCAACCACGCGGCCACCCGGGCCCGACGCAATCCAGGGGTCTTCGGCGTCACGCGCATGGTTCCTCCAACAGCTTGAGCACGTTGTCGCGGCCCTTCACCGACGCGACGCGCGTCAGATCCGGCCCGTGCACGGACCCGGTCATCGCACCCCGGATGGGAAAGTACAGGTCGCGTCCCTTGAGCGACGTTTCCGCACCGGTGGCGAGGATCATGTCCTTGAACGCATCGGGCGTGAGGTCGCCATTGAACTCGCGCAGGCGTCGCGTCATGCTGGCGAGCACGGCGCGCGCGGTGTCCGTCGCAAGCAACGCACGCGTCTCCTCGTCGCAGTTCACCACCGGCTCGAAGATGTGCGCGCGGTGCGGCAGGTCGGCCAGTGTATCCAGGCTGTCCTGCAGAATCGCGACGATTTCGCGGCGCGTGGGTTCGTCGTAACGCGCGCGCAGTTCCTCCGGCATGAAGCGCTCGACCATTTCATAGAACGCGTCGGGTGCGATCTTGCGAATGTACTGTCCGTTCATCCACTGCAGCTTCGTGCGATCGAAGATCGCCGCCGCTTTTCCGATGCGGTCGATGTTGAACGCCTTGATCATTTCGTCGCGCGGCATCACTTCCTTGCTGGCGGGGTGCGACCAGCCAAGCAGCAGCAGGTAGTTGAACGCCGCGTCAGCCAGGTAGCCGCTTTCGCGCAGGTCGCCCACCGAACTCGCCCCGTGGCGTTTGGACAGCTTGGAGCGGTCCTCGGCCAGAATCAGCGGGACGTGCGCGAACACCGGATGCGCTTCGCCCAGCGCGTCGTAGATCATGATCTGGCGCAGCGTATTGGGCAGGTGTTCCTCGCCGCGGATCACGTGCGTGATCTTCATGCGTTGATCGTCGACCGCGGCGGCAAAGTTGTAGGTGGGAAGTCCGTTGGAGCGCAGGATCACCCAGTCGCCCACCATGTCGTGCGATAGTTCCATCGCACCGCGAATGTCGTCCTGAAAACGCGCGACGCCCTCGCCGACATGAAAACGAACCGCCTCGGGAATATCCGCGACGCGTTTCTGCGCCACCTGCTCCGGGGTCAGCCGGCGGCAGGTGCCGTCGTACTGCGGGGCGCGGCTCGCGGCCACGGCTTCTTCGCGCTTGAGCTCGAGTTCGTCCTCGGTGCAGAAGCACGGATAGGCGACGCCCTTCGCGATCAGCGCGTCGGTGATCTCGCGGTAGCTCGCGAGGCGCTCGGACTGGCGGTACGGCCCGTACGGGCCGCCGACATCGGGCCCTTCGTCCCAGTCGATGCCGAGCCAGCGCAGGTCTTCCATCAGCGACTGTTCGCTTTCGACGGTGCTGCGTTCGGCGTCGGTGTCTTCGATGCGCAGGACAAACATGCCGCCGTGGTGGCGGGCGAACAGATAGTTGAAGATCGCTGTGCGCGCGCCGCCGACGTGCAGATATCCCGTCGGACTGGGCGCGAAACGCACGCGCACGTTCTTGAGTTTGGCCATGATTCCTTCCCGATGATTGAACTACAGGACCGATTCGCGCCACTCGCCCATGCGATCCGGCGCCCCCTGTTCGACCACGGCCACCGCCTCGCACGCAATGACCTCGCCCCGCCCCACGGCTCCCTTGCCCTCGCAGGTGGTTGCCTTGACGTTCACCTGCGTCGGGGCGATGTCCAGATGCGCCGCGATCTCGCGCGCCATGGTCTGTTTGCGGTCATCCAGGCGCACGATGTCCGCGAGCACGGTACAGTCTATATTGACGATCGCAAAGCCACCTTCGTGCAGCATCCTCGCGACGCGGGCCAGAAAGGTGGCGCCGGGGGCATCCTTCCACTCGGCCACCGTGTCCGGAAAATGTTCACCGATGTCGCCCATCGCGGCGGCACCGAGGAGCGCGTCGCAGATGGCGTGGCTCACCACATCCGCGTCCGAATGACCGGCGAGTCCCACCGGCGCGTCGTTAAAGTGCACGCAACCCAGCATCAACGGCCGCCCCGTGGCAACCGCGTGCACGTCGTATCCAATCCCCATTCTGATCATGCTGCTGCTCCATTTCTCAAGATGGCTTCGGCAATCGCGACATCCTCGCGATAGGTAACCTTGATGTTCGTGCGCTCGCCGTCAACGATGGCCACCGGTTCGCCGAGCGCGAGCACCAGCGAGCCGTCGTCGCTGGACGCGAAGCCGCGCGCGCGCGCCGCGCGGTGGGCCTTGACGATGAGATCCAGACGGAACGCCTGCGGCGTCTGTACGCCGGATACATCGACGCGGTCGATGATGGCATCGACCTGCGCATCGCGCGCGTGCACCAGCGTGTCGGTGGCCGGTACGGCCGGAATCACGGCGTCGTGCGTGGTCAACGCTTCCAGCATGCGATCGCGAAGCCGGTCCGACAGACACGGGCGCGCGGCATCGTGGATGAGCACGTGGGTGGTGCCGGCCGGAACCGCGTCGAGGCCGTTGCGCACCGACTCCTGCCGCGTCGCGCCCCCCGCGACGTACGCGGCAAGCCGGGCGGCGGCTTCGGACGGGAGTGCCGCACGCAGCGCCGGCCCGGCGTCCGCGGATCCCACCAGCACGATGGCATTCACGCGATCGCAACGTGCGAACGACAGCGATGTCCACGCGAGCATCGGCTGGCCGTTGATTGGTACGAGTTGCTTGGGCTGGCCGGCGCCGAAGCGTTCCCCCGAACCGCCGGCCATGATCAACACGGTGACGTTCATGGGTCACAAACCGCGCACCTAGAACAGGCTGAACTTTACATACTTGTTCGGGTGCTTGCGGATGTCCTCCATCAGAGAATCCATTTCCGAAACGGTGGACTCGAGGCGGTGGATGAGCTCGTCGTCGTTCAACAGACGTCCGGCGGTTCCTTCGCCCGCGCGCAGTCTTGCGGTGATCTCGCGCAAATCCTTCGACGCCGCGGCCAGATTGTCGGCGGTGGTCTCGGCGCTGCCTCCCGCGCGCGCGATGGCCGCGAGCGACGAATCGAGTTCGGCATAGCGGCCGCCAATCAGGCTGTCGAGCATCGCCGCGGAGCGCTCGAAGTGCGCCAGCGACCGCTCCAGGCGGGCGCGGTTGTTCTCGGTCAACTGGCGCAGGTTGCCGCTGGTCGCGGCGAGGTCGGACACGCCCTGTTGCAGCTTGCCGTCGCTGTTGAGCGACTCGGAAATCTCGCGCAACTGCCGGACCGTCACCTCGACGTCGCCGAGGATGGATCCCGCCGAACCCATCACCTCGCTCATCCCCATCAGAAACTCGCCGGTCAGCGTGTCACCCGGCGCGATGAAATTCGCAGACGTCCCTTGCCGGATCGCAACGAAGCGTTCGCCCATGATCCCGATGCTCTTGAGCGAGATCTGCGAATCGTCGGGAATCACGACGCCGTCGCGCACCGCCATTTCCACCACCACGCGGTCCGGTTGCAGCGTCATGTTGTTCACACGGCCGCGGTCGAGGCCATTTACAAAGATCGGGTCGCCCACCAGCAGTCCGCCAACCTCGCTGAAGGACACATAGAACGAGTAGCGTTTCTCCATCATCTGGAACTTCTGGAACCACATGGTTCCGATGACGAGAATGACGCCCGCCACGACCACCGCGGCACCCACCCGGATCTCGATCCCGCGCGCGCTCATTCGCTGCTCCCCACCACGATCGGTCCCTGGGCGCGGCCTTCGATGAACTGGCGCACCACCGGATTGTCACTGTGGCGGATATCGTGCGGCGTCCCCTCGAAGATGACCTTGCCCTCGTGCAGCATCGCAATGCGGTCGGCCACCTTGTAGGCGCTGGCCAGATCGTGCGTGACCACCACGGAGGTGATCTTGAGTTCGTCGGAAAGTTTCATAATGAGCGTGTTGATGACGTCGGCCATGATGGGGTCGAGACCGGTGGTGGGTTCGTCATACAAAACGCACTCCGGGTTCATCGCAATTGCACGGGCGAAACCAACCCGCTTCTTCATACCGCCGGACAGTTCCGCCGGGTACTTGTCGCCAACGCCCTCCAGCCCGACCATGCGAAGCTTCTCGTTGACGATGGCGCGGATCTCGGCGCCGGTCTTGTCGGTGTGCTCGCGCAGCGCCAGACCGACGTTGCGCAGGACGGTGTCCGAGTCGAACAACGCCGCACCCTGGAACACCATACCAAAGCGCATGCGAAGCTCGAACAGCTTCTTTCGGCTCAACCTGGCCACGTCCTGACCATCCACCAGGATCGTTCCCCGGTCCGGGACCATCAGGCCGACGAAATGTTTGAGGAGGACGCTCTTGCCGGTGCCGCTCTGCCCCATGACGACGAGGGTCTCGCCCGGGCGAACCACCAGGTCGACCCCGCGCAGCACGTGCTTCGGGCCGAAGCTCTTCCAGACGTTGTGACATTCGATCGAGATCATGGCAGGCGCCGGATTCTAGCACACTTTCCTGAATCGTCCGGACGGCTTTCCCGCCCGGCTCAGACGCCCTTGTAGAAGATCACGCGGAAGAGCACCGAGGCGAGGAAGTAGTTGGTGATGAGGATGCAGATACAGCTCGACACAACCGCCTGCATGGTCGCCCGGCCGACGCCCTGCGCACCCCCGTAGGTACGGAAGCCGTTGTAGCAGCCCATCAGCCCGATGATCGCGCCGAAGGTGGCGGCCTTGAGGACGCCGCTGATCACGTCGTCGACGTAGAAGAACAGGCGCAGGCCCTGGATGAACGTCGCGGTGCTGACGCCGATGGACACGTTCGCCACCAGCATCCCGCCGAGGATCGCGAGCAGATCCGCGATGATCGTGAGCACGGGGAGCATGATGATCGACGCCACCACGCGCGGCATCACGAGGTAGCGCATGGGATCGATGGCGAGGATTTCCATGGCGTCGATCTGTTCGGTCACCTTCATCGTGCCGAGTTCGGCCGCGATGGATGCGCTCACGCGCCCACCCACCACCAGCGCGGTCAGCACCGGACCGAGTTCGAGGATCACGGACTTCCCGACCACGGTGCCGAGAAACACCATGGGCACGTAGTCCTGAAACTGATACGCCGCCTGCACCGCCGCCACCGCGCCCACGAACACGCTGGTCACGATGACCAGCGGGATGGAGCCGATGCCGATCTCGTGCATCTGCAGAATGGTCTGCCGGTAGGTGCGCGGGAGTTCCTTGAGGCGCACGAACACGCCGGCGAGCATGATGAATGTACCGCCGACGTCGCGAAGGAAGTTGAGCATCGGCGCGCCGACGGCCTGAAACCCCTGCTGGAGTGCCGGCATGCGCAGATCGTTGGCGGGCAATGCGACCCCTACTCGGTGAACGACGCCGACTCGAAGCGCGTGCACGAGTCGATGAAGGTGAGGTTGACGGTGCCGGTGGGTCCGTTGCGTTGTTTGCCGATGATGAGTTCGGCCTTGCCGCGGTTCTCGGTCTCGGGGCCCTCGTAGACCTCGGGGCGATAGAGGAACATCACGACGTCGGCGTCCTGTTCGATCGATCCGCTTTCGCGCAGATCCGACAGCATCGGGCGCTTGTCGCCGCCGCGCGACTCCACCGCGCGCGAGAGCTGCGAGAGCGCGATCACCGGGATACCGAGTTCCTTGGCCAGCGCCTTGAGCCCGCGCGAGATCAACGAGATCTGCTGTTGCCGGTTTTCCACGCGCTCGCGCACGCTGATCAACTGCAGGTAGTCCACCAGGATCATGCCCACGTTGGCTTCGGCCTTGAGACGGCGCGCCTTGGCGCGCAGTTCCAGTGTCGAGAGTCCCGGCGAGTCGTCAATATAGATGGGCGCCTCCGAGAGGTAGCCGGCGACGATCGCAAGCTCCGCGTACTCGTTGGACTTCAGGTAGCCGCGGCGCAGCTTGTTGGAGTCGATGCGCGCCTCGCTGCACAACAGACGCGTGACGAGCTGTTCGCTCGACATTTCCAGGCTGAAGATGCCGACCGGAATCTTTTCTTTGATGGCGAGATGTTCGCATAGGTTGAGCGCGAACGACGTCTTGCCCATGCCGGGACGACCGGCGACGATCACGAGGTCGGATTTCTGGAAGCCGGAGGTCAGCGAGTCGAGGTCTTCGAACGGCGACGGCACACCGGAGATGTGCGACCCGCTCTGATACATCTCCTCGATGTTCTTGAAGTGCTCCTTCAATACCTTGCCGATGGACTCGAAGCCCTTGAACATCCCCTGCTGCGAAATCTCGAAGATGTGCTTCTCGGCGTCGTCGAGGATTTCGCTCGCGTCGCGTTCGCCCTGGAAGCACTGCGTGGTGAGATCACCGCAGATGGTGATCAGCCGCCGCATCACATGTTTCTCGAGGACGATGGTGGCGTAGTATTCCACGTTGGCCGCGGTGTGGACGTTGTCCATGATCTGCGTCAGGTACGCGGCGCCACCGGCGGTCTGGAAGGTCCCCTGCGTCTTCATCTCCTCGGCCAGCGTCACGATGTCGATGGCCTCGCCGCGCGCGGACAGTGTCTCCATGCCCGCGAAGATGTCGTGGTGGGCCCGCTTGTAGAACGCCCCCGCCGAGATGGACTCGGTGGCAATCGAAAACGCGTTGTTGTCCAGCAGCACGGCGCCCAGCACGGCCATTTCGGCCTCGAGCGACTGGGGCGGAACGCGTCCGGGCGGCGCCGGGGGTGCGGTACGAATGTCAGCCAAGTGAATCTGCCTCCTGTGTGGCGGACATTGTAACGCAGAGGCGTGGGTTTGGTAAGGGCCGGGAACGTGAAAGGTGTGGACGGTCTGGGGATAAACGCGGGGATGGGGCTTCTACCACGACGGAGGCTCGTGAAACGCCCCCTCCACGTCGGTCAGGTCATTGGCAAACTGAGAGCGGGCGAGTGCCGATGTTCGGATCGTCTTGAAGAAGTCCGCTTCGCGTTGGAGCTGAACGCTCGGGATTCTGTGTGGGTTCAGGATACCGACCACCTTTCTGAACTCCCGACGGACGACTATGATTGGATTCAGAAGATCTGAATCGTTCGACAGGATGGCGGCCGCTTCAAACTCGTCATGAAACGCATCCAAAAGAAGCTCCGTCGCGAGGTTCACATCCGAGCCCTTCTCTTCCGTCTTGATAACTTGCACGAAAGTGGCAGGTCTTTCGCGAGAGGCATTCTTGTGTCGTGCGATAGACAGGCAACCCAGGAGGGCAAACGCAGAAGCCGCCCGGAGGCGGCTTCGCACCCGTTCGCCGAGGCTCCCGGGGTGATGTACAAAGAAAATAGCACAATGTATGCCACCCCTCAAACTATCTTTTCGACTGGCCGTGCTCGCCAACTCCGCGTGTCCTACATGCGGCTTTTCCCCGCCCCACGACGACGTCGACGAACATGCGCGTGCGCGAGCGCGTGAGGACGCAATGTGAGAATTCTGGGACAGCGTTGAGGATCGCTTAATAGCGAATCTCGTTATTAATAGTTTGCGCCAAATTCTTAATAACGAGGCAAGCGACGGCCAATGTTACGATTGAAAGAGCTGCGCCAACCGTCCCCAGGCGGCAAGACGGTTTTGCCCTCGGAGCGCCCCTACGCACCCAACTCCCTCGGCGACATGCTGCCGGCGGTCGTCGCATCCCCGGTCAGGACACGGCGCAAATAGCCCGCCTGGCCCAGATGAAACGCAAGGTGCGCGGTGAGGTGGAGCAGGAACGTCCGTGTGGGGAGCGTCACGCCGAGTACGGGTTGCGGGAACGGAAGGTCGAGCGAACTCGCGGGGAAGTCGTTGAGCGTCAGCTCCACCACATCGCAGGTGGTCTGGATTTCACGCACGAGATCCGCACGCGCACCAGCGCGGGCGCCAAACTCGTGCTCGCGATCGCGAATGTAATCGGTGCCGCCGAGCTCGTGCCCGATGAAGTGCTGAAGATTTCCGCATGCGTGCAGCGCGAGGTTCCCCGCCGAGTTGGAAATGCCCGTCGGCGTTTTCCAGACCAGTTCGTCATCGGGAAACAACTCGATCTCACGCGCGAACGCGCGCAGGTCCCTCGCCATGATGATCCGAATCTCGTTGATCATTGCCCGCCTTCCCTTGCATGTACGGTTCCATTGTGTTCCACATCAAATGCCGCCGCTTTGACGATCTTGCCCGCGCGCGGCCCATCGAGAATGCCAAATGTGACCCGGAAGCCGCCATCGATCGGAACTGACTCGACGGAGTGAGCAGCGCAACAGCCGCAATTCTCCAGAGCACTGAGTGCGGCGTCGCGGATATCGTCCGGAACGTAAGGCAATACCACTTCGATGGCCTGACGGGAATCAAGCACGGGAACGTCCGGCAGGTGCAGCGACTTGAGTACGGCAAAGGCCCGATCGAGATCGCGCTGTGAGAACGGTTTGCGTGCCGCAATCCTCGCGTACCACACGCGTCCCCAGTGGACGAAGTATACCTCGTATCCGGTCACCTCGTCGGTTTCCCACGCCGGCGTGCGCTTGCGGTCGGCGCGGCGAAGCGTCGCGCGAAGCTCGCTGGCCGGCGTCCAGGCATACGGAACATAGGTGCCAGGCGGACCTCCCGAGAAGAGGTTCACGTCGAGATACACCGTTCCGGGTGACAGCGCCAACACGAACACCTCCGGCCCACCGTCGGTCCATCTGGTCATTCCATCGCCGATGTCCTCGCACAACGGACCCACCCGCAGCCAACTCAGACCCCGATTGTTGACCGCAACTTGAATCTCACGCCTGGAGTTGAATTCTGGAGGCGGCAACTCAACCACGCCCCATGCATTGGGAACGGCAAGCTCGATCGACAACACATCGGAACCTTCATACGGAACCGAGTGCATGGACCACTGCGGGCCGGGTTGCACAGCCAGCACCAGGCATAACAGCGTGGCTACCATCGGAGCCTTCTCTGTTCTTGAGTGTCCTTGAATGCGCTCCCACCAGTGGGAGTGCCCACTCTCACAATCAACGCGTCAGACGCGAGACTGGCAACTTATTTACCGCTGTTACGGCGGTACGCATTCTGTTCACAAGCACAGCATCAGCGCGAGTGCTCACGGATGCGAGTAGTCGCCGTCGAAGAGGCGGTTCCAGTTCTCGCCGTCCGGGGACATGTCCATGTACGACTTCATCTGCGTCGGACCCACGACCTCGTAGGTCATTCGCACGTGCATCGTGGGACCGCCGTGGGCGAGCGTCAGCGTGTTGCCGTCGAACACACCGCGGAACACCTCGGGCGGGGAGCCCATCGAATCGAACCAGTGCATCACATAGCAACGGTCATCCTTGTCGAACGTGATCACCCCGTGTCCGCGGAATGTGATCGACCCGTCGCGCTCCTGCTCGTAGTCGATCGCGAGCGCAAACCCATCCACGATGATACGGGCATGGGAACGCCCGGTGGCGGTTCCGCCCTTGGGATCCCACTGCGACGGATACATCACCTCGGTGCCTTCCCAGGCACCGGCCAGTTCCTTGAGTTTCCGGTGCTCCGCACCCGGTTTCGGCATCTCCATGATTGTCTCCTACTCGAACGGCAGAACGTCGACGGTCTTTTCGTCCTTCGCCTCGCCGACCTTGATCGACACCTTGTACTTCCCCGCCGGTACAAACTGCTCCGGGCCGGGAATGTCGTTGGGGCTCACCTCGAGGCGGTGCTTCGCATCCGCCTTAAGGTCCCACACGACGCGGTTGAGCCCGGGGCGCGCCACGTCGCTGAGTTCGCGCAGTACGAAGCCGGTGGAGTCCGCAATCGAAACGCTCACGGGATCACCACCGGCGCCACCCACCCAGAAGTTGAGGTACGCACCCATTGGCGGGTTCTTGGCGCGGAAGATGCCGTGGCCGTTGCCGTAGTAGTCGGCGCGATAGATGCGCGGACGCGCCGGCATCACGTCGAGCAGCGCAAGCGCTTTGGCGCGCGTCTCCTTGTCGAGTTGCGCAAACATCGACACATCGTCCATCACATAGATGCTGCGCCCGTGTGTGCCGACAATCAGATCGCGTTCGCGCGGGTGGATGATCATGTCGTCCACCGGGGCCGGCGGAAGCGTGGTGCCGTTGAGACTCATCCAGTGCGCGCCACGGTCGAAGGACACGTACGCGCCAAACTGGGTTCCGCAGTACAGCACGTCGCGGCTCGCGGGATCTTCGATCACGACATTCACCGGCACGTCGCCCGGCAGATCGCCCTGGATCTCCGTCCAGCTCTTTCCGAGGTTGGTCGTCATCAGGATCAGTGGTTTGAACACGTCGCTGCGATGGCCATCGACGGCCGCGAATGCGGTATGCGCGTCGTGCGCCGACGCGGTGAGGTACGCGATGTATAAACCTCCGACCGCCCGGGGCGTGACATTGCTCCACGCGCCGCCGTCATTATCCGTCACGTGGATCAGCCCGTCGTCGGTGCCGGCCCACAACAACCCCGCCTTAAGCGGTGACTCCGCGAGACTCACCACGGTGCCGTAGGTCTCGGCGTCGGAACCGGTGGTCATGATCTTGTCGACTTCGCGCCGCGACAGGTCATCGCTGATCGCAAACCACTTGTCGCCGCGCTCGGTCATGCGGAACACCTTGTTGCCCGCGTGGTAGAGCACGGCCGGGTCGTGCGAGGACACAAGAAACGGCGAATCCCAGTTGAAACGCACACGCTCCTGGCCCTCGCGCGGGGACGGGCGAATACGCTTCATCACGCCGTCGTCCAGGCGCACGCGCGTCAGAAATCCGCCCTGGCCGGTCGCATAGACAATGTTGCGGTCGACGGGATCAAACGCGACGCCAAAGCCGTCCCACCCGTGCACCGCTTGCCAGTCTTCGTTGAGGATGCCGTCCTTCGCGCTGTCGTCGGTGACGCGGTTGGTCTCGGACGGTCCGACCCATGACCCGTTGTCCTGCAGTCCGCCACCGATGCGGTACGGGTCACTCATGTCGACCGCGATGCGGTAGAACTGCCCCACCGCCACATTATTGAGAAACAACCAGCTCTTCGCGCGGTCGTGCGAGAGATACAGGCCGCCGTCGTTGCCCACGAGAATCGTCTCGGGATCGTTGGGGTCGATCGCGATCGCGTGAAAGTCCACGTGCACCAACTCGCTGCCCGACGGACGGAACGTCCTGCCGCCGTCATCGGAAAGCGACAGGTTCCACCCCAGCTGGTAGACGCGCTGGTCGTTTTCGGGATCGGTGATGATGCGCGAGAAGTAGAACGGGCGCGGGTTGAAGTCGGTGACGCGCGTCCATGTGTCGCCGTGATTGTCGGTGCGGAAGATGCCGCCGCTCGCCGAGAAGTTGTCGAACTCGTCGCGGCCCACGCCACCGACGTCGCTCTCGACGGTCGCGTACACGATGCTCGGGTTCTTGGGAAACACGGCCAGCCCGATGCGACCGGTGCGCGGCGGGAGACCGTCGGTGAGTTTCTTCCAGTTCGCACCCGCGTTGTCGGAACGGAAGATGCCACCCTTCTCGCTGGTGCCGGTGAAGTTCCACGCGGTGCGCCGACGCGCGTACATGGCCGCGTACACGCGGTCCGGCTGCTGCGGGTCGATGACCACATCGCACGCGCCGGTGGCGTCGTCAATCTTGAGGACCTGCTTCCAGGTCTTGCCGCCGTCGCTGGTCTTGTACACGCCGCGCTCGGGATTCGCGCCCCACAGGTGGCCGAGCGCCGCGACGTACAGAACGTCGGGATTGCGCGGGTCGACCGCGACGCGCGGAATGTCGTGCGTGTTCTTGAGACCCATGTACGTGAACTCCCCACCCGCATCGGTCGACCGATACACACCACCGCCCCACGACGAGCTGTTGCGTCCGTTGCCCTCACCGGTGCCCACCCAGACAATCTTTCCCTTGCCCTTCTCGGCGCGCTTGTCGGCCGCGACCTTGTCCGCCTCCGCGTCCCATCCCGGCCAGTTCGCCGGCGCATCCGCCACCGCGACCGCGCCGATGGAATGCTGGCCGGTCTTGTCGAACACCGGCGAGAACGTGGTGCCCATGTTCTCCGTCTTCCACAGACCGCCGGTCCCGTAGCCAACGTAGAACACCTTGCTGCTCCCGGGCGCATAAGCGAGCGCGCCGATGCGGCCGCCCATGTTGGCGGGTCCGATGCTGCGCCACGCGAGCCCCTTGATGTCTTCGGGCGTCACGGCGCGGTCGCTGCCTGTCTTGTCCTTGTTCGCGGCATGAACGGGGGACAGACACAAGACGCACAGACAGAACGCGGCGGCGATCGATGCGCGGGGTATTCCACGGAACATGGCCGGTAACCTCCAGATATGTGAACGGGGAAGCCGGGCACAGCGGCGTGCGACGACACAGCGCCCGGGTAAAGCGGCCGGATTGTAGCAGAATCGCGGGTAGTTACGCCGCCCCGATGCGGATCGTCTCCAGGATTTCCCCGGTGCGCTCCGACGGATGCAGTTGCGCGGCGGCCTCGAGCGCTCCCATCGGGAGAATGCCAAGAATCTTGAGCGCACGCGCCACACAGAACAGCGACAACCGTCCGGCGCCCAGCTTGAGTGGCGCCCTGGCGGGCTCGATGAGGTGCACACGCGCGCGCGTCTGCACGTCGGCCACTTCCGGAACCGCGAACACATGGCCATCCGGTTGCATCGCGGCGAGCTGGCGTCCCACCTTGGCGACACCATCGCGGCTCAGCAGCACCATCGCGTCGGGCTGGTCGATGCCGGTGTAGTCGATCGCGCGCGGGCTCAACACCAGTTCCGCGACGCTGTGTCCCGACTTGACCGTGATCGGATAATCGTCGCGTTGCGCGGCCCACAATCCCGACAGCAGCGCCGCCTCGCCCACCAGGCGCGCGGATGACAGCACCTTGCCGCCGGCCGAACCCGCGACGATCAACTGGAACGGGCGCTCCAGCGTGGCCGCGAAGCGCGGTTCGATGGGCCACGGCACCGGCAGGGGAGTCCCGCGCATCGGTGCGGCCGCCGCGTGATACGCGGCCGCATATTCGGGATGCTCCGCGCGGTGCAGCAACCCCGACTGCATCTGCAGATCGTTCATGATTGTCGTGAGTGTCTTCCTGGAGGCCTTGTTCTTCGGCACGTAGTACGCGGTGCACAACTCCCAGATGTCGAGCAGCGCGAAACATTCGGCGCGAACCGCCTCGGCGATGCGCTCGGAGAGATCCTTGTCGAAGTT
Organism: Candidatus Krumholzibacteriia bacterium; assembly: GCA_036273975.1. GTDB lineage: Bacteria > Krumholzibacteriota > Krumholzibacteriia > WVZY01 > JAKEHA01 > JAKEHA01. The sequence continues at coordinate 14,702 of DASUGO010000051.1, forward strand.
GGTCCCGCGCCACACGTAGCCCGCGCCGTTGGCGGCCACGGTCGCGCAGATGTCGAGCGGGCGTTCCATGCTGCCGCCCGGCGTGGTACTGGTGATCGCACCTGGCGGCGTGGTGGTGGAGTGCTGGCCGCCCGTCATTCCAAAGTTGAAATTGTTGAACACGAGTACCGTGAGCCCGATGTTGCGTCGCGCCGCACTCAGGAGATGCGCCCCGCCGATACCGGTGCCGCCGTCACCCATGATCACGATGACCTTCAGATCCGGCCGCGCCAGTTTGACGCCGGTCGCGTAGGTAATGCTGCGTCCGTGCAGGCCGTGGAACGCACTGGTGTCGAAGTACTGGTCGGAAAGTCCTGAGCAACCGATGTCGCTCACGATGACCACCTGGCGCGGATCCAGCTTGAGCGCCATCAGCCCGTCGCTCAGATGGTCGAGGATCGCATGGTGTCCGCAGCCGGGACAGAACGGATACGGCGTCTCGTTGCGGTAACTGGCGAGCGTGGTGATCGTGGTGGGCTCGCTCATGCCGTTGCCTCCACGGACGCGAATGCCGCCTCGAATTGCCCCGGGGCGATGAGTTCGCCATCCACGCGATGGATTCCGCTGACCGCGGCGCTTCGGGCGAGGCGCTCGATCTCGCGCCGGTACTGGCCATGATTGAGTTCCGCGACGACGATGTGTGTGACTCCTTCGAACGCGGCACGCAGTGCACGTTCCGGCAGTGGCCACAGGCTCAGAATCGTGAGCGCGGAAACGCGCTGGCCACCCGCGCGCAGTGTGCGCACCGCCTCGCGCATGGATCCCGCCGTAACGCCATAGCTGATGAACAACGTCGTCGCGCCCGCGTCGAGGTCGGCGACCACGAGTTCGATCTCCTCGGCGTGGTCTTCGATCTTCGCGCGCAGGTGTTCGTTCATCGCCGCCACCTTGTCCGGTGCTTTGGTGATGAACGCGCGTTCGTCGTGGGTTGATCCGGTGAAGCGGATCAGCGCGTCGCCGCCAAACTGTCCGATGGGGGCGACATCTCCCGCGGGGAGGTAGCGGTACGGCGCCTCACCCGCCGGCAGCACGCCGCGCGCGCGCACCGGCGGCGCCTCGTAACCAGCGATGTCGACGGTGTTGGTGGTGAGGTTGAGTTCCTTGTCCGCGAGAATCAGCACCGGACAACGGAAGCGCTCGGCCAGGTCGAACGCGCGCCGCGTAATCGCGTGGCACTCCGACACCGAAGACGGCGCCAGTACGATCACCGGGTAGCCGCCGGCGGTTCCCCAGCGCGCGAACTGCACATCGCCCTGCCCGACGGTGGTCGCCCCCCCGGTGGCCGGTCCGAGGCGCTGCACGTCCACGATGACCAGAGGCACTTCACCGATGATCGCGAGACCGATGTTTTCACTGTAGAGCGAGAGGCCGGGACCGCTGCTCGCGGTCATCGCGCGCGCGCCGGCCAGCGTGGCGCCGATGCACATGCCGATGGACGCAATCTCGTCCTCGGCCTGGATCGCGACGCCGCCCACTTTGGGGAGCTCGCGCAACATCTGCATGAGAATGGGAGAGGCCGGGGTGATGGGATACCCCGCGAAGAAGGTGCAGCCGGCTTCCAGCGCACCCCGAACGATGGCGGCGGAGCCGTCGGTGAACTCGCGCATGATGATGACTTCCTCGAAACGCCTGCGGCTGGTTTGAGTATAACGCCCCGCGCGCGCGCAATCCAGACGGACGTCAGTCTTCCTTCAGGAGTGCCATGAGCTTCTTCATGTCCTCCCAGCACGGCGCCTTGAAGTTGGGGTTCCGGAGCAGCGCGGCCGGGTGGTAGGTCACAATGACGGGCGTGCCTTCGTAGCTGTGCGTCGCGGTGCGGAGCGACCCCAGCGGCGCGTCGGTCTTGAGCAGCCAGTGAGCCGCAATCCGGCCCAGTGCACAGATGTACTTTGGCTTGATCAGCGCGATCTGGGCGCGCAGATACGCTTCGCAACACTCCACTTCCGCCGGCAGCGGGTCGCGGTTCTGCGGCGGCCGGCATTTGAGAATGTTCGCGATGTAGACCTCTTCGCGCGTCATCCCCATTGCCCCGATGATCTTGGTGAGCAGCTGCCCGGCGCGGCCGACGAACGGCTCACCCCGGGCGTCCTCGTCCGCGCCCGGCGCTTCGCCGATGAACATGAGTTTCGCATGCGGATTGCCCACGCCGAACACCGTCTGCTTGCGCGACTGGTGCAGCGCGCACCTCGTGCACACCGAAACCGTCTGCGCGAGTTCGGACAGCCCACCCGGCGTCGCCACCGTGGACGCCGCAGCCGGCTCTGCCTTCGCAGCAGACGCGGGCGCACGTGCGGCCCTGGATGCCGGCGCGCGTGCGGGAGCGGATGCGGGCCCGGCGGCCCCGTCCAGATAGACGGAACGAACCCCTTTGCGCTGGAGACGTTTGAGCGCGGTGGCCGCGGCGCGGCGGGTATCGGTGCGGGAAGTCATGCGGGCCACTCTACCGCGTGGGGCGCGGATGCGCAACCGGCCTTGTTAGAGCGAGCGCAGTTTCGCGAAGGCGGGCTCGCGGGCGGCGAGTGTGAGCAGCGTGCGTGCGATCTCGCGCTTGCTCTCGCGCGCGCTGCTCTCGTAGACACGCCCCTGCGCGTTGTAGATGGAGACCTGATTGGTGTCGCTCGCAAACGCATCCGGCCGGTTGGAGACCACGAGGTTGCAGTGCTTGCGCTGCAGCTTGGCGAGCGCGTTCAGTTCCTCGTCGTCGGTCTCGAGCGCGAACCCGACGATGATGCGCCCGCCCTTGTTGACGCCGAGCGCACCGACGATGTCGGGCGTCCTGGTGAGGTCCAGCGTCCACGTGTCGGTGGACTTCTTCTTCTGCTCGAGCGGTTGCGACGGGCGGAAGTCCGCGACCGCGGCGGTCATGACCAGCACGTCGCAACGGTCAAACGCGTCCTGCAGCGCCGTGGTCATCTCCGCGCCGGTCCGCACGCGAACCACGCGCACGCCGTGCGGCGGTTGCACCGAGGTCCGCGCCGCCACCACGGTGACGTCCGCGCCCAGGTCGCGCGCGGCTTCGGCCACCGCGAATCCCATCTTGCCGCTGGACCGGTTGGAGATCACGCGCACCGGGTCGATGTCCTCTTCGGTCCCGCCCACGCTCACGAGCACGTGGATGCCGCGGTACGCCGAATCGAAGAACGTGTGCAGCGCCTCGAATATCGTCTCCGGCTCCGCCATGCGCCCGGTGGCCTCATAGCCGCAGGCGAGGTCGCCCCGGGTGGGCGGGATCATCCGGTAGCCACGGTCGGAGAGCAGGCGCATGTTCTCCTGGGTTCCATCGTTCTCCCACATCACGTCGTTCATTGCGGGCGCCAAAAAAATCGGCCCGCGATACGCGCTGACAATGGTGGCGAGCAGGTCGTCCGCACGGCCGTGCACAAACCCGGCCAGCGTATTGGCGGTGCACGGCGCAATCACCACCGCGTCCGGCCACTTGGCCATGTCGATGTGCTCGATGGGTGAGACGGTGCCGGATGGCTTGCCGTCGACTTCGAAGATGTTGGTGCGGACAGGATTTTCGGAGAGGGCTTCGAACGTCAGGGGCGCAACGAACTCGGTGGCCGCCTCGGTCATGACCACCTTGACGTCGGCGTTGGCCTTCTTCAGCAAACGCAGCAGGAAGACCGCCTTGTACGCGGCGATGCCACCCGTGACGCCGAGGAGAATCTTCTTGCCGGTCAGGCTCATGGGATCGGCGCGAGCCGTGCCGGCGGGACGATCACGCGCCGCCCGACACCGCGCGCCGCGCTACTCCGAGAAGAAATCGCCGCTGCCCGTCTCTTCTTCCACGTAGTGCCAGTGGATCTTGCCATTGATCATGCGCTTGACGGCGGTCGACGTCGGTTTGAAATCCGGTTCCGGCTCCGCGCCACGGATGACAAGCGAGTTCAACCGGCGCGCCTCGCGCGCCATCACACGCACGGCCTCGTAGCGGTTCTTGACCTTGCCCGAGATCTTTTCAATGATGACCAGTTTCTCGATCGGAGTCGGCATGAAGGAATGCTCCTGACGGTGGAATCAATCCCCGGGGAACCCGGGTGTTTTTCGTTCGCGCCGTGCCCGTTCGGCGACGACGACGGCCGCGAGTTCCGCGGCGGCGCGATCGATGTCGTCGTTGACGACGAGGTACTCGTACCGCCCCGCGGCGGCGAGCTCGGTTCGCGCGTTGGCCAGCCGAACCGACATGTCCTCGTCCGGCACGTCCCCCCGCCCCCGCAGCCGCGCCTCGAGCGCCGCAAACGACGGGGGTAATATGAAGACCATGACGGTGTCGGGAAAGACCTGTTTTACCCGATCCCCCCCCTGTATGTCAATGTTGAGGACAATATCGAGCCCGGCGGCGCGCTGTTCATCGAGGTAAGCCCTTGGCACGCCATAGCTTTCACCGTGGACCTCGGCCCACTCCACCAGCTCGCTGACCTTCATCGCCTCGAAGCGGGATTTCGACACGAAGAAGTAATCGCGCCCTTCGACTTCGCCGGAACGGGGCGTGCGAGTGGTCACCGTGATGCAGCGACGGGCGAGCGAATCGGTCGCGAGCAGGCGGTCGATGAGGGTGGTCTTGCCGACGCCCGAGGGGCCGGACACGACAACGACGAACGGAACCGAGGAACGGTGCACGGTCACTCCAGGTTCTGGACCTGCTCGCGCAGCTTCTCGGTTTCCTCCTTGAGGACGACAACGTGCTGGATCACTTCGGAGTCCGAGGCCTTGGAGCCGATGGTCGTCGCCTCGCGGTGCATCTCCTGCAGGAGGTACGTCATGCGCTTGGAGACTTCGCCGCCGTCGTCGATGGTCTTGTTGAACTGCGCCAGGTGGCTGTTGAGGCGCGTGAGTTCCTCGGTGATGTCGGTGCGGTCGCCGAGCATCACGATCTCGGCCGCGATGCGGTCTTCGCTCACCTTGATGTCGCCGGCCAGCTGCGCGACGCGCTTGCGCAGCGTCTCGATCTGCTTCTTTGCCACTTCGGGCGCCATCTTCTCGATGGTCGCGACGGTGCGCGTAATCAGCGCCATGCGCTCGCGCAGGTCGCGTTCCAGCGCGCGGCCCTCTTCGATCCGCATGCGCGTGCACGCATCGAGGGCGTCCTTGAGACTTTTCTCGACCAGCGGCCACAGTTCGTCTTCGCCTGGCTCGCTGTCGCGCGTGGTGACCACCTCGGGCAGCTGGATCAGCGCTTCGACGCTCACGTCCTCGTCGAGCCCGTGTTTCTTTGCGAACGCCCGCAGCTGGGTGAGGTATTGTTCCAGCGCCGCCTCGTTGATGGTCACCGAGCGGCCGGAACTCCCCGACTCGACCGAGAGCGTAATCGTCACGCGACCGCGCGCGAGCTTGCTGCGGACGACTTCCTTGAGGTCCTGTTCGCGATTCTGGAGCGCGCGGGGGAGCTTGAACGCCAGGTCGAGGAAACGATGATTGACCGAACGCACCTCCACCGACACGGTGGACGTTCCGCCCGAGGCCTCGCCGGTCCCGAATCCTGTCATGCTGATGAGCATCTGGTCCCTCGATTGAATTGAAAACTTGTGACGAGTCCTTATACTATGGACCCCCCGGAAGCGTGTCAATCGACAACGGGCGTTTCAATAACAGCTTATGAACTCATCCCTCCTCGCACGGTTCGCCGCTGAAGCCCGGCAAGAGCTGATCGGCAAGTACCTCGGAACGCCGCAGTGGTATCCGCCGGTGCTCGCGATCGGCTACGCGCGCGACCGCTTCCTGGTGGCGGTAATGGAAACGCCGGGGCCCTTCTGTTTCCTCGCCCGGCAGTCGCCGTTTGAGGGCGCGCACGCGCCCGTCCGGCTGGACCGGTTGACCGGCGCCGAGGTGCAGGAGGTGTCATGCCCGGACGGCGAGCGCGTGCTGAACATCGAGGTGGTCACGCGCGGCCGTGAAACGCTGACGCTGTCGATCGTGCTCTTCGGTTCGGCCGGGGTCGCGTTTGTCGCGCGCGACGGCGTGCCCGCCGAATCGGTGGGACGCGGATCCACCCGTCTGGGGGACGCGCCGGAGCGCAGTACAGCGCCCGCGGCGCTCCCGCCGTTCCGGCTCGTCGCCACCGGGCGGCCGGGATCCGCGGCACCGTCGCCGATGCGTGGCGGTGATCCAGCGCCCGAGGGAGCGCGAGTTCTGGGACCGTTCGACTCCGCGCTGGACGCGTGCGAAGTGCTGGGACAGGAGGTGCTGGATGGCGCGCACGAGACCATCATCCGCCGCGTCACCCGCCCCGCGCGCCGCAAGCTCGACGCGCTGCGCCGGCTGGCCACCAACCTCGAGGCCGACATCGAAACCGCGGGCACCCACGCCGAGGAGCGCCGCGTCGCCGAAACACTGGCGGCGTACCAGACGCGCGTTCCGCTCGGGGCGGATCTCGTGGAGTTGCCCGATCTCTACGATCCCGAGCGGACACTGACCATCGAACTCAACCCCGCCGACCCGATCCACATCCAGATCGAGAAGCGCTTCCGCCGCGTGACCAAGCTGGAGAAGGGACTCGCGCACTCCGCGCGGCGGCTCGCGCTGGTGCAGCGCGAGCGCGAGGAACTGGACGCGGCGCTGCGCCTGCTGGAGCGCGCGACGTCGTTCACCGAGGCGCTCAAACTCGTCGAGGCGATGCGCGCGAAGTTCGCGCTCAAGCTCGACGACCGCGCGCCGCCCATCGGCTCGCCGGCAAAGAAGACACAGGAAAAGGCCTACCGGCAGTTCGACCTCGATGCCACCTGGTTTGCGATCGTCGGCCGCTCGAACCAGGAGAACGACGAGGTGACGTTCAAGGTCGCAGCACCCGGCGACCTGTGGTTCCACGCGCACAACGTGCCCGGTTCGCACGTGGTCCTGCGCTCGCGCGGCGGCAAGGGCAGCCCGCCAGCCACCGTGGTGGAGCGCGCGGCATCGATCGCCGCGCACTATTCCAAGGCGCGCCACAGCAAGCTGGTGCCGGTCATCTACACCCAGCGCAAGTATGTGCGGAAGTTCCGCGGCGCGAATCCCGGCCAGGTCACCTGCGAGCGGGAGAAGATGGTCATGGTGCCACCGCGACTCCCGGAGGGAACCGACGGCGGGGAATGAAAAAGAGGGAAGCACCGAAGTGCTTCCCTCTTTTCGTCCGGATTACGGTGCCGCTCGGAATCACGCTAAGGGCAAGGGCTATGATTCACTGGCTTGGCGAGCCACTCAGGGGAAGGCACCCAGCACCGCCGGCCCGAGGGCCGACGAAGAGGAGTACGCAGCCTCCATTTGGCACCGCTCTCCGGATCCTTCCGTGCCGCCGCTTCCTGTATCCCGGCACCCCGCTAGGGAGTACCCCTTCCATCGGACAGCACGTCGGACGACATTGCATTGTGCAATTGACGTGCCAATATCGCCGTGCGGGACCATCGTCCGATGGCGTGATCTCTTTTCAAGGCAATGGGTTACCGATACACACACGGCCGTTCGGGGGTGGGCCGTTTTTCGAAGCGTTAAAAATACTTACGGAGGGTAAAAATACCTTACGAAACTAGCGGTCGACGAAGCCACCCTCGGTGGTGAAACTGCCGGTCCAGGGGTCGATGACGGGGACACCGCCGGTATACACGTCGGTGTTGAAGTTCTCCCAGTAGATCATCAGATCCTGGAGCGTATTGGATGAGGGGGCGTTGGTCTGAGGCGTTCCCGGGTAGATCACCACCGACATCTTGAAGCGGGTGGTGGTCTCGGGTTCGCAGCGCACCAGCAGCGCGACGGGGCTCGTGAAGCGGAAGGTCTGACCCCAGTAGTTCAGCGTGCTGGTTCCCGCCGTCAGCTTCTTCTCGAGCGGCAGGGGCAACTGGTCGCCAAAACTGAGGGTCGGGGCGAGCAACGCCAGCAGGGCCAGCGCCATGAATAGGGTTCGGAGGAGCTTCATGACCCCACGAATATATCAGAGTTTCGTGGATTCTGGTAGCGAGAACTTCCCAGACGGGAGCGCTATTCCCCCGCCAGGGCGCTTCCGGGCACACGAACGTCGCCCTTGCGCAGGGTGATTCGCCGGGAGTCCAGAAACTCCAAGAGCGGCACCGCGTGTTTGCGGGTGATCCCGAGGGCGTCCCGCAGGTCGGCCACGGAGAGTTCGCCGCGCTCGGCAAACAGCTCCCGGACCCGCGCAACGCATTGCGCCAGCGCGCGCTGGTGCAGGATGCCGTCCCCCACCTCGACCACCTCGCCGGTTTCGCGCAGGATCTGCAACGCATCCTGAAACCGCTGGGGCGCGGTCCAGGCGCGCTCGAGTTCCGCCCGCGAGCTGAACGCGATCCCGGCCGTTTCGATTTGCCGGCCCAGGGATGCCACCGCCCGGGCCACGTCGGGCGGCAACTCGAGGTCCGCCGACCCGGCGCGAACGCGGTCGCCACGGACAAACAGCGCGTGGTTGGCCGCCACCGCATCCAGCACGCGGCTGAACGTCGCGGCCGGGTGCGGAAACGCAAGCCGCTGGCGCAGCTCTTCCTTGCCCGCACCCCACTGCAGCGGATTGCGCGCGATGTGGGCGGTCACAATTTCGATCATCCGCGCCGCGAATGCCTCGATCACCGCCGCGTGGTAAAGCCGGCCGGCGATCGCCACCAGGTCGCCGCGCTCGATCAGCGCCGACGCAATAGCCGCGTCGGCGTCCGCCTCGGCGAGTCCCGTCATTCCGGCGCGTTCGACTGTGCGCACGAGGAGCACCTCGGGATCGCCCTGCTCGCGCACGCGCAGGCGTTCGATGACCGCCGGATCGTTGCGGCGGTGCTTTTCCGCGCCGGTGTCGATCACGATGCCACCGCCGACCACCCGCGGCGGCGAATACTTGCGCACGACAAAGCGGTCACCCGTGCCGGCGACCATCGGTGACTCCATGCGCAGCTGCACGAACGCGCTCGCGCCCGCACGCAGATCGTCGCGCTCCAGCAGTACCACCCGGCCCAGCAGTTCGCGCGCGCCATGGTGGATGCGGATACGCTCGCGGTTCTTGATCTCGATCTTGTCGATACCGGCCAGCGCGAGCCGCGCGTCGATCGTCTCGGTCGCGACGAAGCTTCCCGGGGTCGCCAGCGTGTCACCGCGCTCGATGTCCTCCAGCTTGACGCCATGCACCGCCAGCGCCAGACGTTCGCCGGCAACGCCCTCGCTGCGGCTGGCGCCGAAACTCTGGATTTCGCGGATGCGCACCGGTTTCCCCGCCGGCAGCAGCACGAGCTCATCGCCGATGCACACGCGCCCCGAATAGCAACTGCCGGTAACGACGACGCCGATACCCTTCTGGTGAAAAATGCGGTCGATGGCGAGGCGGAACGGCCCCGACGCGTCGCGGTTCTCCACCGCACGCGCCAGCGCAAGCAATGCGGCACGCAACGCGTCGAGCCCGGCGCCGCTGCGCGCCGATGTCGCGATGACCGGCGCGTCGGCGAGGAACGTGCCGTCCACCAGCTCCGCGATTTCCTCTGCGAGCAGCGGGAGCATGTCGTCGGTGGCGAGATCGGACTTGGAGATCACGACGAGTCCGTGCCGGATACCAAGCGCGTTCAGCACTTCGAGGTGTTCGCGCGTCTGCGGCATCACGCCTTCGTCGGCCGCGACAAGCAGCATCGCCAGATCAATGCCGCCCGCGCCGGCCACCATCTGGCGCACGAAGCGCTCGTGGCCGGGCACGTCGATGATGCCGACGAACACGCCGTCGGCGAGTTCCAGCGGCGCGAATCCGAGTTCGATGGAAATGCCGCGATCTTTCTCTTCCTTGAGGCGATCGGTGTCGTGGCCGGTGAGGGCGCGCACGAGTTCGGTCTTGCCGTGGTCGACGTGCCCCGCGGTGCCGAGGATGAAGTGGCGTGCGGCCGGCGCGGCGGTGTTGCCGGGGGCCGAGCTCACTGCGCGGTACGTTCGATGCGCGCACCGAGCGCGTTGAGCCGTTCCTCGATGCGCTGGTAGCCGCGGTCGATGTGGTAGACGCGAAGTATTTCGGTGCGTCCCTGCGCACCCATCGCGGCGAGGATGAGTCCGGACGACGCGCGGATGTCGGTCGCCATGACCGGCGCGCCCTGCAGCGTCTCGACGCCGCGGATCACCGCGAGGTTGCCGTCCAGCCGGATGTCGGCGCCGAAGCGGCGCAGTTCGGGAACATGCGTGAAGCGGTCGGGATAGACGGTCTCCTTGACCGTGCTCACGCCGTCGGCGCGGCACAGCACGGCCATGATCTGCGCCTGCATGTCGGTGGGAAATCCGGGATACTCGCGCGTGATCACATCGGTGGCCTTCAGGCGGACGGGACCCTGCACGCGCACCTGGTTCTTGCCCACGTCCACGGTCGCGCCGCATGCCTCGAGCACCGCCATCACCGCGCCCATGTGGCCCGGGTTGCAGTCGCTGACCACGACGTCACCGCCGGTAACTGCGCCGGCCGCCATGAACGTCTCTGCCTCGATCCGATCCGGAATCACCCGGTGCACCAGCGGCTTGACCGACGTGTTGCCGTGCACCACCACGCGCGACGTGTCCGCGCCTTCGATCTCGACGCCGCACTCCTGCAGCGCGTGGATCAGGTCGGTGATCTCGGGCTCCAGCGCCGCATTCTCCAGCACGGTGGTTCCTTCGGCTAGGCTCGCCGCCATGATCGTCTGCGCGGTGGCACCCACGCTTGAGATTGGAAAGACGACTTCCGCGCCGCGCAGGCGGTCGCAACTGGCTTCGATATAACCATGTTCGAGCGCAATTTTCGCGCCCAGCTTTTCCATCGCCATCAGGTGCAGGTCGATCGGGCGCGGCCCCCACGCACACCCGCCGGGCATGCTTACGCGCGCGCGGCCGTGCAGCGCCAGGGTCGGCGCAAGCACGTAGATCGACGCACGCATGGTGCGCACGAGGTCATAAGGTGCCTCGATGCCGTTGGCCTCCGTTGTGTCGATGCGCATCGTGCTGCCCTCGCGCGAGGTTTTCGCGCCCAGCAGATCGAGCATATTCACCATCGTGGTCACGTCGCGCAGGTCGGGCACGTTTTCAATCACGCTGGTGCCGCGCGCCAGCAGCGCTGCGGCCATCAGCGGGAGTACCGCGTTCTTGGCGCCGTTGACGGGGATGGTGCCCGCAAGGGGTGTGGGTCCGTGTACGATAAATTTGTCCATTTTGGTAACCCTGCGCCGCTCCGCGGCGCAGGGTCCTGCTCCTACTGTCTCAGAGTGTCGCGTGTCGCGGAAACCACCCGATCCCGCCCCGCCAGGTCCACAATTACGCCAACATCCGTGAATCCCGCGCCGCGGAACAGCTCCGCAACCGCCGCGCCCTGGGTGTCGCCGATCTCAACCATCACGAAGGCGCGCGGCAGCAAGCATCGCATCATTCGCGGAATCGCGCGACGATAGAAATTCAGCCCGTCCGGGCCGCCATCGAGCGCGAGCATCGGCTCGTGGTCGCGCACCTCGCGCGGGAGCCCCGCCAGATCGCCGGAAGCGATGTAGGGCGGGTTGCACAGGATGGCCGCGAAGCGGTCCGTGGTGCCGTCGAGGTAGTCGATGGCGTCGTCGTGCACCAGGCGAACCCGGTCGCTGACCTCGTTGAGTGCGGCGTTGTCGGCGGTGAGTTCCACGGCGGCTTCGGACGCGTCCACCGCGGTCACGCCCGCGTTGGGAACGCGTTTCGCAATCGACACACCGATCACGCCGCTGCCGCAGCACAGGTCCAGCACCAGCGCCGGGTCGTGGAGCGGCAACGCACGCAGCTTCTTTTCCGCGTGTTCCACCAGCACCTCGGTATCGGGCCGCGGGACGAACACGCCGGCACGGGCGCGGAACGGCAGTGACATGAATTCCGTGTTGCCCAGGATGTACTGCAGCGGTTCACGCTGCGCGCGTCGCTCGACGCAGCGCCAGTAGCGGTCGATGTCCGCGGGGTCAAGGCTTTCGCCGGAACGGACGTAGAGGTCCAGCATGCTGATGCCGAGCGTGGCGCACAGCATCCACTCCGCGTTGCGGCGCCCGTTGGGAACGTTGTGGGTGACGAGATGCCGGTGGGCAGCGTTGAGGAGGTCGCGAATGGTGGTGACGGCGCGATCCACGGCCCGCCCCCTACTGGGAAGGCGCGCGCTGCGCGGCGCGCGCCAGCACGTCCGCCTTGTGCAGCGCCTCGATGAGTTCGTCGAGGTCGCCGTCCATGATGGCGTTCAACGTGTGCGTGGTGAAGTTGATGCGGTGGTCGGTGACCCGCTGCTGCGGGAAATTGTAGGTGCGGATCTTCGCGCTGCGGTCGCCGGAACCAATCTGGCTGCGGCGCTCGGCGGACATCTTCTCTTCCTGCTCTGATTGCGCACGGTCCAGCAGGCGCGCCTGCAGCACCTTCATGGCCTTCGCGCGGTTCTTGATCTGCGAGCGTTCCTCCTGGCAGGTCACCACGAGGCCGGTCGGAATGTGCGTGATGCGCACCGCGCTGTCGGTGGTGTTGACGCTCTGGCCACCGGGGCCGCTGGAACGGTACACGTCGATGCGCAGTTCGTTGGGGTCGATGTGGATCTCGACTTCCTCGGCCTCGGGCAACACCGCCACCGACGCCGCCGAGGTGTGGATGCGTCCGCTGGCCTCGGTGGCCGGGACGCGCTGCACGCGGTGCACGCCGCTTTCGAACTTGAGCCGGCCAAACGCGCCCTGCCCCTGCACCAGCAACACGACTTCCTTGAAGCCGCCCATGCCGGTTTCGTTGCTGGAGAGCACCTCGGCCCTCCAGCCCTTGCGCTCGAAATAGCGCGAATACATCCGCATGAGGTCGCCGGCGAACAGCGCCGACTCTTCGCCGCCGGTGCCGGCGCGAATTTCCATCACGGTGTTCTTGTCGTCGTTGGGATCCTTCGGAACGATCAGAATGCGGAATTCCTCTTCCAGCGCGTCCTTCTCCTCGTCGAGCGACTCCATCTCGGCGCGCGCGATTCCCACCAGTTCGGCGTCCTCGTTGGCCTTGATGATCTTCTGGTTGTCCTCGATGGTCTCGACGACCTTCTTGAGTTTGCGCGTCACCGCGACGAGTTCCTCCATGTCGGAGCGCTCCTTGGCGAGCTTTCTCCAGCGGGCGTTGTCGCGAATGACCTTCTCGTCGGCGAGCAGGCCCGTCAGCTCGTCGAAACGAGTGAGTATCGGGTCGTATTTGGTGGCCATGGGACGAAACTCAGTTGGAGGGAATCTCCAGCCGGACGTTCTGATAGTCGAGACAGGCGTCCAGCGCCGCAATTGCGACCTCCAGCATATCATCGCTGGGTTCGCGTGTCGTGACCTTTTGCAGCGTCAGACCAGGCCAGATGGCGGGCTTGAGGAAGCGTGCGAACTTCTCCTTGGCCGACAGGCGGATGAACTCAAACGAGATGCCGCCGATCACCGGGATCATCGCAAACCGGAACAGCCGCTCGCCCCACGTGTCGGGTTTGCCGAGCACCGAGAACACGAGGATGCTCACCAGCATCACGACGATCAGGAAACTCGTCCCGCAGCGCGGGTGCAGCGTGGTGTACGGCCGCGCGTTCGCGACCGTGAGGTCCTGGCCATTTTCGAACACGTAGATCGTCTTGTGTTCGGCACCGTGGTACTGAAAGATCCGCTGCATGTCCTTCCACTGCGCGATGAGCATCAGGTAACCGAGGAAGAACACCAGCCGAATGGCACCGTCGATGAGATTGAAAACGATCCCGTTCTGCACGCCGGTCAGCTCGGTGAGCCATAGCGGCAGCAGGAAGAACAGCAGGAAGCCCGCGCCGAGCGCGAACACCACCGATCCGAAGATCGACAGGTTGGCGGCGGTGCTCTTCTTTGGTTTGGCGTCGACGTCCTCGTCCGACGCCTGGGATGCGGAATAGGACAGCGACGCGATCCCAATCCACATCATCTCCACGAGGCCGATGGCCCCGCGCAGGATGGGTATGTTGAGAAATTTGAACCGGTGAGTCAGCGCCTCGAACCGGTTCTTCTGGATCACAATGGTGCCTTGAGGCGTGCGAACGGCCGTCGCGTAGTACGTCGGCGACCGCATCATCACGCCTTCGATGACCGCCTGGCCACCGACGCTGATGCGTTTTTCCGGCATGGGTTAAGCGCAGGCAGGACTACTCGGACTGGGCCGAGTTGTCTTTGTCTACGTACTTGTACTTCTCGCGGAAGCGTTCCACGCGGCCCGCCGTGTCGATGAACTTGCGCTTGCCCGTGAAGAACGGGTGCGACGCCGACGAGATTTCCATGCGGACGACGTAGTGCTTCACACCGTCGATGTCGCGGGTCTCGTTGCTCGTCATCGTGGAGCGGGTAACGAATTCAGCACCGACGCCCGGATCGAGGAAGACGACGGGGTGATACTTCGGATGTATATCTTTTTTCATTGCTTTGACTCCCGGCACTTTCAGCCTGCGAAACGAGCAGTATAGCGGTTGGGAGGGACGCCGCGCAAGAGAGGAAGCGCGGGAGGCCTCCCACCCGCCCGATCGGCGGCCGGGCAGCCATATCCTGTTTCCAGTAAATAGGTTAACTTGACAACCCGCGCTGGCGTACCAGGGCCCCCTTCTGCCGCCCGACCTCGTGGCCGGGCGTCCGCGTCCCCCCCCGACGGGCCGAGTCCCGGGCCCGATCACGGAAATGCTACACTGTTCACCTCAAGCAGAACCCTTTTCCGCCATCTCCCACTGAAGGAGGAGTCATGCAATCCAGAATCCGAACCCTGGCGGGCATCCTCGCCTTGTCCGTCCTCGCCGTCGGCCTCCTGGCCGGCACGGGCGTCGCCCAGGTGAACGTGTCCGAGGTGTACACCGTCGACCCGTTCTACGAGTCGGGCGGTTACTACGAATTCACCGTCGACAACAATTCCGGCGACGACCTGTACTTCGTTGCGGTCGGTAACACTGGTGGGCAGGTGGTATTCACGCGTCCCGACCTGGTGGGCGTGTGGGGGCCGGACTACTGCTATCCGGATTCGTGGGGCCCCGATTGTCCGAGTTTCTATGGCGTCTCGTGGACGCCACCCGATCTCTCCGGATCTGTGTTCTCCGACCTGTTCGGCGCATCGGAGCAGGTACTCACCTACGTGGCCATCGGCGGAACGCCCATCGCGAACGGCACGAGCTTCTCAGGATTCCGCTGGATGCCGCCAGCGCCCAATGCAACGGCGGCTCCGGCAACCACCGCCGCGGGATCACCGTTCGCAGTATACAACGGCAACGGGGAACTGGTCGCGCAGGGGACCACCAGCGGGTCGGCGCTCGCGACCGAGAGCAGGACCTGGGGCGGCGTGAAGGCACTGTATCGGTAGGTTGCGATAACAGGATCCGTGGCCGGTAACGAGCGGGCGGGAGATTCCGACGCGATCCCCATAAATGAAGAGGCCCCCAACCTGGCGGCGGGGGCCTCTTCCCTGCACTACGGCGTGAAGCCGCAGTCTCTACGCATTCATCGATTTCAGGAACTGCGCGTTCGTCTTGGTCTTGCCCAGCTTGTCGAGGAGGAATTCCA
>DASUGO010000052.1:0-9370 GCA_036273975.1 Candidatus Krumholzibacteriia bacterium
GAAGAAGTCACTCGACCTGATCGGGCAGCCGATGGCGCCGGGCGAAGTGACCGCGCTATTGGTCGGCGTCGCGACGTCCGCGATCGGCGGGTGGATCGTGGTTCGCTTCCTGCTTGGATTCCTGCGCCGCCGCGGCCTGTACGCGTTTGCGTACTACCGCATCGCGCTGGCGGCCGTCGTCCTGGCCTTCATGCTCTGGAGCCGCTGAGGAGAATCGACCAATGCACTTTGACGCCCCCTGGAGCCGGTTACTCAAAGGCGTGACATTGTTCGCGTCCGTGATGTGCGTGGGCGCGGCGCTGATCGTGTGGAACACCACCACCCACGCCGGTGGCGACCCGTCCAAGTGGTGGACGGCGCTGTTGCCGATCGCCGTCGTCGTGGGCAGTGCGCTGTTCATGATCCGTGGCTACACGGTGGAACGCGACACCATCGTCATCCACCGGCCGCTGCGTTCGGTCTCGCTGCCGCGGACCGGTGTGCAGTCGGCCACGCACGACCCCTCGCTGGTCGCGGGCTCGATCCGCGTGTTTGGCAACGGGGGGTTCTTCTCGTTCTCGGGCTGGTTCCGCAACAAGCGGCTCGGGATGTACAAGGCCTACATCACCGACCCGGCGCGCACGGTGGTCCTGCAGTACGGCGACCGCGCGGTCGTCGTGTCTCCCTCCGATCCGGACCGATTCATCGCGACCGTGATGCAGGGCCGCTGACGTCCGCGGCCGTGCGGGTCTTGTCGGTCGGCCGTGCGGGTCCTGTCGGTCGGCCGTGCGGGTCCTGTCGGTCGGCCGTGCGGGTCCTGTCAATCAGCAGCCCACTGCGGGCTCGTCATTCGCGCCTTCGCACTCGCTGACTCGCCCTGGTGGGCGCCCGCTGATTGCCACCCGCACGGAGGAGCGTCCGGGGCCGTGCGGGTCCTGTCAATCAGCAGCCCACTGCGGGCTCGTCATTCGCGCCTTCGCACTCGCTGACTCGCCCTGGTGGGCGCCCGCTGATTGCCACCCGCACGGAACAACCGCGTGGTGGGCACTCTACCGCTGTAACAGCGGTAAATGTCCTGCCACTTGCGAGCGGCCGGCGGGATTTCCGACGCGATTTCACGAGGCGCGCTTTCAACCATCGCGCGCGAAGTGCCTGAGCGGAGGAAACCCGCCGGACGCGTGAAGTGAGGAGCGGGCCGCCGGACGCGTGAAGTGAGGGGCGGGCCGCCGGACGCGTGACCGCCCGCCGCCGGCCACCTACTTGCCGAAGCGTTCGATGGAGCGGGCGCGGGCTTTGGCGGCTTCGTCGTCGCGGTTGCGGGCCGGGGCGGTGGTGACCATCGAGTCGATCAGCGCGCGCGCGATCGCGGCGATGTCCGTGACCGCCGCGTTGAACGCGACTTCGTTGGCCCGCGATGGTTTGGTGGTGCCGCTGATCTTGCGCACGAACTGCAGCGACGCGTCGCGAATTTCCGCGTCGGTGGCCGGCGGTTCAAAGTTGAACAGCGGCCGGATATTTCTGCACATGTCTCGCCCTCCCGTCTACTGCTTGGTCGCGGAGCGCTCCGCCCAGATCTCGGCCAGGCGCACGATGGTCTCGGCGGCCTTCTCCATGACCTGCACCGGCACCCACTCGCGCGTCGAGTGAAACGCCTCGCCACCCGCGAACAGATTCGGGCACGGCAGGCCCATGTACGACAGCCGGGAGCCGTCGGTCCCGCCGCGAATGATGGCGTGGTTCGGCTTTGCGCCGGCGCGCGTGATGGCCTCCTCGGCGTAGGCAATCAGGCGCGGCTCCTTCTCGATCTGGTAGCGCATGTTGCGATAGTACTCCTTGAACTCCACCGCGATACGCGCCTTGGGATGCATCTTCTGCACCTCGGCGGCAATCCCGTTCAGCAAGTCGCGCTGTTGCTCGATGCCCTTCATGTCGAAATCGCGCAGCAGGATGCGGAGCTTCACGGCCTCGCTCGCGCCTTCGAGCACGTAGGGGTGGATGTACCCCTCGCGCTTCTCGGTCATCTCCGGACTCAATTCGCGCGGCAGGCGCGTGAGGACGTCGCCCAGGATGCGGATGGCGTTGACCAGCTTGTTCTTGGCGTAACCGGGGTGGACACCGACGCCCTCGATGGTCAAGGTCGCGGCGTCCGCGTTGAAACTTTCGTATTCGATCTCACCCAGCGGGCCGCCGTCCATCGTGTACGCGAAGTCGGCGCCGAAGCGCTTCACGTCAAAATGATCCGCGCCCTTGCCGATCTCTTCGTCGGGCGTGAAGCCCACCTTGATGACACCACGCGGGATGTCGGGATTGCGCAGGAACATCTCCACCGCGGTCATGATCTCGGCGACGCCGGCCTTGTCGTCCGCACCCAGCAGGGTCTTGCCATCGCTGGTGACGATGTCCATGCCGATGTACATCTTCTCGAGGTTGGGATACTCCGACGCGTGGATGACCTGCGTCGGGTCGCCGGGGAGGACGATGTCGCCGCCCTGGTAGTTGCGGTGCACCACCGGCCGCACGTTGGTGCCGGTGACCGCGGGTGACGTGTCGACGTGCGCGATGAAACCGATGACGGGCACCTTCATCGCGTGTTCCGGGGGCAGGTTGGACGGAACCGTCGCGAAGACGTAGCCGTTCTCGTCGATGCTCGTGTCCTTGAGGCCGAGCCCGATCAACTCCTCGTGCAGGAGGCGCAGCAGATCCCACTGCTTGTCGGTGCTGGGGAAGGTCTTGGAGTCTTCGTCGGAGCGGGTGTCGATTTTGACGTAACGAAGAAACCGGTCGAGCACGGATTCTTTTGCGGTGTTCATGTGATTTTCCCGTGGATAAGCGGGCTTAACGGCCCGCGCGCCATGTGCTAGCTTAGCCGGAGAACCCCGAGAATAGGCCCTTTCCCGCCCGCCGTCAATGTGGTGGGGCAGTCTGGAGACACCATGCGACGCCCGTTGCTGTTCGCCCTCGCGGTGGCCGTTCTAATCCCCGTTGGTAGCGCCGCGCCGCGTGCCGTTCCCGGCGCGACAGCCCGCCCGGCGCGGCCGGTGCACACGTACTCCATCGTTGCGCGCGATTCGGTGACGGGGGAGATCGGGGTTGCGGTGCAATCGCACTGGTTCTCGGTGGGCTCGGGGGTGCCGTGGGCGGAGTCGGGCGTGGGTGCCGTCGCGACGCAATCGTTCACGGAGATTTCCTATGGTCCGCTGGGGCTCGACCTGATGCGCGCCGGCAAGTCCGCCCCGCAGGCGCTGGCGGCGCTCCTCGCCGCCGACCCGCAGCGCGAGGTCCGGCAGGTGGCAATGGTGGATGCGCACGGCCGTGTCGCGGTGCACAGTGGGAAGAACTGCATCGCGGAGTTCGGTCATCATCCCGGCGCGCAGTACTCGGTGCAGGCCAACCTGATGGAGAAGAACACCGTGTGGGACGCGATGGCGCGCGCGTACGAGACCACCCGCGGCGATCTGGCCGAACGCATGCTGGCGGCACTCGAGGCGGCGCAGCGCGAGGGCGGCGACATCCGTGGCCGCCAGTCGGCCGCGATCATCGTCGTGTCGGGCACGCCCAGCGGCAGCCCGTGGCGGGACCGGACCATCGACCTGCGTGTCGAAGACAGCCCGGAGCCGGTCAAGGAACTGCGGCGGCTGGTCGATGTTCAGCGCGCCTACCAGCACATGAACGCGGGCGACGCGTGTCTCGAGGCCGGCGACATCGACGGTGCGCTGGAGTCGTACGGCACCGCCGCGAAGATGCTGCCCGGCAATCCCGAGGTGCGCTACTGGGCGGCTGTCACGATGCTGACGAGCGGCCACGAGGCCGAGGGTCTCGAGTTACTCCGGAAGGTGTTCGCGGATGCGCCCGAATGGGTCGAGGTGACGCGGCGCCTGCCGGCCGCGGGACTGTTGCCGGACGACCCGGCTCTCATGAAGAAGATCGAGGGGTTGGCGCCGAAGCCCGCCCGGCGCTAGAGCAGAGGCGGCACCCGCCGGTCATGCGCGGTGCAGTTCGATTTCCCCGCACTTGACGAAATCCATCTCGTCGAGTTGCTTGCGGATCTTGATGATACCGCCCGTGTCGCCCTCCAGCACGCCCTTGCCGCGGAACACGAACTCGTGCGCGGGTGAATAGACTTCGGCCCCCTTCGCGTCCGGATGCACGATCTCCTCGGGATCGTAGTCCCGGACCGCCACGTCCGCCGGCAGCGCGGACAACAGCCCTTTGATCTCACCGGCCACCTTCCGGCTGGGTGTGTCGAATTCGAAGTGGAAGTAGGCGCGCGCGATCTCCGACTCCTCCCTGATCTCGAAGCTGTAGCGCGGCCCCGCCTTGGCGAGCGCGTCGCGCACATGGTCAATGCGGCTGGCTTCGCAGATCACGTGCTGGACCTCCCCGCGGTGCTTGATCCGGTCGCGCAGCGGCTTCAGGTGGAACCCCGCCTCCTGCGCAAAGTAGACGCCGCCCGCACCGGCGCCGGCGGCGTAGCCGCACAGGTAGGGGACGAGGTCGTGTTCGTCGCCACCAATTACAAGTTCGTACCAGGTTGCCATATTGCCTCCCGTGCCGTTGTTACACGAAGAACAGGAATGTCATGATCAGGAACAGCGGCATCAGAATTGGAATCGAGTACTTGAACATGTAGCCGAAGAAACTCGGCATCTGGATGCCGGCTTCCTCGGCGATCGACTTGACCATGAAGTTGGGCGCGTTCCCGATGTACGTGTTTGCGCCCATGAACACCGCACCGCACGAAATCGCGTGCAGGTAGTGACCGTGCAGCTCGATGAGCTTTGCCACCGCCAGCGGTTCCGGCATGCTGGGGAAGAGCGCCCCCAGCGCCGTGTTGA
Source organism: Candidatus Krumholzibacteriia bacterium (assembly GCA_036273975.1). Taxonomy (GTDB): domain Bacteria; phylum Krumholzibacteriota; class Krumholzibacteriia; order WVZY01; family JAKEHA01; genus JAKEHA01. Next base: position 4,815 of record DASUGO010000052.1, read on the forward strand.
AAAACGTCAGGTACGTGGGTGCGTTGTCGAGGAAGCTCGACAGCCCACCGGTGAGCCAGAAGTAGTTTGACGGGCGGTGCGCCAGCCCGATGAGTCCGGCCAGCGCGCCGTTCTCTCCCGCCTTGAGGATGGCGAGGGCCGGGATGATGGTCATGAAGATGCCCGCGAACAGAATGGCAACTTCCTTGATGGGGAACCAGGAGAACTGGTTGGCGCGGTGGATCGTATCGGACGTGGTCTTGAACGACACCAGTCCGACCGTGACGATGATTGCGTCGCGCAGGATGCTCTCGATCTTGAGCTCGACCCCCAGCACGTGGACGAACCCGAGCTTGACGACGCCGCTCATGAGGACCGCGGCCACAATGGCCCCGAGAAACACGAAGTTCAGCTTGCCGCGGATTCCCATCCGCTCCGGGCGCCCGACGGGCGCCTCGCGGGTCTCGCGCGCGAACATGCGGCGATCGATGAAATAGAACAGCGTCAGCAACGGCACCGACAGGAACACCATCGGGGGGAACAGGTGCAGCGTCCAGAAGAACGGCACGTGGTGCAGGAACCCGAGAAACAACGGCGGGTCGCCCAGCGGCGTCAGGGCGCCGCCGATGTTGCTGACCAGAAAGATGAAGAAAACGATGATATGCACCCGCTGCTTGCGCCACGCGATGGCGCGCAGCAGCGGCCGAATCATCACCATCGACGCCCCGGTCGTCCCGATCCACGAGGCCAGCAGCGTGCCCGAGATCAGAATCAGCACGTTTTCCTTCGGCGTGCCGTGCAGCGTGCCGCTCAGCAGGATCCCGGAGGACACCGAGTACAACGCCCACAGCAGGATAATGAACGGGAAGTAGTCCGCCAGAAAGATGTGCGTGATTTCGTGGAATGCCTCGCCCCGATGGATGATCAGAAACGGCGCCGCCAGCAGGACCGCCCAGAACAGGGACACCTGCGGAAAGTGGTGGTGCCACCAGTCGGGTGCGAAGAGGGGAAACAGCGCGATGGACAGCAGAATCCCGACGAACGGGATGGCCCACCAAATCTGCAGTGTCTCGCCCAGGTGTCCGACGGCGGACTCCGCCGCTACGGCCAAACCGGGAATCAGCAGCAGTGCGAGCGTTGCGAGGAGGCGCAGAGCGCCGCCGCGCCGGAACCGAAGTGCCCTTGAGATTATGTTCACGGGGATGCCTTATCTGGACGCTTTGCTTACGCGCGGCAATCGTAAATAAAGCGTAAATCCGTCATGGTGACTCGTTTACGTCTCCGGTACGTTAGGACAAGCGGCGGCGGCGCGCAAGAGGAATCCGCGGCGGTCGTGGCCCGTGCCGGCGCGAGCGTTTTTGCTCCGCGCACCGGAAGACCGGTGCTATAGTGGGCGACCATTGCGACCGGCGTGAGCCGTGACGCCGCCCAACCATGCACAACCAGACTCCCCAGAAAAACGGTCGCGCGACGGCGTTGATGATTGGCGCCCTCGGTGTCGTCTATGGCGACATCGGCACCAGCCCGCTCTACGCCATCCGGGAGTGTTTCCATGGCCCGCATGCCATCCCGGTGACGCCGGAGCACGTGCTCGGCGTGCTGTCGCTGGTGTTCTGGTCGCTCGTGATCGTGATCTCGATCAAGTACGTCGGCGTCGTCATGCGGGCGGACAACCAGGGCGAAGGCGGCATACTCGCCCTGATGGCCCTGATCGTGGATCCCGATGTTCGCAGACAGGGCGCAAGAGGGCACCTGCAGTGGTCGCTGCTCATGATGGGCCTCTTTGGTGCCGCGCTGCTCTACGGCGACGGGATGATCACGCCCGCCATATCGGTGCTCAGCGCGATCGAAGGCCTCGAGGTGGCGACTCCGGTATTCTCGCGCTTCGTCGTTCCGATAACCGCGCTGATCCTCATCGGCCTGTTCCGGCTGCAGAGCAGCGGGACGGGACGCGTGGGCCGCCTTTTCGGCCCGATCACGTTGCTGTGGATGTTCGCGCTGGCGGCGTGGGGCCTGGTGTCGATAATCGGCACCCCCGATGTGCTGCGCGCGCTCAATCCGGCGCATGCGATTGCCTTCTGTTCGGAGAATGGCCTGCGATCACTCATGACGCTCGGTGTGGTTTTTCTGGTGGTCACCGGCGGCGAGGCCCTCTATGCGGACATGGGGCACTTCGGAGTCAGTCCGATTCGTCGCGCGTGGTTCGTGGTCGTGCTGCCTTCGCTTGTGCTCAACTACTTCGGACAGGGGGCATTCCTCCTGCGCTCACCCGGACACGCCGTCAACCCATTCTTCCACATGCTGCCCGAATGGGCCCTCATTCCCATGGTCGTGCTGGCCACCGCCGCCACCATCATCGCGTCACAGGCGGTCATCACCGGGGCGTTCTCACTCACGTGGCAGGGAATCCAACTGGGGTACCTGCCGCGCTTCAAGGTCCATCACACCTCGGAGGAGGAGATTGGCCACGTCTACATTCCCGCGGTCAACAGCGCCCTGCTCGTCGCGACGCTCGCCCTGGTCGTCGGGTTTCGCAACTCCAGTGCGCTGGCCGCGGCCTACGGCGTCGCGGTTACGACCACAATGGTCATAACCACCGTGCTCCTGTTCGTGGTGATGCGCCGGCTGTGGAAATGGCACATCGTTCCCGCATTGCTCGTTGCCTGTATCTTTCTAACCGTCGACCTTGCCTTCTTCGGTGCCAACGTGATCAAGATTCCGGATGGGGGCTGGTTCCCGCTGGTAATCGCAGCGGGTGTGATGACAATAATGACGACGTGGCGCGCCGGCCGGCAGCTGCTCGAAGAGCGCGTGCGCGAGCGGCGGGTGTCCTTCGAGGAGTTGAAGCAGCGGGCCGCGCAGGTGACGCGCGTGCCCGGGACCGGCATCTTCCTGGAGCGCGATCCCCTGGATGTTCCTCCCACGGTGATGCGTATTCAGCGACACCTCAACGTGATGTTCGAGCGCGTGATCGTGCTGTCCATCCACACCGAGCGTGTGCCCGCCGTGCCGGCGAAAGAGCGGCTGACGGTCGAGCAGCTGGAAGGCAACATGTACCGCGTGGTGGCGCGCTATGGGTTCAACGAAATGCCGCACGTGCCGCGGCTGTTGCGCCGATGCGCGGAGCACGGGTTGCAGATCGACCCCAGTGAGGTCACCTACGTGATGAGCCGCGAAACCCTGCTGGCCACACCGCGCGAGGGTATGGCTCTCTGGCGCGAGCGGTTATTCTCGTTCATGGCGCGCAATTCCGGCCTCGCGTCGGACGCATTCCGTATCCCCGCCAAGCACGTCCTCGAAATCGGCGCCGAGATCGAGCTGTAGCGTCAGCGGCGCACGGCGTCGAAGCGCGAGCGCAGGATGTTCCGCAGTTCGGGGTGCACGGTCGCGCGGCGCAGCAGCGCCTCCACGTCCTTGAGTCCGAGATCCGACACATAGTTCATCGAGACCGCCACCGGCGTCTGCGGGTTGGCGAGCAGCGCCATCCGCGCGGGGTACGCGGAGAAGAGTTCGCGCTTGCGCCCCAGGCCGCGCAACACCTCGGAGTTCACGCGGTGGTTGTTGGCGGCGACGAGCGCGCGATCCCTGGTGGAAACGTGGGGAATGATTTCGCGCGCAATCTTGGCGACGGGATGCGACAGAAGCATCTGCCAGTAGTGCCCGTCGCGCGCGATCTTGCGCAGCACCACCAGCGGGATGCCCTCGAACGACGGATCCTCGCCCTTGACGTTCCCCACCCGCTGCTTCTCGTTGTGCAGGCGCGCGATGTAGTCCCCGAGCACGCCGTCCTGGATGCCGTGGGTCTTTTCCTTGATGGCGACATAGTCCAGCAGCGACGACAGTTTGCGGAAGTAGTCGTCCTCGAGGAAGAAGTTCAACTTCACGAGGATGCGCGCGATGCCACGCGCGTACAGGACGTCGGACCGGTTGGTCAGCGTGAGCAGCCGGCGGTAGACCGCGTCGAAGAAGATCTTCCGCTGGGCGGTGGAGTAGCGGCTCGAACCCACCAGCCGCTCCAGCAGCGTGAGGATGGCCGCGCACGGCACCGCCTCGGGCGTCACGACCTTCCACACCGAGTTGATGTCGGTGTTGTTGACCGCGAAACGGCGCACCTCGTAGTCGGGGTGCATCATCAGGCAGCGCGTGAAGCGCTCGCGCTGCGACTCGTGCGTGCTCAGAACCGCGCGAGCCACCGACGCCGCGCCCTTCTGGGTGGGCGCAAAGAATCCCGCGAGTTGCACGGCGGCCGCCTTTGAGCGCGGGGAACCGTGCTCGGCGAGGACATCCAGCAGGCGCACCCGCTTGCGGTGGCCCCACAGGTCACCGGCCACGAGGATTTCCGGCCGCTTCCACAGTCCGATTTCGAGGTCTTCCACGTCGTCCGGGTGGGTGGTCACGTGGTCGGCGAACGCGTGGCGCAGGTCGCCGGCGATCGCGGTCATCGCGTCTTCGACGTCGAGGTCGTCACCATGGGCCAGCGCGGCGAGCGCGCTCTCGAGTGCCCCCTTGTCCACGTGCGACGGTGTGCCGTTGCGGAACGAATCCCACGGCCGGTCGGCGACGTGGGCAGCCCAGCG
>DASUGO010000053.1:0-3438 GCA_036273975.1 Candidatus Krumholzibacteriia bacterium
CCCCGTTTGGGGCAAGGGAGACGGGAGAATGACCGTGAAAAGCCGCATCCTTGTGGTCGATGATGAATCTCAGATTCGCGACATGCTCAGGGAAGCGCTGACCCGTGCCGGTTACGAAGTTGTGGACGCCCCCGATGGCAAGCAGGCCATCGAGATGCTCCGCAAGCAGCCGTACGACCTGGTGATCTCTGACATCCTGATGCCCGAGAAAGACGGTCTCGAAGTCATCATGTATCTCCAGCGGGAGAACCCGATGACGAAATGCATCGCCATCAGCTCGCCCAGCAACCGCGTGTTTCTGCAGAGTGCCCAGCTGCTGGGCGCAACGCGTGTCATCGAGAAGCCGTTTTCGATTTCCGAAGTCGAAGCGACGGTCCGCGAACTTCTACCGCCGAACGCGTAGGCGAAGCCGGCCGTTTTTTCGACGCGCGTGTCCTCAGGTGGATTCGTGCGCGCGGGCCGTGGCGGGGTGTACGCGCGAATCCAATGCAAAGATCGTCATGAGTGCTCGCCGCCGGTGATCGAATATCTTTTCGATGTCCCCTGACACAACGAAGCGTCGCACGAGCTCACCCAGCCATCCCGCCGGCAGCGCGTAGTCGATTGTGTCACGCACCAGCGTTCCTCCCGAGACCGCGTGGAATTCGTGGCGGTGTTCCCACACTCGATAGGGCCCCCTGACCTGCACGTCCATGAACCCGTGCGGCGCATTCCACTCCGCTATTCGGGTCTGCCATCGCATGGGCAACCCGCGCAACCGAATCTGGTATTCGATGAGGGTGCCGGCCCGCATCGGGATGGGGAGTGGTGTCAGGATCCTGAAGTTCAGCCACGGGGGTGTAATGCGCTCCAGGTTGGCGGCGTCGGCGTAGAACGCGAAGACTTCATCCAGCGGACGCTCGATGAATTGCTCGCGCAGAAAACGGGTGGTGCGCATGGTCAAACGTTGGGGCAACGAATCCTTGCGGTCAGCCCACGATGGACTGCAGTTCTGATCGAAATTCGGTGAGATCGGCCGGGCACAGAAAGCCGGCGGCCGTCAGCCGGTCGCGCAACGAGTCACTCGCGCGGCCACCAACGAATGCCGGAATCCCCGCAATCAATGGTCGCAGGCGCTGCAGCTCATCGAAGATGTGGTCCCCCTCGCGGTAAACCACACTTACCGCCAGTGCGCGCGCACCGACCTGGCGAACCGCGGCGGCGATTTCTTCGGCGGGCAGGTTGGGTCCCATATAATAGACGTCCCACCCCGACTCCTCCGCGACGGCTGCAACCATCAGTGCGCCGAGTTCGTGGTGTTGTCCGGCGGGTGTGGTCACGACGATGCGGGGCGCGTTCATTCGGTCGTGACCGTTGCGGTTGGCGAGCATGAACGAGCGGACAATCGTGCTGGCGAGATGCTCGTGCATGATTCGCAGCGATCCGTCTTCCCAGCGTTCGCCGATTGTGTCGAGCAGCGGAGCGATGACCTCCTGGCGCAGCGCGGGACCGCTCAACTCCACCGCGGCTTCTCTGAGCACCTGCTCGATCCGGTGACGGTCCATCGCTTCGAGGGCCTCGATCGCTTCGGCCAGGAGGGCTTGCGCGCCCGCACCGGTCGCGTCGATACGAGGCCGGGGTGCACCCGCTACAATCTGGGCCCGATCCTCGTCTACCATCCTCTGCAGCCGCTCAATCGGGTACGCGACCACATCGCTGATCCGCCGGCCACCGGCGACGGCCCGGCGCAGGAGGCGCAGTTTCTCGATGTCGCTGTCAGAGTAAAGACGGCGACCCGTGGCCCCTCGACCCGGCTTGACCGCCTCATACCGGCGTTCCCATGCCCGGATCAGATCCTGGGGAAGGCCGGTGCGGGACGACACGACCCCGATCGGATGTCGTGGTTCCACATTGGGTTTCACGGAACTCATGGCCGGAAACTACCCATATGTACAGCCATTGTCAAAGAAAATGGCGCCAATCTGCTTGACAACCCGAGCGCTGTAGCACTATTGTCACTGACAAATGGCGGCCAGATGCCGAAACAGCAGAGCAGTCCGATGACCAGGGGGAAGCTCAGAATGAAAAACTCCAATGCGGTTCGTGCAGGTGATCGGTCCGATCGATCGTCGCTTGGAATCTACCTGCGGGATATTCAGCGTTATCCATTGCTGTCACGAAAAGAAGAAGACGCACTCGCGCGTCTTGCCAGCACTGGTGACGTCGCAGCGCGAGCGAAGCTGATTCGTTCCAACCTCCGCTTCGTGGTGTCGGTCGCCAAGAAGTACGCGAACCACGGGGTGCCGCTGGAGGATCTGATCAACGAGGGCAACCTCGGTCTCGTGAAGGCCGCTGAACGCTTCGATCCCGAGCGCGGTTACAAGTTCATTTCCTACGCGGTCTGGTGGATTCGTCAGGCGATTCTCGCGTCCGTGTCGGAGGCGCCGCGCATGGTGCGGCTGCCGATGAACCGCGTCGCGCTCGCGCAGAAAGCCACCCGGGTCGCACGACAACTCGAGCAGGACCTGGAGCGCGAGCCCCAGGCGGCGGATATCGCGCGCGTGCTATCGGTGACGGAAGAAGAAGTTGCCGAAGTCATGGGGCATTCGCGCTCGCACCTCTCGCTCGACGAGCCGCTGTCGGGCGAACACGAGGACACCTCGTTTCTCGATCAAATCGAGGATGAGAACGCCGAGAGCCCGGACCGGGAGGTGTTCGCGCAGATGCTGGGCCGGGACCTGCGGCGGGAACTGGCGAATCTGACCGAACGCGAACAGTTCATCCTCAACAAGTACTACGGCCTCGATGGCGAGGACGCGCTCACGCTGGAAGAAATCGGACATCGTCTCGGATACACGCGCGAGCGTATCCGCCAGGTGAAGGAAAAGGCCATCGAAACGCTACGCAGCCGGCCGCACGCCAGCGAGATAGCCGAATATCTCTGCGCGTAACGTCGTGGTGTGCCCGCATCTCGCCGGGGGCTCTTCGTTTCGACGCCCCGAACCGTCCGCCGGAGCGCGAGGTCGCATCGACGCCGAAAATGTGGTAAAATCATCCACGTCCGTATGGCCACCGTGCCAGCCTTGACTGCCCCCGCAACCACAGAACCGTCCCCACGAGGAGGCACCCGTGTTTGTCCAGGTCCACCCCCTGCGTCGGATTGCAACAACGTCCGCCGTCTGCGCCCTCTTGCTGGGGATCGCAGCCCCGCAATTCGCCGCGGCTCAGAGCGCCAACACCCTCGAACTCCAGCGACTGTCGAACGTCTACCGGCAGCAGTTGAATGACGCCCGCCCGCCGCTCTACTACAGCATGATGCAGAGCCCGGACGTGGCGCAGCAGATCATCAATGAGACCGAGGGAATCGAGCTGATGTACTTCCGCCCGAACGGCACGCCGGTGTACTTCCGGGAGGACAACCTCAACGCGGCCAAGACCGTTCGCACCTATGACGTGTGG
>DASUGO010000054.1:0-13592 GCA_036273975.1 Candidatus Krumholzibacteriia bacterium
CGCACAGCTTCCCGTGGAACCGCCCCGACATCTACATCGACCAGAGTCCGCTCTTCCACGCCGACAACGTGGTAACCCCACTCCTGCTCCTGCACGGCGGCGCCGACACCAACGTCCCGCGCGGTGAGAGTGACCAGATGTACGCGGCCCTCAAACTTCTCGGCAAGACCGTCGAGTACATCCGCGTGGAAGGAGAGAACCACTGGATCCTCGACTACGAGAAACGCGTGGTCTGGAATGACGCCATCCTCGCCTGGTTCGCGCGCTGGCTCAAGGACGAGCCCGAGTGGTGGAACGAGACGTATCCGCCCGTCGGCGGTGCGTCGAAGAAATGAAACGCATGCCTCCGCCGATCCGGTGGCTGGGCTATGTCTGGGCGCTTCCGGTCACGGCACCCGCGCTGCTGCTGGTCGCGGTTGTGGTGGCGACGGGGGGACGTGTGACCGCGCACACCGGGGTGGTCGAGGCGCACGGGGGCGTGGGCGCGTGGCTCCTCAGGCGGCTGGTGCCGCTGCGCGGTGGCGCATCCGCGATGACGCTGGGCCACGTGGTTGTGGGACGTGATGCCGGCTGTCTGCAACGCACCCGCGCGCACGAGCGCGCGCACGTGGTGCAGTACGAATGGCTGGGTGGGCTGTTTGTGCCCGCGTATGCCGCGGCGTCAGTGATCGCGCATCTGCAGGGACGCCACTACTATCGGGACAATGTGTTCGAGCGGGACGCCGTCGCGGTGGCGGCGGTCAGGCTGGAGCGGCCTCGTTGAGGTCGGAGACGACCGGCTGCAGCCGGTCGAACGCCGTGCGCAGCGTGGCTTCGACCGCGGCCGCGGAGTCACCGCGCGCGAAGATGAACCCGAGGTAGAGAAATCCCTCCGGAAGCGGGGCGAGCACCTGCCGCGGGCGTGCCGTCACGACCACTTCGTCGACCCCCGGCACTTCGCACGCCGCGGTCACACCGCGCATTTCCACAAAACGTCCGCGTCGCGGCGACTGCATCATCCATACCCCGGAGGGGCGGTCGGGCCGTGGCGGCACCACGCCCAGCAGCCCCAGCGCGTGCTGGAGGATGACGTCCTCGAGCGACCGGCCGTCGTCGAAGCGCAGCACGCGTGAGCACAAACCGCCGATCGATCGCGCGTGAACCTCGATGGGAACGATGCCGCCGTCGTTACCGCGCAACTCCACGTGCACGGGGCCGTGACGCAATCCAAGCGCGGCGACAGCGCGCTGCGTCATCGAGACGATGCTCTCCTGGGTGGCGGCCGCGTGGCGCGACGGTGTCACATACATCGTCTCCGGAAAGAACGGACCTTCCAGGGGATCGGGCTTGTCGAAGATCGCGAGCACGTGCAGCAGCCCGTCGGTCACGAGTCCCTCCACCGCAACCTCCCAGCCCGGCACGTAGGACTCCACCAGCAGATGCCCGCGCGCGAGCGAATCGTGCGCGGGGGACTCGTCGGCGGCCATCGGGCCGATGCGGCGGCACGCGCCGATGAAAGCCGTGGCGTCGTCGACGCGAACCACACCGCGGCTGGCGGCCATCGCCAGCGGCTTGACGACGGCCGGAAACGCCAGCCCCGGGAGCGCCGACTCGGGCGCCGAGATCGGGACGAGGCGGTAGTCGGGGACGGGGACCCCGGCGGCGCGCATGCGCTCGCGGCCCAGGTACTTGTTGAGTGCCGCGCGCACGGCATCGGGCGCGTTGTGAGGAAGATCCAGCGCCTCCGCAATGGTCGCGGCAGCCAGGGTGGAAGCGTCGTCGACACCGATGACGGCGTCCACGGGATGCGCGGCCGCGAAGATGCGGGCGTGGTACGCAGCCTCGACCGGATTGCTGAAGTCGAAGGCCGGCAGGCTCACCGGATCGAGGTGCGAGAGCGAGCTCGGATTCTCCGACGCGATACTGAGGTCGACGGGAAGTCTTTTGGCGGCGCGCACGAACGCATCGGCGCGATATGTCGACGTGGACACCAGAAGCAGCAGCCGGGGCCTCATGGATGCGTCTATTTGGAGGACGGGGCGTAGTACGGATTGCGGCCCGACGCGTGGTCGGTGGTGTCGAGGATCTCGCCCACCTCGGGGATCTCGTCGCGAATCGCGCGTTCGACCCCATACTTCAGCGTGACGCTCACCATGCCGCACCCCTGGCAACCGCCGCCGAACTGGAGATACACGGTGTTGTTGGTCACGTCGAGGAGGTTGACGAAACCGCCATGCGATGCGACGGCCGGATTGATCATCGTGTCGAGGACCTGCTGCACGCGCCGGCTGAGTTCCTCGGGAGCGAGTTGCCCGGATGTCACCTCTTCCGAGATGAGCGGTGTCCCGGATGCGATTGCATCGCGAATGGCCGTGCCCACCAGTGGCACGCGCGACTCCCAGTCGGCGTCGCCCGCGAGGGAGAGCCGCACCACGTCGTGGTTGATGAGCACGTCCACGACGCCATCGATCGCGAACAACGCGTCGACCAGCGAGGAGCCGTGTGAGTGGACCTGCTCGCCGAAGAAAGCGGAATTATTGGGATACAGCGGTACACTGGATGTGAACGTGCACTGTTCCGGGTGTGCCATCGATTGGACGGCGTCGATGCGCAGCGCACCGCCGCCGGGGAGTTCGAAATTGAGGCTCAGGTCTTCCATGATACTGGCATGATAGGCAAGCTACGCCGCCGCGGCAAGAGCGGTTTGAGATAACGGGATTCAGAATGGAAGGGAGTCCAACTGACTCCCGGTGGGCTCCGCTCAGCAGAACCAGGACTCGGTCAGGCGCGGCGCCGGCCCGGGTGCTCGGGTTGCGGTCGGGCTCCAGCCGGGTGACACGCGGTCGCACACGCTGGCAAACGCCGCGCGCGCGCCGATTTCGTTGCGGCCGGATTCCTCGGCGATGCGGGCGATCGAGGCCTGCAGCGCGTCCATCTCGGGGTCGGGATGGTGCCAGCGGTGACCGGGCGCCGCCGGATCGAACCCGTCGAGAAGGCACGTCACCGTCGGGTCGTCGAGCAGGAGCGACCCGGCGGGCAGCAGCAGGCGGATGGAATACTGGACCGCGTCGATCGCGTCCACCAGTCCCTCGGACGCGACGGTATCGAGCAGCTCCGTGAACGACGCGCGCGTTTCCCACGGCGTGAACGGGACGAGCGACGGGCGCAAGGCGAGCCCGCGCGCGCGGAAACGGCGTATCACCGCCAGCGCGTCCGCGCGCGTGTGTCCCTTGTGCAGATGCCGGAGAACCTCGTTGTTCATCGACTCGAGCGCGGACACGACGAACACACTGCCCAGCGTCTGCAACTCGTCGACGATTTCTGGCGAGCGCAACAGGTGTTCGATCTTGGCGGTGTAGTCGAACGTCAGCCCCGGGTGCCGTGCGGCCATCGCCCGCGTGATCCGAAGCGCGTGGCCCGGGCCATTGAGGAAATCGGGGTCGGCGAATGTGATGTGGCGCGCGCCGCGGGCAACGAGTGTATCGATGTCGGCCAGCACGTCCTGCTCCGGAATTGCGTAGAAGGTGCCGGCGTACGCCGGCGGCAACGGGCAATGCGTGCACAGGTGCTTGCAACCGCGGGTCGTCTGCAGGTAGCCCACTTCGTGGCGCGCGTCGCCGAGCGCCAGGTGCGCGTAGTGCGTGCGATGGCTGAGTGCATCGCGCGCGGGGCGCAGCGAGACGTCGCGCCCCGGCGAGCGCAGGGACGGGTCGGCGTCGGTGGGATCAACCATCGTGCGCGGGTCGGACTGCGGGGCGGAAAGGATGCGGCGCGCGAGGCCGAGCAGCGGCAGCTCGAACTCCGCTCCCAGGCACGAGTCGGCCAGGTCGCCGAGCAGGTGATCCCGGTTGAGCCCCGCGTACAACCCGTAGAAACAGATGTGGGCGCGCGGATTGACGGCCCGGACCCGTCGGGCCACGCGCATGCCGAGACGCAGCGCGGTGTACATCGGCACCGAGATGCCAACCAGGCTGGCGCCGCGCACCGCGTCGGCGTCGAATTCTTCCACCGCCAGGTCGAGCAGCCGCGCACGGATGCCCGCCCGAGCCAGCAGGCCGGCGGGGACCACGAGCCCCAGAGGCTCGTGACCGAGCTCGTAGCAGGAAACCAAGAGTACTTCAGCGGCCGGGGCGGCAATGAAATCGGGAGACGCGGACATCCAACGGAGTATAATGAAGCGCCCGCTGAGACTCAACGTCCAAACCGCATCTGAGGAGGTTGGCCTTGTGAGTAAAGCGATCGACGCGTTTCACCAGACCGTGGCGGAGGCGTTGGACAAATTGCCCGCGCGGCGGGGGAAGCCGTACGCAGATGTGATGCGCCACGGTACGATGCATGTAGAGATTTTCGCTCCGCAGGGTATCGATACGCAAACGCCTCACGCTCAGGATGAACTGTACTTCGTGATCTCGGGCACCGGTGAGTTCGTGCGTTCCGGTCAGCGCCGGCCGTTCGGGCCGGGGGACGCGATCTTCGTGCCGGCCGGCGAGGAGCATCGCTTTGAAAACTTCAGCGATGACCTGACGGTCTGGGTTGTGTTCTATGGGCCCAGGGGTGGGGAACAGACGGCATAGTTTTTTGCGGGCGGGCCGTGCGTGCGATTGTGTATACTGCGGAGGGCTTGCAACGCGGGAGGGATAATGGCCAACCAGGATGTTCACTTCATGGGGCCGGCGAGACTGAAACCCGGGGTTTCGCTGAACCAGATATCGTCAACCGACTCCACCCCACCGGGTACGGTCGCCGCGCGAACCATTCGCGGCCGGGCGCTGATCTTCTGGGACCCGCGTCGTCCCGGCCAGAAACTCGACGCGATCGACACCGACCAGATCACACCCGCCAAAGACTGCGTTTCCGAGAGCCTCGATGCGCTGGACAAGAAGTGGAAGGAGGGCGCGTTCCGCTTCCTGATGCCCGATTTCCGCGCGCGCGTGCACGCGGGGGACACGTTCCTGATCGCCGGTGACCGCTTTGCGATCGGTTCTTCGCGCGAGATGAGTCCCGCCGGCCTGCGCGCAATCGCGGCCGAAGTCGGGCGTGAAATGGTAATCGTCTGCGGCGACAACATGGGTGATATCTTCCGCCGCAATTCCTTCAATCTCGGGCTCGAGGTTGCGCAGGCTCCGGATGCGGTCGCCGACGCCCGCGATGGCGACGAGTTCTCGTACGACACCGGGACGCGTGTTCTGCGCAACGAGACCCGGCAGAAGAACTACCAGCCGGTGCCGCTGTCGTCCAAGGAAGACGAGATCCGGCGCACGGGCGGCATTTTTGCCCTGGGGCGGCGCGAATTTCCCGAAGCGGTCCGCAACGCCCCGGTCGTCGAGTGGCCGGATGCCGAAACCGCACGCACTCTGACGACCACCGAGCAGATTCTGTGGGCGCACCGCGTGGACAAGTCCGCGGTGGTGGAGCCGGGCCGGACGCTGCGCGTGTACGCCGACCTGTTGCCCGCATCCGACGGGACCGCGCCGTTCGCGATCCACACCTTCAACGAGATTACCGGCGGTGACCGTATCGACCCGCGCCAGGCGGCCATCGCGAACGACCATTTTGTGTTCACCGGGGTGGATGCCGACGAGAAGCAGACCACTATCGGCCGCGAGTTCGCGCGCAAACACGGCATCGAAAAGCCGTACTACGCGACCCCCGGCGACGGCATCTTTCACTTTTACTTCCCCGAGCAGGGGCTCGTTTACCCCGGGATGTTCATCCCGGGCGCCGATTCGCACAGCCGCGCGTACGGCGCGTACGGCGCGGTGGGCGTCGGTGTGGGCTCGACCACACTCGGTTTTGGCTGGTCCACCGGGTACATTTATTTCACGCCGGCCCGGGCGCGCCGTGTCGTGTTTACCGGCGTGCTGCAGCCGTGGGTGACGGGCAAGGATGTCGTCCTGAAGCTGCTGGAGCGCTGGGGCGCGAAACAGTCGCAGGGGATGTCGGTGGAACTGGTCGACGCGAATGGGCAGCTGCCCATCGCGTATCGAAACACCATTGCCAACATGATGGCCGAGGCGGAGGCACTCAACGGCATCTTCGCGCCGGACGACATCACCGCGGCGTGGTTTGCGTCCAAGGGTTTCGCCGGCATGCCGATCCCGCGCATCCAGCCGGGAGCCAACGCGCGCTATGCGATCGACGAGACGCTGGACCTCTCCGAAGTCGTTCCGATGGTGGCGCGTCCGTTCAGTCCGGGCAATGCAGTTCCGGCTGGTGACATTGCCCGCGAACGCATCCGGTTCGACAAGGCGTTCATCGGATCGTGTACGAACGGCAGTTACGATGACCTGCTGCAGGCCGCACTGGTGCTGCGGCGCGCGCGCGCGGCGGGGCACGCGCAGGCGGTCGTCCCGTTCATCGTGTTTCCCGGTTCCGGTGGCGTGAAACAACTGATCGAACGGCCGGACCGGCGCCTGGGCGACGAATCGGTGGCGGGCGTGCTGCGGTCGGTGGGCGCGGAGATTCGCGAATCGTGGTGCGGTCCGTGCTTCGGGCAGGGACCCGACGCGCTGAAGCGCGGCGAGAAGGCGATCACATCGTTCAATCGCAACTGGCAGAACCGCATGGGCCTCGGTGGCGAAGGCTATCTGGCGAGTCCCGCGGTTGTGGCGGCTTCCGCGCTGATAGGCTACATGGCGCCACCCGGCGAACTCGGCATCGAGTGGAACGCGGAGTCGTTCGCGGTCTGATTCGTCAGGTTGCGAGCTTGCGGGCGACGTCCACGAGCGCGGTAACGACGCCGGCAACCGCGTCGTGCTCTTTCTGGTCGACCAGAGTGCCATCCGGATTGAACGCCGTCGCCGCGCGCGACAGCGCCTTCTGACCCGGCAGCACGATCATCCCGATGGTCTGAAGAACCCAGCGCGCGTGATAGAGGCCGCGCAATCCGCCCAGCGCGCCGTTGGACGCGGACACGAGCGCTGCGGGCTTGCCGCGTGCCCACGCAAGCCCCGGTTGGCCGTCAACCGGTCGCGACGCCCAGTCGATGGTGTTCTTGAACAGCGGCGTGATGCTTCCATTGTATTCCGGGAGAGAAAACAGGAAGCCGTCCTGTGCGGCGAATACGGCTTTCAACCGGTGGGCGTTTTCGGGGAGGCCGTCCCACCTTTCGGTATCGGCGTCGTAGATCGGCAGCGTGAACTCCCGCAGGTCGACCAGTGTCACCTCGGCGCCGGCCTGGCGCGCGTCTGCCGCGGCGACTCCGATGAGGCTGCGATTGAACGAGCCGGTGCGCAGGCTGGCCGCGAGCGCGGCGATTCGTGGGGGTCGGGGCATTTGCGTCTCCCTGGTATCTTGCCGAGATTGAAGCGGGGCACCTGACGGCCCCACTGTACAATAGTGCGTCAGGAAACGGCGCGGGTCAATTCGAGGAAGGTAGTTCGATGGAATATCGGCGGCTTGGAGCGGCGGGAATCAGGGTGTCGGCGCTCTCGCTGGGTGCCTGGGTGACATACGGCTCGCAGGTGGGTGAAGACGTTGCATACGCGTGCATGACTGCGGCCTACCAGCGCGGAGTGAACTTCTTTGACAACGCCGAGGCCTACGCGTCAGGGAAGGCCGAGATCGTGATGGGGAATGTGCTCAGGCGCGCGGGGTGGAAGCGTTCGGATCTGGTCATCTCGACGAAGCTTTTCTGGGGCGGGCAGGGGCCGAATGATCGCGGTCTGTCGCGCAAGCACATCGTCGAGGGAGCCGACGCGTCGCTGCGTCGTCTGCAGCTCGATTACGTCGATCTGCTGTTCTGCCACCGTCCGGATCCGGATACGCCGATCGAAGAAACCGTGCGTGCGATGAACCACGTCATTGCGCTGGGCAGGGCGCTCTACTGGGGCACGAGCGAGTGGAGCGCCGCGCAGATCGCGGAAGCGGTGGCAATTGCGCGGCGCGAACATCTGATCGGACCCACGATGGAACAACCGCAGTATCATCTGCTGCATCGTGCGCGTGTCGAGGACGAATATGCCCCGCTGTACGACGATCCCGGTATCGGGCTGACCATATGGAGTCCGCTCGCCAGTGGCCTGCTGACCGGAAAGTACGACGATGGGATGCCCGCAGGGACGCGCGCCAGCCTGCCGGGCATGGAATGGCTGCGCGACGAATTGACCGGCGAGGCCGCGCGTCCGCGCATCGCGAAGGTGAAGCGCCTCAAAACTGTGGCGGATGACGTCGGGTGTACGCGTGCGCAACTGGCCATTGCGTGGTGCCTGATGAATCCGCGCGTGAGCAGCGTGATCACCGGCGCGACGCGTGTCGAACAGGTGACCGAGAACCTGGGTGCGCTCAACGTGGTGCCGCGATTGACCCCGGACGTGATGGCTGAGATTGCGGGAATCGTGAGAGATTGACGCGAGTACGCTGCGCATGGCAAAAAAAAGATCCCGGGCGAAACCCGGGATCTCTTTCAAGCGTTCAAGAACTGAACGCCATAGTGCAGGGACCGATACACTACCACGCACACCGGCCCGGATCAAGCGCCTTTTTGGTGTCGTGGTATATCCCCATGTGGTAAAATAAGTTCCGATTCTTTTTGCCCCACGGCGCCCCGCGCGCTGCCGCGCGCCCCGGATCGGCGCAAGCGCGCGTTTGACAGCACCAAATTGGCTATGTTATTTGTATGCGCTAGCAGCGGTTAGCTACCGCCGTATCCGGCTGTCGGCGTCTGGGTGCGCCGTCAGCCCGTTTTATGTCCGGCCCCGTCGCGGAGCGCGACGGACCGGCGCTTGTTGCGAAGCAGGTAGATGCCAAAATGAGCAATCCAAGACCGTTGCCGGCCGCGCGGGCCCCGATGACCGCTGCGCCCACCGATCCCCTGGCCGACGCCTTTCGGCGCTGGGGCTATCTCCAGGCCAACCTCGACCCCCTCGGCCGAATGACTCCGGTGGAGCATCCGGAGCTTGCGGACGCGATCGCCAACGCCGCGGCGCCCGACGTGGAGCGGTGGCGCTCTCTCTACGCCGGGCCCATCGGGTTTGAGTACATGCACATGGTCGACCGCGACCGGGTCGACTGGATGCGCGAGACCGTCGAGGCGGGGCCACCCGCGGTGGATGCGAACTGGGTGCTCGGCCGTCTGATGGAAACAGAGCTGTTCGAGAAGTTTCTGCACCTGAAGTACGTCGGCAGCAAGCGGTTCTCGTGCGAGGGTGTCGCGGGCATGATTCCGCTGCTCGACAGCATCCTCGACGCTTCCGGGGCGCTCGGCGCGGAGTATCTCTACATCGGCATGAGCCACCGCGGCCGTCTGAACGTGATGAAGAGTATTGTGAACATTCCGATGGAGGACATCTTTGCCGGCATCGAGGACGTCGATCCGCGCAGTGTCCTCGGCAGTGGCGACGTGAAGTATCACATCGGCGCAACCGGACGCTATCACTCGCACTCGGGTCACCAGATCGAGGTGCATCTGTCGACCAACCCCTCACACCTCGAAGCGGTCAACAGCGTGGTGATGGGCCGGACGTTCGCGCGCCAGGAACGCTGGGGCGCGAGCGGTATTGATCGCATTCTTCCGGTCACGTTGCACGGCGACGCGGCGTTTGCCGGGCAGGGCATCACCGCCGAGACGCTGAACTTCGCCGACATTCCGCACTACAGCGTGGGCGGCACCATTCATGTGATCGTCAACAACTTCGTCGGATTTACCGCGCAGCCTACCGCGCTGCACAGCACGCGTTTCTCGTCGGACGCCGCCAAACGCCTGTCGATTCCGGTTATCCACGTCAACGCGGAGGAACCGGAGGCCATCTGGTGGGCGGGAAAGATCGCGGCGGAGTATCGTCATCGCTTCCGGAGCGAAGTGCTGGTCGACATCATCGGGTTCCGCCGCTACGGCCACAGCGAGATCGAGGATCCGACCATCACCCAGCCGCTGCTCTATGACAAGATTTCGAAGCATCCGCTGGCCTGGGAGGTTTTCGCGCAGCGGCTCGGCCTCGACGAGAGGACCATCGAAGAAATGAAGTCGCGGGCGACCCACGGGCTCAGCGAGGGGCAGGAAAAGGGACGCGCGTACGAGAAGCGTCCCATATTCTGGAAACTGCCGGAGTTCTGGGGGCGCTACCAGGGCGGACGTTACGATCCGCACTACGAGGTGCCGACCGCGTTGTCGAAGGAGCGCGTGCGCGCAATTGGTGAGGCGGTGACGACCGTCCCGGATGGTTTCACGCCCCATCACAAGATCGCGAAGGTGCTGTCGCAGCGCGAGGAGATGTTTGCGGGAAAACGCAAAGTGGACTGGGGCATGGCGGAAGCGATCGCCTTCGGGAGCCTCGTGACCGACGGAATTCGTGTGCGTCTGTCCGGGCAGGATTCGCGTCGTGGAACCTTCAATCACCGACACGCCGCCTTGATCGACATCAAGACCGGCGCCGACTACCTGCCGCTCGCGCACGTCGCGCCGGATCAGGCACCGTTCGTCGCGGTCGACAGCCCGCTGTCGGAAGCCGCCGCGATGGGATTCGAGTACGGTTACAGCCGCGAATTTCCCGACGCGCTCGTACTGTGGGAGGCCCAGTTCGGGGATTTTGCCAACGGCGCCCAGGTGATCATCGATCAGTTCGTGAGCGCGGGCGAGGACAAGTGGAATCTCCTCTCCGGGCTGGTGCTGCTGCTCCCGCACGGACACGAGGGACAGGGGCCGGAGCATTCGAGCGCCCGCATCGAGCGCTTTCTGCAGCTGGCCGCTCAGGACAACATGCAGATCTGCCAGCCATCGACGGCGGGGCAGTATTTCCACCTGCTGCGCCGCCAGGCGCTGCGCAGCTGGCGCAAGCCGCTGGTCGTGTTCATGCCGAAGAGCGCACTCCGTGTCGACTCCGCGAGCTCGCCGGTGGAGGACCTTGTCTCGGGGACCTTCCTGCCCGTGGTGGGAGACAACGATGCGCAGGATGTCCGCGCGGTTCTCCTCTGCTCGGGCAAGATCGCGCACGAACTGCGCGCGGAGCGCGCGGCACGGGGAGCCATGGACCGCGCGATCGTCACCATCGATCAGTTCTATCCGTTCCCGGAGGCGGCGTTCATCAACGAGATGAGTCGCTATCCGGAGAACGTCAAGCTCATGTGGGTCCAGGAGGAACCGGCGAATATGGGCGCGCTGTCTTACCTGCGCCCCTGGTTCCGTTCCACGCTCAAGAACCGGCACGTCACCAGCATCAAGCGCTACGAGAGCGCGAGCCCTGCGACGGGTTCCGCCAAGGCGCATTCGCTGGAGCAAAAAGCCCTCATCCGGCTCGCCTTCGCCTGACCCGGACGGGGACACCGTTCCGCAGCCAAAGCGCGAGGATGCCCTGTGCGTCCTCGCGCTTTCTCATTGTTGCCCATCCCTCCGGTAAACGTTGCCGCATATCCGTGTTGGCCGGGGGCGACACTTGTGTACCGTTCTTGCTCTGGCCATTGGCCCGCGATGCGCGGGTCCAACATGCTCCGTCCACTGCGCAGAATTCAGAAAAGCTTCTCAGCCAAGATCACGCTGCTGGTTGGCTGCAGTGTGGTATTGACCTCGTTCGTGGTGGGCCTGGCCACCACCCACAGCACGGGCGCGTTCCTGACCGACCGCATGACCGACCGTTTCCCGTCGACACTCACCACCACCGTGACGCGTCTACGCCTGTGGCATGGCCGGCAGAGCGCCGAGCTCGAACGCCTCGCCCGCTCGGAAACGCTGCGGCTCAGCGCGCAGCGTGCCGCCAGCGGACCGGTGGCGGCGCGCGCCAGCGCGACTGCTCAGGTGGACTACTTCCTGCGGCTTGTCCAACCGAGCTACCCGGTGTACGAGCAGTTGCTGGTGCTGGGCCCGGATGGCCGGCTGCTGGCGTCGACCGCGGAGTCACCCGCCGTCGCGAGTGACGAGGCGGCGCAGGCGTGGACGGAGATCGGAGAAAATGGTTTCGAGCCGGGCGCGTCACGCCCGCTCATCGCGTCCGGCCGGGTCCATCAGTGGTTGTACGTGACGCTGGGGGACAGCGCCGTCGCGGCGCCCAAGCGCTCGTGGCTGGTGGCGCGTATCGATCTGGAGCGCATCGCCGTCACACTCGAGGAGGTCCGCCTCGGGGCCGGCGGCGACCTGTTCCTGCTCGACGACCAGGGCCGGTTCATCACCCAGCCGCGCACGGTCGGCGAGCGCATGATCGGCACCGTTGCCATGCAGGTGCCGACGCGCCAGGAAGGACCCGTGCTGGTGGAGCGGCGAAGCCGCTTCGACGGCAAGCAGGTTTTCCACAGCAAGGTGCACGTCGACGAAATCGGCGGCTGGCTCGCGTACGAGGAGGACTACGCCCTGGCCATGACGCCGGTGCTCGAGGCGCAGCAGCGAATCTGGGTGGCGGTGCTGGTAGTGGGGGCGATCGCCATACTGGCCGCGCTCCGGATCGCACAGTCGATCCTGAAGCCGATCCACGGGCTGGCGCTTGGCGCGCAGCGCATCAACGAGGGGCTCGTGGGCGTCAAGATTCCGAAGGGCGCACCCGACGAGATAGGCATGATGATCGATACCTTCAACGAAATGGCGATGAAGATCACCCTTTCGCAGGCCGAACTGCAGTACAAGAACAAGATGCTGAACACGCAGAACGACCGCCTGCAGGACATGAACGTCCGTCTCGAGGAGCTGTCCGTGACCGACGGCCTTACCGGCCTGTTCAACCATCGCCACTTCTGGAATCTGATGAACACCGAACTGGCGCGCGTCGATCTGCAAAACGGCGATCTCGCGCTGATTCTGCTCGACCTCGACGACTTCAAACGCGTGAACGACAAGTTTGGTCACGCGGTGGGCGACCAGTTGCTGCTCACCGTGGCCAACGTGCTGGGTGAGACCATCCGCGACACGGACATCGTGGCGCGCTACGGCGGCGAAGAATTCGCGGTACTGCTGCCGGACACCGACGAGAGCGGCGCACAGCAGGTGGCCGAGAAGATTCGTGCGTCGGTCGAGGCGGTGCGCTTCAACGTGACCGACACCGATATCGTGCTCAAGGTGACGGTGAGCATCGGCGTTTCGGTGTTCCGCGGGAACCGCCGGGAGTTCTTCAACGCCGCGGACCGCGCGCTCTACCAGTCGAAAGCGGCCGGCAAGAACTGCGTCCACTGCGCCCTGACCTAGGGCACCATCCACGAGAGAATCAGGTTGTGGCCGGAGGTTTGTCCCTGCGCGGATGACAATGCGCGCAAGCGTGCGCGTGCCCGCCGGGTTGCGGGTGGTGGGGTGGGCCGGGGGCTGTCAGCGGAGGAGTGAGGCGTGGATCCAGCCGCTGTCGCCGCCGGTCGTGCGCACGTGACACCAGTTGCGCACCACGTCCATGCAGACGACCTGGGTTCCCTCAGGGAGGGTCTCCATGGTCTCGTAATTCTGGCCGGGGCCGCGCCGCAGATTGGCGGCGGAAACCGCCACCACCATCGGGCGCGAGCCCTCGTCGAGGGTTGCACGCCGTTCTTCACTCTTGATGGTGTGGTTGGCGCGACCCGCAAAGAACAAAGCGGCGGGGTAGTTGTTCTCGCGGATGAGTTTCTCGGCGGTGACGAGCATCGCGGTCACGCGTTGGTTGGTCGAGTCGGGAAGCGAGGTGACGGAGCGTGACAGGTTGATGCGGGCCTCGGCGGTCGCGGAAACCGCG
>DASUGO010000055.1:0-14067 GCA_036273975.1 Candidatus Krumholzibacteriia bacterium
AGGATGTCGTCGGCGATGACGCCGTCCATGTCGCGGATCGCCGCGGTGATATTCTGCACGCGCTGCAGGATCTCAGGCGTGAATACCGTTCGCTCATCCACCACACCGAGCACAAGGAAGTCGTTCAGATTGAACGCCGCCTCGACGTTCTTGTGGATCACGCGCACCGGCTCGTCGGCCGGCAGCATGTTCTCGGGATCGGTATCGATCTTGATCTTTGGCAGCTGCAGCGCCGCCACCACCGTGAGCAACCCGATGATCGCCAGCACCAGCTTCGGGTGGCGGATCGGGAACCCCGGGAATATTCGCTTCATGTCCGGACTCCTGTTGGGTTCGAGAGACTAGTGGTTCAGCGCCGCGGTCCTGACCTTACGTTTCGCTTCCATGCGGCGAAAGAGAATCTCGGGGGGGCAGAATCCCGTGAAGCTCGACTGGAGCAGGTTGATTCCCACAAAGCCGGTGAGGATCAACCACCACGGGCTTACCTTCCATGCGAGCAGCATCGATACGATGATGAAAATGCCGGCGAGACGCCGGACCATTCGTTCCGGCCACGAAATATGCGCGCAGCCGCACGCGTTCTTGTTGACGTTGGATTCCATTTTTTCCTCCTGATTTTCCGGGCGGGGCTTGTCATCCCGCCGAACCGGTGCATATTATGAATTGCTGGACAGTCGATAGCGTGTATGATTGAGTAGTTATATACTGATTTATCCAGTGTGTCAAGCCGGGATCGCGAGGAACCATGGCAAAAAACTCTAAGTCTTTTGATACTAATAGTTTGGATCTGGTAGCGGCGCGCTTCCGGGTGCTCGGTGACCCGCTCCGGCTCCAGCTGCTGCACCTGCTCGGGGACGGCGAGATGTCGGTCGGGGCACTGGTCGAGGCGTCGGGGGCGAGCCAGGCGAACGTGTCCAAGCACCTGCAGATCCTGCTGCGGGCGGGACTTCTCCAGCGTCGCAAAGAGGGGCTGCTGGCGTTCTACAAGATCATCGATCCATCGATTTTCCAGTTGTGTGACCTTGTCTGCGGCCGCTTGAGTGAACAGTTCAAAGCCGATCTCAGCGCGATCGGCAAGTTGCGGCACCCGGGACAAGCGGCGGAGTGATCCGACGAATCAGTACGTCACCGGGTTGCTGATCGAGTTTCCGCCCCAGACCACCCACAGCTTTACGCCCGGATCCAGTCCCGGCAGCGAGTCCACGTCGAACGCCGTGCTGCCGGAACACCCGAAGCACAGGTCCGCCGGATCCTCTTCCATCAGCCAGAAGTCGATGCTCCAACCCCAGTCTCCGCGCAACGGGATGTCCACGGTGCCGCGCGTGGTCGTCTCGACCCCATCGGACAGCAGAACAAAGTTGATCCTGAAGGTGCCGGATGTCGCGGTGTCAAAGCGTCCGGTTGACGTGTGTGTGGAGTCCAGCACGACGGTGTGGGTTGCGGGCCATTGCGGCCAGCTGGCACGAATTTCGGGATAACCGTTCGGGCTCGAGGGAACGACTTGAATCTGCATGCGTGCGTCGTCGGAGCATCCCGTCAACGCGAGCATCACGGTAGCGGCCACCACGGCGGGGATTCGCATGTTCTCACCTGGCTTTCCAGCAGGGGTGGTGTGCCCCGATGGTACACCCGGTGGCTCCGGCGGACAAGGACCACGGCGAAGACTAGTCGCCACCCTCCGGCGCGTCCGGTTCCCCGCGCGCCTGGCGCCAGGCGCGCTCGACGGCGGGCTGGACAAAAAATGCATCGAACGCCCGCTGCTTTCCCTCGTCCTCGCCGGCAAACCGTGCCTTCCAGTCGGCCAGCGTCACGCGCGCCTGCGTTTCCTCCAGCGTCGCGCCGGCGTTCACCGCGGCGTCCACTTGCTGCACCAGCGCCTGCAACAGATCCTGCACCTGGCGCAGGTACGCGCGATCGCGCTGCGGCGGACCGTGCCCGAAGAACAGCACGTTCGCGTTTAGCGAATCCACCCGCGCGAGCGTGTCGATCCAGTCCTTGTAGTACGACCCGATCCCGAACGGAACCGGATATGCCATCAGGTCGCCCGTGGCCGCGATGTGTTCGTTCGGCAGCAGGACGACGGTATCGCCGCGGGTGTTCCCGAGCCCCAGATACATGATCTTGATCACGCGTTCACCGCGGTGGATCACGAGCGAGTCGTCAAAGGTCAGCGTGGGCGGGCAGGGACGCAGGGATTCCAACTCCGGAATACACATCGCGTACATGTCCGCGATCTCCCGGGCGCGATTACGGCGCGACTCCACCAGTTGCTTCCCTTCGTCGTCGAGGCCGGTGTCGGCCCAGCGCCGGTATTTCTCCCGCACCGGGACCATGGCCGCGATGTCCGCCTTACGGGTATTGATCACGCGATCGATCACGTCGGTGCGCGTGTTGCGGTGCGCAATGAACTCCACGCCCGGCCAACGGTCTTCGTAGACCTGGTTGCCGTTGACGTGGTCGTCATGCCAGTGGGTGTTGACCACGTAGCGCACCGGCCTGTCGGTGAGCTTTTCCAGCTCGGCCACCATCGCACGCGCGGTGCCGGGCAGAATGCCGGTGTCCACCACCAGCACATCGTGCGGGTTGATCACGAACAACGCGTTGCCCTCGATGGGATCCTTCAGCGGGTCGCTCCACACGAAGCCATACACGCCGTCGGCCAGCGTCACGATGTCATACGATTTTCCGGAAACGGTGCCGGCGGGCGCCGGAGACGCCAACGGGAAGAGCGCGACGGCGAGCGCCATCCACGCGTATGGGTTGTGCAAGGGATCCTCCTGGGCGCCGACGGGATGGCGTGCGGGAGTTACGGCGCGGGTGGTGTCCGGGTTGCGGCGTCAGCAACGGGCAGAGACGATGTGCACTGAAATCGGAAACGCCACCTGCTGGTCGCTGGCGGCGAACACTGCCAGCGCGCGCTCCGCCTCAACCGCGAGCCGCTCGTATTCGGCCGGGCTCAGGACGACGTCGACCAGCGGAAACCAGCCCTTCACGTCGGTCAGCACCCACGATCGGATACTCGGATAGTTCGCGTATCCCGCGTAGGTTCCAACAACGGCCTCCGGCAGGCCGGCTCGTTCGAACAGCGCCACCACATCGGCCGGTTTCCCCAGCGCGAACGGCGCCCGCAGCGCGTCGGCCGCGCGCCGGCCCACCAGATGCTGGATCAACGCCACGAGTATCGAGTACGCGGGAATGTTCTCCAGCGAGTCCCACACGGCAACCGCAAGACGCCCACCGGGGGCGAGCACGCGCCGCATCTCGCGCAACGCGGCGACGGGGTCGGAAAAGAACATGAGCCCGAACTGCGACACCACCACGTCGAATACGCCATCGCCGTACGGGATCGCCTCCGCCGGCGCCTCGCGCCATTCGATGTGCGGCGCGACGTGCCCCGCCACCGTCAGCATGCCGCGGTTCGAATCCACGCCGGCCACAAATCCGGTCTCCCCCACCATCGGTGATACAGCGCGCGCGAACACTCCGGTACCGCACGCAACATCCAGCACGCGGCTGCCACGCGTGACGCCTGTGACCTCCGCGAGGTGGTCACACCACTGCGCAAACAGAGCGGGGACAAAGAACTCTTCGTAGATGGTCGCGGCGCGAACCTGTGCTTCCAGGTGAGAATCGCTCATCGGCGCCTCCAGGGACCGGAAGCCGTCAGGCGCCGGTGTCCTTGAGCAACCACGCGAGGGCTTCGTCGCGGTTGCGGAAGACGCGGGTCGCGACGCCCGCGGTTTCGCTGTAGACGGCACCCAGCCGGCTCAACCCGAACTGGATATCCTCCGCCGCCAGCACCGCGCAACGCCGGCTGATGCGCTCGGCGTGCGGCCCCAGAAACGCGGCCACGCGCTGAATGTCTTCGGCGGGGCGGGTGGCGAGCGAGGTGGACTTGCTGACATCAGCCAGCAGCACCACGCGCTCGGGGCAGGCGGGATCGGCAAGCGCGTTGAGGAACTGCTGCGTGACATGATCGGGCGGGCAATCCCCGTCGAATGTCATCTCGAGAATGCTTCCATCGAACCGATAAGAAACGGGCATGGGGCGACCTTTCGGAAGTCGGCATTATAGCACACGCGACCTCAACAAGTTAGCACATCGGGCTTAATCGTGCTTACACCCGGGGCCAGATGGTCCTCCACCTCCGCCCGCTTCACTACTATGTTGCAATCGTCCCCTGAGATTCGTCCCCCCGAGTTCCGCGGCGCGATTGGATCCCCCGGCCAGCCGTGACTGCGAGTAATCATCCGCATCGGGAGGTAGCATCATGCTGAAGAAAATCATGGTTGTCTGCGTCGCGGCGCTGTCGATTGCGGGCGTCGAACCCGTGGCCGCGCAGGGTGTCGGGGTGGGTCCCCACGTCGGGTACTACCGCAACAAGGGCGCCGACTCCGGGGATCTGCTGTTCGGCGCCGCGATGCGTGCGCGCTTTCTCACCATCCTGGGCGTGGAGGCCTCGCTCGACTACCGTCAGGACGAGTTGGCCGACGAGAGCCTGACCGCGCGTTCGTGGCCCATCCAGGTGACCGGACTGGTCTACCCGCTGACCGTACTGTACCTGGGCGTGGGCGCGGGATGGTACCGGACCACGTACGACTTTGAACTTCCCGGCGTCGAGAACCAGACCACCAAGGATTTCGGGTGGCACCTCGGCACCGGGCTCGAGATACCGCTGGGCGAGGTGGTATCGCTCACGGGTGACGTGCGCTGGGTCTATCTGAATGCGTCGTTCGCGGATCTGCCGGAGGAGGCGCAACGCGACAACGACTTCTATGTGATGAGCGCCGGATTACTGTTTGGACTGTGATACAGAATGACCTCCCGCGGCGAGTCGGCGCACGGCCGGGCCGTGTTGCGAACTCCTACTGGTCTTGCGACCGGCCGCCGCGGGACTCTGGGACCGCTGCTTGGAGCGTCGACCTGCGCTCGACCGCGCTTCTACAAGGCGATCGAACGGCCGTACGGAAGAATCCACCCGTCCGGCCCTGCTCGGCAGGCACCATGTCGACAATCGACGCCGCGCCGGTATCGACGCCGCGGTCGACGCTCCATCCACCCATGCCGGCGTCTCTCCATCGGATGCAATAAACCCGCAAATACGAACTCCGGTTGCAAGAAACGCGGCGACGGGGGTGTCGAACCTGCTGTTGGCGGAGGCCGGAACTCGGCTATCCTTACACCGTGGCTCCAACAAGCAAGAACCGACCGCGTCTCGCCGTCGCCCACCGGGCGGACGGCGGTGACACCGTATCGTTTGACGACCTCTACGAACGGTTCGGCGGCCGCGTGCTCAACCTCGCCTACCGCATCTGCGGCAACGCGGACACGGCCCGCGACCTCGCCCAGGATGTGTGGCTGAAGGTCTACGAAAAGCTCGCCACCTTCGAGGAACGTGCGGACGCGTACACGTGGATCTACCGGATTACGGTGAACCACGTCCTCAACCATCTCCGTCGCGAACGCCGCGTGCGCTGGTTCAATCTGTTCGACCGCGACGGCGGCGGCACGCCCGAGGACACCACCGATCCGGCCGCGGCCCTGCCCTCCGGTGCCGCGGGCGCGGACCGCGCGCTGGAGACCGACGAGCGCGCCCGGCGGGTCTGGGAGGCCATCCAGTCGCTGGACCCGGCGTACCGGACGCCGCTGGTGCTGCACCACTATGAAGAGATGAGCTACCGGCAGATCGCCGATACCATGGATCTGTCGCTCGCGGCGGTGGAGGCGCGGATTCATCGCGCCCGCAAGCAGTTGATTCGCAAACTGGGTCCGCTGCTGGATCAGCTCTAGGGCAGACTCGCAAGAAGTCGGGCAGAAAGGCTGCAAGAAGCGGGACCGCCCGGGGGTCCAAGCTCAATGGAAGTGGACCTATGACGCATCGCGATCCCAATGACGAAAGACTGACCCGGCTCCTCGAGGGCGCGGGGCCGGGTTCGATTCCGGCCCTGGAGCCGGATCCGCACCTTCCGACCCGCGTTCGCGCGCTCGCGCGTGAGAACGTGACCCTTCAGGTTGTGGAACGAACCCATCCGTGGCCGCGCTGGCTGCGCACGTCGCTGGGGGCGGCGGCAGTCGCACTGGCGCTGGCCGCGGGCGGGTATCTGGGCTACAGCGCCGGCGCCAGCTACGCGGCGTCGGCGATATCCGTGGCCGGTGAAACCAGTTCCACCCCCGACAGCGATGTATTGTGGGATGCGCTCGCGCAGAGTGGATTCGCCGACGATCTTCAGCAATTGACTCCGGCCGACGAGGTGGCGAAATGAAGATCCGCTGGCTCGTCGCCGCGCTGGTGATTCTGATTGTGATGAACGTGGCCGCCATTGGCGCGTTCTTGTTTGTGCAGGTCCGTCATCCGCGGCCGGCCATCGGCTGGTCGCAGCTCGCGGAGGACGCGACCCGGCACCCGCTGGGGGGCCTCCGCCCCGAAGAGCGGCGCAAACTCTACGAGACCATGAAGGAATTCCACGGCGAGATTAGAGACCTGTACGAGGAGACGCACGCGCTCGAGGCTGACGCGATCGCGTCGATGAATCAGGACCCGGTGCCACGCGCGCACATCGACTCCCTGTTGCAGCAGATTGCCGACAACCGGCTGGAGATCGCGCGGCGCGCCACCGACCGGATCATTTCAATGAGCGAAACATTGACGCCCGAAGAACGCGAGCACCTGATGTCGGCCGTGATGCGTATGCGCGGGGGGCGTGGCGGCGATCCCGACCGGCCGCGGCGGGGCAAGCACAGACGGCAACCATAATTTTTTGCAAGCAGACATGGAAGCGGGTTGTCCAATTCAACGACAACCAACCAGGAGGACATGCAATGATTCCACGATTCCCCACTATTCCGGCGCTTGTCGCCACGGCGGTGCTCGTGTTCGCGGGCTGCAACTCTGACGAGCAGGTGTCCGGCACCGGCAATCCGATCAACGATAGCGTCGCGCTGGCCAGCGTGATTCCGAGCCTCGCGGACATTCGGGGCGCGGTGACCATGGACGACGCCGACGCGGCCGTGGTCCAGAAGGCACTCGACGAATGGAAGCAAACGGTCAAGTCGGACAAGCAGCAGGGTCCGTTCGCGATGCACCGCGGCGGCATGCAGTTCGTGGCGGCGGTAGCGCCGTCGTTCGATAACGGGCAGCTGTCCGATCTCGCGAACTACATGATCAGTCTGCGCGAGCAGCATCGCGCCCAGGCTGGACAACACGGCATGTTCCGCGGCGACGGCAAGGAAGGCAAGCGCTTTGAACAGATGATCAAAGACCTCGGCCTGACGGCTGAGCAGCAGAAACAGATGCGCGCGCTGCACACCGAAATGCAGGCACAGATGAAGCAGATGCACGAGGCGTTCCGCGCGGGTTCGATGACCGAGGACGACTTCCGCGCCGCGATGGACGCGTTCCACGACGCGCAGCGCGAGAAACTGGCGGCCATTCTGACCCCGGATCAGTTGAAGAAGCACGACGAGCTGCGCGACCAGCGCCGCGACCGGATGATGGACCGGCGCATGGATCGCATCGACGACGGCGTCGACACGCGCCTCGCGTGGCTCACCGCCGTGCTCGGGCTGGACGACGCTCAGCAGGCGCAGGTACGCAGCGCGCTGGAGACCGCCGCGCAGGCGCGCAAGACCGCGATGGAGTCCCGCCAGGCCGGCGAGGCCACGCGCGAGAGCATGCGGACGCAGATGCGCGAACTGCGCGACACCACCCACGAAGCCATCAACGCCGTGCTCACCGAACAGCAGCAGGAACGTCTGCAGATCATGGAGTCGCTCCGCAGCGGCCCCGGTCCGCATCACCCGTAAGTCTGTGGTTTGACTGGTTGGCCGGGGGTGCCCACCCACCCCCGGCCGCTTTTTTTGTGGCTTGAGGTCCTACTCGGATCCCCCGGCAGATTCAAACGCGCTCTTCATCACCGGCCCCACGAACATCTGGTCGAAGATGAAACCGAGCATCTTGTTATTACTGACCATCCGTGCGCGGAAATCGTCGACATTGATATGCGCACGCGCTGTGTCCAGCGACTCGCCGTTGGCGACCGCCGCGCGCGCCTGATCCCGCAGCGCCGTCAGCACACGCGCCAGTTGCTCCCCGCCATCGGTGACGAGTTCCCCGTGTCCCGGCACGATGGTCTTCGGCTTCAGCGCACGAATCGAATCCAGCGCCGCAATCCAGCCCTCGGTGTTGCAGCCGTATGCGAACGGCACCGGGTTGTCCACCAGGTCGCCGGCCGCCAGCACGCCCTCAGCCGGCAGATAGACGATAACATCGCCGCGCGTCACCGCGGGGCCGAAGTGGCGCACCTCGATTACGCGCTCGCCCTGCCGAAGCGTGAGCTGGTCGGTGAAGGTGCGCGTGGGCAACGTGAGTGTGAAGCCGGGCTGCTCGTCGAGATACTCCTGTGCGATTGCCACCGTGGACGCGTACGCGTCGCGCTCGTCGGGACTCAGCGGCGATCCATCGAGCGCCGTCTTCGCCTCGATGGCGTCGTGGAACATCGTCATCGCCTCCGCGCCACCCGCCACCTGTCCGGCGCGGTTCTCGACACCGGTGGTCTCCATGTCGGCTCTGGTATTGGCGTGCGCGATGATCTCGACGTTCGGAAAGGCCTCTTTGTAGACCTGGTTGCCGAACATGTGATCGTCGTGCCAGTGGGTATTGATCACGGTGCGCACGGGCTTGTCGGTAATCCCACGCAGCGCATCCAGCACCTCGCGGGTGCGGTGCAGCGTGAACTGGGTGTCCACTACGATCACGTCGTCGCTTCCGACGATGAACACCGCGTTGGAATGGTTGGCGAGCCCGAGCGGGTCGGCCTCGATGACCGCGTAGACCCCATCGGCCAGCGGCGTCACGGTGAAATGGCTGGCAGCCCCGGGTGACCCCGCGGGCAGCGCAAGCATCAGACACAGAATGATGGGCAGCATATCGATACGCATCCAGAGTTGAAGGAGGACGCGACGGGAATGGAAGGAGTATAGGCGAACCGCGGGGCGCGGCGCAAAGGCCGCTTCGCCCGGGCGACGTCACTCGGCGATGGACTTCAGGCTGTGCCCGAGGAGCAGGGCAAGCGAGACACTCACGGTCCGGTTGTGCGGAGAAAAACTTCTCCTCGATTCGTCGATATTCACCAGCCCGGCGGAGTAGCGGACATCGAGTTCGAAGAGCCGCCCCGAGACCACGGCCCCGATCCCGGCGCCACCCATCAACAGCAGGTCCCCGTCCGCAATGATCTGCTCAAGACCCGCGAGAATCTTCGGGGAGATCGGCGTCCCATCGACCGAGGCTTCTGCATCCGCGGAGAGGTTGGCGGCGAAGCCAGGGCCGCCGTACAGAAAGGGGCGCCAGCGCCCGTTCGCCGCCGGAGTGAAACGCAAAAGCAGCGGGATTTCCAGGTAGTCGAGCGTCATCGACCCCGTCGCCAGCGTTCCCCCGAAATAGCTGAACGGCAACGTCCCCTCGGCACCTTTGCCGCTCCAGAGCGCTTCGATCTGGAAGCCGAGCCAGGGCGTCAGCCCGAAAACACCAACCACTCCGGCCACCGGGCGGTTCACGGAGTCCAGATCAACGGGGTCTTCGCCCTTGAGTGTGGAGATGTTTACGCCGCCACGAAATCCGTACACATTGTTCCCGGCGCGAACGGGAGACGCGAGTCCCGCAACAACCAGCGCTGCGACTACGAGAGCGGTCGAGCATGTGGCGAGGCGCTGCATGGAAGCGAAGCTACCACATATCGGCCACGCAGACCAGACGGGGCGGGACGAAAGGGGCATCCCGCGCGGCGGCTACGGGCGCGGCGTAGCAGACTCTACGATGAAGGACACCTCGCGGGTCGCCGCGGTCACCACGTAGCAGCGTTCGATGTTGGAACCCTTGTCGACGAGTTCCAGGAAAAATCCCGGGCGTCCGGACTGGTAGCCGAGCGTGGTTCCGACGAGTTCCTCGCCGTCCTTGAATACGACGCGGATCTTCCGGCCCGAACCCGCGCGCGCGGCGTCGAGGTCCTTCTTCTCGTCGTGCTCGGGGTTCCCCGCGAAGTCCTTCACAAAGAAGAGCGCCTTGAGTTCGCCACGACGCACCTTGATCGGCGGCGCACTTGCCGCAGCGCCGTCGAGCGCGATGTGGAATTCATCCTTCGCTGGCGTGAAATCGTTGGTGAAGCCCTTGTGCATACGCCCGTCGACGTAGCGTGCAACAACCTTGTTCATGAATGCCTTCCTTGCCCCGGCTAGAACAGCACGTGGTACTTCGCCGAGAGATAGACAATCAAAGAGACGCACAGCAGGATGCCGGGTACGGCCAGCATGCTGATCCGGCGGACACGCCCGTTCGCGACCCGCTGCAGCGCGATCGCCTCTTCGCGAATCTTGTGCGCGTGCTCCGCCTCGGCCCGCAGAAACTGCAGAATCTCCTCCTGGCGCGCCGCGACCTCGCGCTGCTCACGCCGCATCTCCTCAATCGAACGCCGAATATCCTCAACAATCGCGCGATCCATCCGATGCCTCCAACCGATACCGGCGCCGGCAATAATTGCCGCCTCGCCAGCGGTCCGGTCTCATGGGGGCAGCAAGGCACGTGCCTGTCGGCGAGGGTAGTGGCATCGCCGCACGGATTGTCTTCAGCGGTGCTTATCGGCGGGCACCCACTGCACTTTGTCGCTCGCGAAGGACGTGACCTCCCAGAGGTCCTTCTGTTTTCGCAAGTAAACGGAGAGCATCTGGCTGCAGCGTCCGGGCGACATGTTGAAGTACCAGCACAGCAACAGCGCGCGGGTCCGATCGTGATCGAACCCGACCCGGTTCAACGATACCCAGCTCGTGTCGCCGGATGCGACGTAGCGATTCGCAACGAGCACCGAGTCGGACTGCAGCTCGACGACACTTGCCGGACGGACGGGAAGGCTGTCGATGAAAGCGATCGCCTCCGCCACCCATGGCTCTGGCTGAGGAATATTGGAGGGATGCCACGGAGAAATGAAGCGGTCCAGTGTGCATGGTGCTGTCAGCACGCAATCGTCGAACGCACCGTTCTGAGCGAGGCCAATGAACTCCCGATAGATCTGCAACTCGTCGTTGGTCACGAATCCCAGCAGCGTGTCTGCGGCGGCCAGGGCCCAGATACCCGGCAGGCGCGCAAACGTGGCCGCGAGTTGCTCATCGGCGTCAAAGTACACCCGATTGTCGAAGGGAATACCCTCGCGGGAGCTCTTTCTGACGCCTTTGCAACCAACATCCTCCAGAAGCTGCGCGATAAGATTCCTCTTCTTGTTCGCGTTGGAAAACGTGTAGTTCCCGGGCTGCCCATATCGAAAGTACGCGCCGGCCAGGTACGCGAGCTTGGCGTTCGTCCCGTGACCATCAAACTGATCGGTGGAGATCGACGCGATACTCAGACGTCTTTTCTCACCGTCGACGACGCGATAGCCATTTATAGATGTGAACTGGTACTGCGCGTTGATGAACCTTGACAGGTCTGGAGACATGAAACTGATGTATCCGCTCTCTCCCCACGAGACATCGACGGTCGGATTCAGCCCCTGTTCAGCCGCCAGTCGATCGAGATAGACGCGAAAGACGCATGCCTGGGTCACCTCGTTTGGGTAGAAGTGCTCGATCTGATCGATACCCTCCGTGATCCGGCGCCCCCCGTACTCATCCAGCATCCCGAGTACGAAGAAGATGGTTTCGGTCTTGTCGCCCGAGTAGTCGACGGCGACACTGCCTTCATCAGGCCGGGCAGTAGCAACACCAGGCAGTGCGAGTGCCACAAGCAGCGCGAAAACTGTCAGGCACATCCGTTTCCCTTCGCTGGCGTTTTCCAGCCTGACAACGTGGTTGGGAGCCACGAGCGAAATGCTTCAACAGAAAAGGCCCCACCCGGAGGTGGGGCCTTGATTGTAAACCCGGCGATTATGCTCGTCCAACCCCTTACAGCTCCCATTTGCCTTTTTCGATGAAGGCTTTGGCGAGGTCTTCGCGGAGGTGGACGGAGTCGATGGGGGTGTACTTGGCGAGGCGGCGGGCCGCAGCGAGCATGGTGCGGAGTTCGTCGCCGGACGCGCACGCGGCGAGGAGTTCGCGTGAACGCAGGTCGATGCGGCCCATGGCCTCGTTGACGTAGAGCCTGGTCATCGCGATGTGGGGCTTGCATGCGTCCTCGCCGTTGGCGGCGACGAGCTTCATGGTGCGCAGCCACGAGCTTTCCATCCCGTAGGTCTCGATGATGATGTCAGAGATGTTACCGAGCACCTGCTGCTCCTGGTCGACCTTCGCGCCGAATTTCTGCGCGGCCACGCCCAGCGCTAGCAACGAGAGTTTCCTGGCGTTGTCGATAAGGTTCTTCTCAACCGACAGCGGTCCGCTGTCGTCGGTGTCGTCCAGCATCGACGGACCTTCCAGCAGCTCGCCGGCCAGCTTCTGCGCCGCGGCCAGCAGCGGCAACTCGCCCTTCACCGAGCGCTTGAGCAGATTGCCGGTGAGCAGCATGCGGTTGATCTCGTTGGTGCCCTCGTAGATGCGCGCGACGCGCGAATCGCGGTAGTGGCGCTCGGCCGGATAATCGTTGATGAACCCGTAGCCGCCGAAGATCTGCACCACCTCGTCCACCACGAAGTCCAGCATCTCGCTGCCGTTGATCTTCATGATCGAACACTCGGCCACGTACTCCTCGATGCCGGCCATGGTCTTCTTCGTGTAGTCCGGGTCGTCCTTGTCAATCGGGGCAAGGATGGTATCCAGCAGACCCGCCGTCCGGTATGACATGCTCTCGACCGTGTAGATGCGCGTCGCCATGTTGGCAATCTTGGCCTGGATCATCCCGAAGCTCGAGATCGGTTTGCCAAACTGCACGCGCTCGTTGGCGTACTTGACCGCGTCGTC
This sequence comes from Candidatus Krumholzibacteriia bacterium, assembly GCA_036273975.1. Lineage (GTDB taxonomy): Bacteria > Krumholzibacteriota > Krumholzibacteriia > WVZY01 > JAKEHA01 > JAKEHA01. The sequence continues at coordinate 12,877 of DASUGO010000055.1, forward strand.
AAACGCGATCTTCGCCGCGCCCACGCAGCCCACGCCCAGCTTGAAGCGTCCCACGTTGAGAATGTTGAACGCAATCTTGTGGCCCTTGCCGATCTCGCCCAGCAGATTCTCCACCGGCACCTTGACGTTCTCCATGAACACCTGCACGGTGCTGGAACCCTTGATGCCCATCTTCTTCTCTTCGGCGCCGGTGGTCAGTCCTTCGTAGCCCTTCTCCAGGATGAACGCGGAGAACTTGTCGCCGTCCACCTTGGCGAACACGATGAACACATCGGCAAAGCCGCCGTTGGTGATGAACGTCTTGTCGCCGTTGAGAATGTAATGCTTGCCGTCGGCCGACAGCTCGGCGCGGGTGCGCGCCGCCAGCGCGTCGGAGCCGCTGCCCGGCTCGGTGAGCGCGTAGCAGCTCATGAGTTCCGCGGTTGCGATGGGCGGCAGGTATTTCTTCTTCTGCTCGTCGGTCCCGAACAGCACCAGCGGAAGCGTGCCAATGCCGGCGTGGCCGCCGTAGGTGGTGGCAAAAGCGCCGCCGCGCGAGATCGCTTCGATCACAGCCATCGACGTGGCCTTGTCGAGTCCCAGACCGCCGTAGGCCTCCGGAATGTCGATCATCAACAGCCCCAGTTCGCCGGCCTTCTTGAGCAGCGCGACCATCGCGCCTTCCGCTTTGGCTTCGGTCTTCTCGATGTTGGGAAGCACCTCGTTGTTGATGAAGTCCTCCGCGGTCTTCACGAACATCTTCTGCTCGTCCGAGAAATCCTCGGGCGTGAACACATCGGCGGGGTCGGTGCTATCGACGAGAAAGCTTCCACCCTTGCGGATCTTGTTGCTGGTATCGACGGTCATGACTGCACTCCCTTATCAGGCACGTTGAAAGATACCGGCAGCACCCATTCCGCCGCCGATACACATGGTGACGATTCCGTACTCTTGGTTGCGGCGCGCCATCTCGTAGAGAAGCTGCGTGGTGAGCTTGGCGCCGGTGCACCCCAGCGGGTGACCCAGCGCGATGGCGCCGCCGTTGACATTGAGCTGCCCGTCCGTGATGCCGAGGTTGTTGGCCACGTACACCGACTGCGACGCGAACGCTTCGTTCAGTTCGATCAATCCAATTTCACCAATCGTGAGCTCCGCCTGCGCGAGCGCCTTCGGCACCGCGAGCGTGGGGCCGATGCCCATCAGCTCGGGCTC
>DASUGO010000056.1:0-17877 GCA_036273975.1 Candidatus Krumholzibacteriia bacterium
GGCCCCCGCGGAGCCGGAACGCTTCCACGAGGGCTACCTGATGATCTCGATGGAACCGCCCGGACAGGTCTATGTGAACGGCGTCTATCGCGGGTTCGCGAATCCGCGCCTGCGGCTGGTTCTGAATGCGGGGATGACGTCGATCGAGTGCCGCGCGGATTCGCACCAAAGCTACTCGGAGTCGCTGCGCATCATCGCCGGTGAAACGTCACAACGAACGATTCTCTTGAAGAAGCAGAGCGGCATCATCAGTCTCGCCACGCAGGAAGGCGCGGAGTTGTACGTCGACGGTACGCTGGTGGGTATCACGCCGATCATGCGGCCCATCGAAGTGAGCGCCGGCTCGCACACGCTGACGCTCAAGAAGGCGGATCACTACACCTGGACGTCACAGGTCACGGTGGAGGCCAACGCCACACTCCCGCTGCGCATCACACTGAGTCCACGCTACTAGGCCCCGCGCGGGGACGCGAGCAGCGCGCGCGCGCGCGCGACCACGTCGTCCACCTGCAGATCCACGAGACGCCCCCCTGGAGAACGCACGATCTCGAGTCCCGCGCAGCGGGGCGCCCAGCGCGCGGGATCGGTGGGGCCGAACACGGCCAGCACACGCGCCTGCGCGGCGGCGGCGACGTGCATCACACCGGTGTCATTGCACAGCACGAGATCCGCGCGCCGCAGGAGCGCGGCGACGTCGAGAATCGACCGGCCCCGCACCACCGTGCCACTCACTCCACACGCCGACCGGAACGCGCGCACCGCGTCCGCATCGGCCGGCCCCTCGATGACCGCCAGCGCGAGCGCGCGTTCGCGCGCCAGCGCATCCACAACCGCCGCGAAGCGTTCCGGCGGCCAGATGTTCTGCGCCTTGCCGGCCCCCGGGTGCACCGCGAGGCGCGTGATGCCGTCGGGCCAGCACGCCACCGCCGTGCCGTCCGCCCAGGCCTCGTTTTCCGGTCCCGGCACCAGCAACGGCGCGATGTCGCCGGTGGTGATGCCGACCGCGCGCAGCGGGAACAGGTTGTGCTCGGCCTCATTCATATGCGCGAGGGCGCCGTCATCCGGAAGCGGCAATGTCAGATTGAGGTAGCTGCCGGTCAGAGAGTCCCCCACGCGCGCAGACGTGGACCCGATGCGCACGCGGGCGCCGGACAACACGGCGAGCATCACACTGGTGAACGAAAACGACACCGTGTGCAGCACGATCGCGAGATCGAAGTGCTGCGCGCGCAACCGGCGCACCAGCCCGGGGGAACGGGCGGGGCTCTTCTTGTCGTACGTGAACACGTCGTCGACATACGGACTGTTGGCCAGCACACCACGATTGAGCGTGGACGACACCACGCCGATCCGCGCCCCCGGGTAGGTCTCGCGAATCGCCCGGAACGCGGGAATCGCGAGCATCATGTCACCCATCTGATTGTGCTGGCGGATGACGAGGATCCGCCCGAACCGCATCGACCGGAACTCATCCGGTGTGAGCGGGCGGGCGGAGAACAGGCGTCCCAGCGCCCCCATCAGGAAACGCTTTCCGGAACGTTCGAGCCGTTTCAGCTGCCCCATCGGCTCACCACGGCCGGTCCTCGGCGCGCTGGTTCAGATCGCGTACGATCTCGACGAAGCTCTCGTAGCGCGAGCGATCGATGTCACCCGCCGCCACCGCGGCCTTCACCGCACAGTCCGGCTCGTGCGTATGGGAACAGGGATTGAACCGGCAGTGGGCTTCGACGGCCGCGATCTCGCGGAAGCAGTCGGCCACGCCGGCCGGGTCGTCACCGGGAAAGCGGAAGGTCTGCATGCCCGGCGTATCGGCAAGAAAACCGCCCCGGAAGGGAAACAGCTGCGAATAGGCGGTGGTGTGGCGGCCGCGTCCGGTGCGCTCGCCGACCTCGCGCACGACGAGGTCGAGCGTCGGGTCCAGCCGGTTCAGAAGCGAACTCTTCCCCACGCCGGATTCGCCGACAAACGCGTAGACCCCCGTCGCCACCCGCCCGGCCAGTTCGTCGATCCCCCGTCCCGTCACGGCACACGTCTCGACGACATCGTAGCCGGCCTTCTCGTAGACGGCCCGGAAGGTCGCGATCTCGGCGGGCTTTCCCAGGTCCACCTTGTTGAGCGCGATCGTGGCCGGAGCATTGCCCCACTCGGCGGATGCGAGGACCCGGTTCAGGAACTCCGGGTGCGGCGGCGGCTCCGCCAGCGAAGCCACTACGAACAACCGCTCGACGTTGGCGACGATCAGCCGGCTGCCGCGGCCCCGGTCGGCATGGCGGGAAAGCGAGGACTGACGGGGAAAAACCTTCTCCAGCGCTCCGCGGCCCGCGTCGTCGAGCGCCACGGACACCCGGTCACCCGCCACCACCTGCAACGCCCGGTCCTTGACCCGGAAGCGTCCGCGCAGCGAGCAGAGCACCACCGCTCCGGCGACCTGCACCCAGACATCTCCGCCGGTGACCCGGATGACGAGGCCGTTTTCCACGTGTTCTTGCATGTGTCTTCGTTGTTGACCGGAAAGGTGCCGTACTTCCAGAGGATAATGGTTGAGGATAATCCGCGAATCTGATAGTTTCCAAGTGTTCATTGATGCGAAGGCCCTCGGGACAGGTAGGGCACATTTCATGTCCACTCCAGTGATGACGTCGCAAGAACTCGCCTTATACTTCAGGGAATCCGCCTGCATCTTCGATTTGAAGGCAACGACCAAGCGCGAGGCGCTTTCGGAGCTGGTCGAAGCGGTCTGCGCGGACCGGGCGATCCGCGACAGCGGGCTCATCCTCGAAATGCTCCTCAACCGCGAGAGTCTGGGGAGTACGGCAATCGGCAAAGGCGTCGCGTTTCCCCACGGGCGCACCCTCGCGGTGCGGGAACTCTCCGTCGCGTTTGGCCGGTCGGCCAGGGGGATCGACTGCGACGCGGTCGACAAACAGCCCACCCACATCTTCTTCCTGATCCTCGCTCCGCCGCAGGACAAGGATAATCTCTACCTTCAGGTCCTCGGCCGTGTCGTCGATCTTATCAAGGACGATGCCTCCCGCGAGCGCATCATGGGCACCACCAGCGTCGCGGAACTCAAGTCCATCGTCGAAGGGCAGGCTCAGTGAGCGATCATCCGGCGAAGAAGCAGGACCAGGCTCGCCTCCTGGTCGCCCTCCAGGACCTCGACCACATGATCAAAGAAGCGGAGGACGTGAAGACGTCCGCCAAGTTCCAGGAAATGGGCTTCCCGATGGACGGCATCGAGGCGATCAAGCGTGCCCGCGAGGAAATCGCCGCGTCCGTCAAGCCGCAGTTGTTGAACCGCTACCAGCGCGTCTCCAAGAGCTACGAGCGCTCGGTGGTCCCGGTCGTGGGCGAGCTATGCACGGGCTGTTTCGCCAAGGTCCCCACGTCGTTCCGCTACGAGAAGAACGCCGTGGTCGCGTGCGAGAGTTGCGGCCGCATCCTCTATTTTACCTGACCCCTTTACCTCACCCCGCCCGGCACCCCCGATTTTCAGCCACTTTCCAACCGAGCCCCTTGTCTTTCGGGCGCGGTCTGGTAAAATATTTTAACTGATTCCGCGAGGGTATTTTTTCTTGCCTGTCGCGGGCGCGCCATGCGGGCGCCAACAACCTGCTGGGAGATCCGATGGAGTCCCCGGTCCGGACATTTCGGAAGAACCTCGAGCCCGTCGAAAAGGAACGGCGGGCGGGCGCGTGGCACGTGGCGGGGCATGTCGACCTGGTCAGCGAGCGCCGCTATCTGGTCAGCTGGACCCAGTTGGACCCCGCCGCGCGTATCGAGCCGCACGTCATCACGTTCCGCTGCGAAGCGGCATGCGCGATCGCGCCCGGCGGATGCCTGCCCGCCCTCGACGCGACCGTCGACGGTACCCGGATTGAGATCCTGACGCCATTCGCGTCCCGGCTGGCCGACGCGGTGTTTACCGCCGACGCGGTCGCGCCCGCAATGGACGGCCTCCTCGACACACTCACCGCGCTCGATGCGCACGCGCTGGCGCCGCTCCAGTTGAGCGCCGAACTGGTCGGCGTCGACGAGTCGGGATCGATCGTTATTCTTCCGGGTGCGTACGCGTTTCCTCCCGATCCCGAAGCGGCCCCCGGTGACGACACCGCCGCGAACGTGGTTCAGACGATTCACGCGATCGCCGGCGTGCTCGCCGGGCACGCCAATGCCGGGACAGCCAAACGCCTGCGTTCGCTGGCACTCGCGGTCGAATCCGGCACCGTTGCCACACCCGGCGCGGCACGCGCGGCGTGGCACGGCACCACCGGCGACACCACCCGCTGGCTCCCTCCGGCGCCACCCGGCGTGGATACGCAGGCCATCGTGGCGGCGCTGGCGGATTCGAAGACGGTGGAGATATCGGGCCCGGCTGGCAGCGGCCGCACACCCGTACTCGCGTGTCTCGCCGCCGAACTGCGGCGCGCGGGCTACGACGTGCAATGGATTGACGAATGGGAGAGCGGCACCGCTCCCCGCCGGCGTGGCGGCGGCAAGGACGCTGCGCGCGAGACGATCTGGCTTGTCGACGACGCGGACGAACGGCCGTTGCTGCAGGCGGCCGTGCTGGCGCACGTGGCCGACATCGACCGGCGCCCCGGCGCGGGCCTGGTGCTGGCCACGCGCTCCGACGACGGCCCCGGCGCGTTCATGGCCACGATCCATTCGCGGAGCGCGCGCGGGGTGTTCACGGTCAATCTCCCCGCCTCGCGCACCGCCGTGACCCGCGACTCCGGGTTGGACGCACTGGACCCCGACGAGCGCCAGGTGCTCGAACTGGTCGCGGTGGCGGGCTGTGCCCTTCCGATCGAGGTCGTGCTGTCGGTGTATCCTGGCGCCGATCATCCGGTCCACCGCCATATTCTGGCGCTCGCGGGCGCGTCGCTGCTCCGCGTGACTGCGCGCCGCCTTCCGCCCGGCGGTGTCTCGTTGCTGGTGTCGGTGCCGGCCTCGGCGCTGCGCCGCAGCGTGTACGACCGCATACCGGAGTCGCGCCGCCGTAATCTGCACCGGACCATCGCGCGCATCGCCGGCGAGCGCGGCACGTTCGCACCGATGTTCGTCTACCAGCACCTGATGTCCGCGGATGCGGGAAAGGAAGCCGCCGCCTGCGCGGCCGAGTTCGTCAACACGACGCCGCGGCCACAGCGTGCGCCGTTTCTCGCGCGCATCGTGCAGGACATCGTGGACAGCGGCCTCGACCGTGAACTCGGCTACGGCGAACGCATGACGCTGCTGGTTCGCGTGGGCGACGACCTCCTCGCGCAGGGAAAACAGAAGGAGGCGGAAGCGCTGCTGACGCGGGCACGCTCGATCCGCGCGAGCAGCGATGAGATTCGCGCCCACGCGCCACTCGCCAGCGAGGCGATGCGGCTGCTCGCCGATGCGCGCGCGGCGCGCGGCCAGTTGCGGGAGGCGCTGGAGTTGCTGGAGGACACCCGCGAGGACATCGCGCCCTACCTGAGCCTCGCCGAGCAGGCGCGGCTGCTCAACGACATCGGCTGGCTGCAGTACCGTCTGGGTGACTACTCGAGCTGCATCGAGTCCTGCAAGTTCGCCGTCAATACGCTCAACCCCAACGAACACCCCATCGTCGTCGCCCAGGCGCTCAACCTGATGGGCGTGATCTCGTTCAACACCAGCCGCTACGACGAAGCCATCTCCTACTACGAACAGAGCGCGTACCTGCGCGAGCGCGAGGAGGACCTGAATGCGCTCGCCGGGTCGTACAACAATCTGGCCCTCGCCTACCAGTCGAAGGGCGAATACGACAAGGCGCTCGGCTACCTGCACAAGAGCATCGGCATCAAGAGCCGCCAGAACAACGAGGCCGGTATCGCCGGCGGCTATCTGAACCTCGCCTTCCTCTACCTCGAGGTGCACAACTTCGACGAGGCCGAACGCCGCTGCCGCGACAGCCTGCGCATCAGTTCCGAACTGGGCCTCGCCCAGTTGATCGCCGAAAATCTCAACACGCTGGGCGACATCGTGTTCGCGCGTGGCCGGCTGGACGACGCCGAGCGCTACTACCGCGACTCGCTGGAGAACGCGCGCCGCCTGTCGACCGTCAACGAAGAGATGGGCGCGCAGAAGCGTCTGGCCAAGCTCTACATCCGCAAGGACCGTGCGGAGGACGCGCGCGGCGCGGTGGACGAGGCCGCGCGCCTCGCCGCCCAGACCGGCTCGCGCTACGAACAGGCGCAGGTGGAGGAGATCCGCGGCGACCTGGGCGAGTCCGAGGGGACGCACGGCGCCGCGATCGACCATTTCGAGAAGGCCGCCACGCTCTACGCGACGCTGTCCAAGCACCGCATGGCCGCGGCGTGTCTGGCCAAGGCCGGCAGTGCGCACGCCCGTAACGGCAACCCGATGGACGCCAAGCGCTACCTCGACCGCGCGCAAGACCTGATCAAGTCGCAGATCGGCCATGAAATTCCGGAAGAGATCGTCACCTTGCAGCAGACGCTGCGCGAGAGCCCGTTGCCCGCGGGGATTTCCGGCACCGCGTCCGAGAAGCTCATGTACGCGTTCAACGAATTGTCGTCATTATCGGACTATGCGGACGACAAGGGCGCCTTCTTCCGGCGCACCATCGACGTGTTCCAGGGGCTGCTGGGCGCGACGCATTGCACGCTCGCGCTGCGCACCGACGACGGCTACGTGGGTTTGAACGCGGCGGGGGAGGAAGAGCCCATCGTCGACCCGGTGCTGCAGGCGGTATTCGCGCGCGCGCTGCAGCTCGGCATGGTGGTGCACTGCGGCTCGCCCGAGATCAAGGACATCCTCGCCCGCGGCCCGGCGCCGGAGCCGGGCATCCGGCTGGTCATCGTGCCCATGAAGTCGATGGGCAAGGAACTGGCGTGCATGGTGCTCAACGTGCCGCCCGCCTCGGTGCCGGAGACCAAAGACGATGTCGAGTTCATCTCGAGCATTGGCCGGCACGTCGCGGGAAGCCTGCGCCTGAGCCTGCACATCGCGGAGCGGTCGAGCACCGAACAGCGCTACGAGCGCGACCTGGAGGCAATGGGTCCGTCGCAGCCCGACGCGAATCGCTTTCAGACGCTGATCGGGCGCGACGAGTCGATGAAGAAGGTCTTCCGCATCATCGACAAGATCAAGGACATGGACACCGGCATTCTAATTTTTGGTGAGAGTGGAACCGGCAAGACCGAGATCGCGCGCACCATCCACAACACCAGCCCGCGCCGACGCCACGTGTTTCAGTCCATCCACTGCGCCGAAATTCCCAGCAGCCTGCTGGAGAGCGAACTGTTCGGACACGAGCGCGGCGCATTCACCGGCGCGGTGCAACGCAAGCTCGGGCGCTGCGAGATCGCCGACGGCGGAACCGTGTTTCTGGACGACGTCAACGTGATGCCCGCCGACATCCAGGCCAAGCTGCTCCACTACCTCGAGAACAAGAGCTTTACGCGGCTCGGCGGCACGCAGAAGATATCCACCGATGTGCGCATCATCGCCGCCAGCAACGAGGATCTCGAACGGCTGGTGAAGGAGAACCGTTTCCGGGAGGACCTGTACTACCGGCTCAAGGTTCTGCAACTCGAACTGCCTCCGCTGCGCGAACGGCGCGACGACATCATCCTGATCGCGCAGGAGTTCCTCAAGAAGCGCTGCCACCAGCAGGAGAAACCACTCAAGCGGCTGTCGTCCGAGACCATCAAGCTGTTCCAGAAGTACCGCTGGCCGGGCAACGTTCGCGAACTGCAGAACGTGCTCGAACAAATCGTGCTCCTGTGCGACGATGACATCGTTGAGCCGTCGTCGCTTCCGGAGGATTTCCTGCGGCGCGCGGCCGGCGGCGGCAAGACGCGCTGGCAGTCTCTGGAGCAACTCGCCCGCCAGATGGTGGAAAGCGGCGGGTATTCGGAATCCAACCCGCTGATGCCTCAGATCGAGGCCCTGCTGGCCAACAAGATGGCCGAGCACACCGACAACAAGAGCCGGGCCGCGGGGTTGCTGGGTATTACGAAACCGACGCTCTACAACCGCCTGCGCGGGTACGAGCGCTTCAAGTAAGGATCGACCATGGCCAAGACCATCGCCCGCGACGAGATCGCGGCGTACCTGGATCAGTACCTCGACGTCGCCGCCATCGCGGACTCGTCGCCCAACGGGCTGCAGGTACAGGGTGCGGCGGCGGTGAAGCGCATTGCCTATGCGGTGGATGCGTCGCTGCAGACCATCAAGGAGGCAACACGTGCCGACGCGGACCTGCTCATCGTCCACCACGGCCTGTGGTGGGGGCGCCACGAACAGATCGTAGGCAACATGCACGGCCGCATCGCATCGCTGATCACGAACCACCTGTCGCTGTACGCGGCGCACCTGCCACTCGACTGCCACGCGACGGTGGGAAACAACGCCGAACTTGCGCGGATCCTCGGCATGAAGGTGGAGCAGCCGTTCGGCGAGTACCGTGGCACGAAGATCGGTCTCATCGCGACACTCGCGCGCGCGCAGAAGCGCGATGCGTTCGTTGCCGCCGTCGCGGACAAGCTGGACACCGAGCCCTCCGTGCTGGACTTCGGCCCCGCGTCGATCAAGCGCGTCGCGGTGGTATCGGGCGCCGGCGCGTCGGTCGCCGAGGAAGCAGCCCGGGCCGGTTGCGACACACTCCTCACCGGAGAAACATCTCACGCGGCTTTCCACCCCGCCCGGGAAGCCGGAATCAACCTCGTATTCGCCGGGCACTATGCAACCGAGACAGTCGGCCTCCGGGCGCTGCAACGCCACATTGCGCGGCGCTTCGGCATCGCCGGCGTCTTCGTTGCGGCGCCCACCGGGTACTAGTCACTCGCAACCGCGGGCGGGGTCATGAAACTTCCCAGGGCTGTCGTATTCTTCCTGTTGCTGGGTCTGTTCTTCGCGGCGATCGGTTCGCGCGTCGCCAGTACCAGCCGCCTCGATTCTCCATACTATAAAGGTACGTCCGCGGTGCACTACCGCATCGCGACGCGCGTGGCGGAAGATCTTTCGCCGCGTGCACGCGACCGGGGTGCGAATCACCCCGAGGGGTACGTCCCGGCGCGCACCATGGCTCCGGGCGCCGAGTACGCCGACGGCTGGCTGCTGCGCGCGGCACGCTTCTTTGGAGACGCCGACGCACGCAATGTGTCGCGCCGTTTCCTGTACATCGTCTCGGCGCTGTGCGTGTTCACCGCCTACGGCATCGCGCGGCGCCTGTGGAACTGTCAGGTCGCCGGGCTGCTGGCGGCCGGCCTGGTGGCGTTCCTTCCCCCGCTGATCACGGCCACCAACGGCCGGACATTCTCCCACGGCGTCGTCGCGGCGCTGGCGGGAAGTCTGCATGCGTGGCTGCTGCTGGGCGCGCTGGCGTCGCAGTCGCGCGGTGCGCGCGCGCTGCGGGGTGTCGCCACCGCGGCGGCGGCGTATGCGCTGCTCGCGGTATGGGAGCCCGCGGGGCTCGTGCTCGCCGGGTGGACCATTGCGGTTGCGCTGTGGCGGGACGCTCCGGGACGCGCGCGCGTCACGGTCGTGATTGCGCACGTGTGCGCGGCGCTGGCGGCGGTCGCAACGCTTCCCCATCTCACATCGGGCGAATCGTTTCCGACACTGCAGTACATGGCCACGCGCCTGCGCTTCTGGTTTGACCACCCCGAGGCCGCGACCGCGTTGTCCGGCTGGATGCGGCACGTCTGGTCGCACGAGCACGCGCCGCTTCCCCCCGGCACCGCCATCCAGCTCTTTATCCCGCTGATGTTGCTGGCCGCGGCCACGGCGTTGAATCCGGCGTGCCGGGCACGCGGCCGGGCGTTCGTCGCCGCGGGTCTGATGGCCGCCGGGGCCGCCGTCGCGGTCGTGCTGGACCGGAACATCCTGCCCGTCGCGGCGCTTGCGATGATTCCGGTGGTGGCAGGCGGCGCGCGGTCGCTGGGAAAGGACCTCTATGTACGGCTGCCGCTGGTGATTCTGGGCTGTTACTGCGCGTTTGCCGGCGTCGCCTTTCGCGAGAAGACACCCGACCTTGCGTTCCAGATCGCGCGGGCACTCGACGTTGCGCACCGCGATCCGGACACGTTTCTGTGGGTCAGCCTGGAAAACACGGATCGCGAGCTGGTGCGATTCATCGCCACGCGTACCTCCGTGCGCGAGTCGTTTCTGGCCGGCGAGGATCTGTCCGCGCTCTTGATGGCGTTTACCGGCCGCGCGAGCGCCTTGCTGCCCGGCGGCGAATCCAGCGCCGCGGCAACTTCCCACGTGGAGCTGACGCGCGCGTTCTATGCCGACGAAGCGTCCATGCACACTGCCTGCCGCGCGCGGCACATCGACTACGTGATCTACTCCATCGACATCCTGCTCGATTCCGGGCGCTATTCGCCCCGCTATCTGGCGGGTATCGGCGACCTCGATCACACAGCGGTGGCGTTCCGCATGCACTTCAGCCCGGAGTCACTGCGTTACTTTACGCTGCTCTATGAAAACGACCACTACCGCGTGTTCAAGGTGAGCGATGAACCGGAGATGGTGTTTCTGACCGACCACCCGCCGGTGTATCAGAGTTCGCTGTTGAACGTCTCGGGCGGATCGCTGGAGTCTTTCCGGCGGAATATCGACGCGCTGATGTTCAACTACGCCAGCGGCGTGGCGGCGCGCAGCGCGGGCGACCTGGAGGGTGCGCTGCGGCTCCTGCGCTCGTGCGTGTCCAATGCCCCGCGCTTCACACGGGCGCGGCTCGCGCTGGCGGATGTGTTCATGGATCTCGATCGATTCGACGACGCCCGCGACACCGTGATGAACGTGATCGAGTACGCGCCCGACAATTCGCAGGCGATGTACTACGCGGCCTACATCAGCGCGCGTCTGGGCCAGTACGACCACGCAAAGGCGTTTCTGGCGATTCTGTACTCGCACGAACGCGATCCCGACCTGCTGGAGAAGGCGCGCCTGCTCGAGGCCTACATGGAACAGGGGCTTCCGCTCGGGCCGAGCGCGCCGGACGGTCAGTAGCACGAACCCGAGAGATCCGGGGATGAAATGGTGGGCGATACAGGACTTGAACCTGTGACCTCTTCCGTGTGAAGGAAGCGCTCTAGCCAGCTGAGCTAATCGCCCACGTGCAGCCGGTCCCCGTACGGGGACCGGTGCCAAATGCGGTAAACGGGTTATGCCCCCGCTTCGTAAGTGCGGACGATTATCGCCGCATCACGGTTCCGTTTCAAGCGGTTTTGCAGTTCTGAGCCCAGCGTCTGCTGGCGCAGTATCTGTTCCACGCGCGGGCGTACCTCTTCGAAGGTCACCGGGTGTGCGTTCTTGCGGTCGATCACCTGGACCAGGTGCAGACCGAACTGCGTCTCCACGACATTGCTGATCTGCCCCTTCTTGAGGCTGAACGCCACGTCCTCGAACGCCTTCACCATCATGCCCCGCGCGAAGTAGCCCAGGTCACCGCCATTGTTGGCGGCGCCGTCCTGCGAGTACTGCATCGCGAGACGCCCGAAATCCTCGCCACCCGCCGCGCGCTTGTGGATGCTGTTGATCAGCTCGCGCCGCGCCGCACGGGTCTCATCGGTATCGTCGGGCCGGAACATCAGGATGATGTGCCGGGCGTGCACGCTGTCCACGGCGGCGAACGACGCCTCGTGCTGGGCATAGTACGCGCGGCTGTCGGCCTCATCCACACTGATCGACGGTTCCACCACCGTCTGGACATAAGAACGGATCACCATGTCGCGGCGGAATGAGCGAGAGATATCCTCACGCTTCAGACCCATCTCGGTGAGCATGTTCGTGACGCGTTCGTCGCCACCAAACTGCTCGACGAACTGATTGAGCATGTTCGCGACGAGTGTGTCCGCAACGGTAACCCCGGCGGCCACCGCTTCCTGCGAAAAGACAACCCGGTCGATCATCTGATCGAGAACACGCTTGTTGAAATCGGGATTGTGCAGAGAGTCCGGCGTCGCCGCGGTGGTCGTGTAGGCGAGCACCATGACGTCGCTGCCGAGGACATCCTCCGAATTGACTTTGGCGACGACCTCATCGGCCAGGATGGAATCCGGGAACGCGTGCGCGCTGACTTCCTTCTTCTTCGCGCAGCCCGACGACAGGATTCCCGCGACGGCCCCGGCGGCAACAAGGACCGCGGCAAAACGTGATAATTTCATTATGTAACGACCTTTCGGGTTGAGCGGGGATAATAGCAAAGGTGGCGGGCCGCCACAACTGCTGTGATAAAAGGCCCTTACGAACGCCTTCCGCGCGGTTGGCGGTCAGCGGGCGCCCTCGCCCGAGGGGTCAGCGGGATTTCTTGACGCCGATTCGGGGGCAGGCGCGCGTGAGCGGGCACGCCGAGCAGCGCGGCGAAACGGGCATGCACACCGTCTGTCCGAACGACACCATGACCTCGTTGATCCCGATCCAGTGCCGCTTCGCCACCGTCGCCATCAGCGCCTGCTCGGTCTGGTCGGGCGTGCGCGTACGGACCCAGCCCAGGCGATTCGAGATCCGGTGTACATGCGTATCGACGCAGATCGCGGGCCGGTTGTAACCCAGCGACACGACCAGCGCGGCCGTCTTGCGCCCCACGCCCTTGAACGTGAGCAGTTCCTCCATGCTGTCCGGAACGCGCGAGTCATACTCGCTTTCGAGGCGCCTCGCCACGTCGCGAATGGTGCGCGCCTTGGTGTGGTAGAAACCGGCCGGATAGATGACGCGTTCGATTTTGCGCAGGTCGAGACGCGCAAGCGCATGTGGCGTATCCGCAATTGCAAACAGGCGCTCCGACGCCGCCTCGGTGACGTCGTCCCTGGTACGCAAGCTCAGAATGGTGGAGATCAGGATACGGAAGGGATCGCGGTCGCGGCGTGCGATCTGTGACACCGAGGGGACCGATGCGCCGCCAACCGCGCGACGCATCGCCGCGAGTGAACGCACGATCGGAGGAGCCGGGGATGATTTGCGCGCAGCGGGCATCGTTGACAGTGTAATGGGTGTGGTGTCAGAATGTCCGGACATTATCATGCCCAACAAACCCGCCGCCAAGAAATCCTCCGCACCACGGCCCCGCAAGTCGGCGGCTCCGGCGGCGCGCGCCTCGAAATCAACTTTCGCGGCCACGCGCAAACGGCTCGACGCAAAGCGCGCGAAGCGGCGCGCCAAAATGCTGTGGGTGCACTACTGGCTCTTGTGCCCCAAATGCGGCGGCGACATGTTCGTGCAGGAAACGCTGGGAATTCGCTACGAGGTGTGCCGTGATTGCCATGGCATAGCGATCGACGGCGTGGAGGCGGAACTGCTGCTCGAGCACCTCGACCCCGGCAAGGCGCTCAGGGCCATTCTGAAGCAATCGAAGAAGCCGGACACGTCGGAAATCTAGTTTCCGCGGCCCCCTAGAGCCGGAATTTGACCGGCACCATCACCTGCGAACGCACCGTCTCGCCGTCCTTGCGCGCCGGCTTGAAGCGCCACTGGCGCACCGCGGCGAGCGCGGGCTCGTCGAAGATGGGGTTGGTGCTCTCCATGACGCGCGCGCTCTCCACTTTGCCCCCGGCGCTCACGTTCACGCGCAATTGCACCAGTCCTTCGATCTGGTTCTGCTTCGCGTACTCCGGGTAGTCGGGTTCTACCATGCGGTCCACCGTCGGCGGTTCGTCAAACGGCTGGAAGTCCTCCATCGCATCGGCCGCGGAGATGTCCGCATTCACGTTGCCGGAACCCGCGCCACCCGACGCGCCGCACGCCAACGTGACCCCCAGCAACACGGGCAGGACCCAGTTCCACGAGCGCATGGCTATCCCCTTCTGCCCCGGGTCACCACGTACTCGCCCGGGATCCGATACCCGCCATCCTTGCGGTACGGAGCGATGGATTCGAGATACTCGGCGTTGGCACTCGCGCGCGTTGGTTCGTCGAAGCGCGAGTATGCCATCGCCACCGGTCCGCCCGCGAACGCCGCCACGCATGCCTCTTCGGCGTCGTTGTAGTCGAGCGTCACGTTGATGCGCTCGCTCGTCACATCCTCGAACCCGGCGGCTTCGAAGAGCTGCTTCTGCACGTCACCGGTGCCGAGCTGGAAGAACATCGGGCACACGTCCGAGCTGACACGTTTTTCGACAATCGGAAATATCTCCGCCCAGCCGCACGCGCCGCGCTTCCCCCACACGGCGGAGACCGCGCGGCCACCGGGCTTCGTCACGCGGAACATCTCGCGGATGGCACCCCCGAAATCCACCACGTACATCATGCCGAGACCGCACAGCACCGCGTCAAAGGATCCGTCCTCGAAGTCCATCTGTTCGGCGGGCATGCGCCGGAATTCGGCGTGGCCGATGCCGCGCTGCGCGGCGGTCTCCGCGCATTGCTGGACCATCGCGTCGGAGATGTCGGTGCCGACCACCCGCCCCGACGCACCCACCGCGTCGGTGGCGCGGAATGTCACGAGGCCGGTGCCGCACGCGACGTCGAGTACGCGCTCGCCGGGCGCGAGTGCCGCCATCTTGATCAACAGATCCTGGGCGGGCTCGAGCTGGCGCTGCCAGGCCTTTTCATAATAGGAAGCGGCCCGGTCCCAACCGTAGCGCTGAACACGATGCTGCAGCCGTGCATCCATGCGGTTACGCTCCCGGGCGGGTGATGGTGAGATTGCGAACCAGCTTGTGGGCGCGGCCGAACACGTCGCCCACCATGCTCGCGCGGTCCGCGGCGTCGGCGACGCGCTGGATGTCGGCCTCCGGCGCCGTGCTCTCGACGTGCACGTGGTAGCGAACCTCGCTGTACCCGGCGGGGATTCCCTTGGCGCCGTGCTGGCCACGCGCATCGAAGTCCGCGTGAACCTCGACGTCCACATTGCTGATCGGGACGTCCAGGTGGGCGGCCCAGATCACATAGCCCATCGCGAAGCACGCCGCCAGCGCGGAGCGCACCACGAAGCCCGGATCGGGCCCCGCGCCGGTGCCACCCGACTTCTCGCTGGAGTCGATGGTCATGTTCCAGCGGCCTTCGGAGACCTCGCAACGGAGGCCATCCACGATGCGCGCTTTGGTAATGGCGGTCTTCTGCCCCATCGCGGGGCGCAACTCGACCGCACGGCCATTCCGCTCGAACGCGGACTTGATTCTCTGGGTGGTTTCGGAGTTGTTCATGGGGGGAAAGATAGCACGCCGACCGGCACAGGCCAACCCTGCGCTAGCGCACCGAGTACACGAGCACCGATGGCAGTTGCTGGCCCGAGTACCTGGGCCGGTAGTACCGGTCACCGTCGATCACACGGGGGACTCGAAAATCCGGCACCGACACTTCGCCCAGAAAGGTCTCGCCATCGAACACATCGAGGACCGGCCCGTCCCGTACGACGATGAGAAAAGGGCCGTCCGCGAACAGGCGAAAATTGAGCGGAACGTATTTGGGGAACGCAACGCCGCTGCGAACCCGCGCCATGAATTCCTCTCCGTTGTTTTCGAACGACGAGACGTATTCGTCGCGATCCTGGTCGGTCAGCACGCGCGGCGCGATATCGCGCCGCAACGTTGCTCGTGGCTCGAGATCGGGCCCCACGATGCGGATTTCATACCGGTCTCCGCGGCCGTACGCGATGGAACCGTCGGCGAGCATGCAGAAATCCATCTCGGCGTAGTACGGAGTCGACACGACCGTCTGGTTCTCCTTGCTCACAGCGATGATCTGGAACTTGCGAACACTGAGGGAATCCAGAAAGACCGGTGCCGACAGGTCAGCCGCGTAACGGGCGAGGCGGGTGGTGCTGTGCGGTTCCGGCATCCATGCATCGCCCGTAGCAAGCACCATCAACGCGCCGTCGCGGGTGAACGCCAATCGTTCCACAAAATCCTGATACGGCATTGACTTGATGAAGGTCCCGTCGGGCTGGAGAAAGCTGAAACGCCGGTTGCCCGTCTCGTAGACCAGCAGCCGGCCCTGCGGGTCCAGCGCGGCGACCAGCGGGTCCATCAACTCGCCCGGCCCCTCGCCTTTGCGACCAAAACGGGCCAGCGCTTCGCCGTCGCGACTGAAGTGAACGACAAACCCATCCCCGTCGACGACGAAAAACGAGTGATCCGCCGCGACGCAGATGGCACCCGGCTGGACGAAGGTCGCATCGCCTTCGTCATACTCGTCGCCGCCACCCACTTCGAGAAGCGTGACAACTTCACCGCTGCCCTTCTGTGCGAGGGCTTTCCAGTCCAACGCATTGGCACGCGCCGAGACCAGCAGCGACACCGCCAGCGTGGCAAGGATGACCGCGACGCGTGTTCTCCGGATGCTTTCGGGAGTGTTCATGCCGTGGAAGATAGCATGCAGTCGTCTCGATGGCCATCCCCCGGGGCGGCAGCATCGAATGCCGCGTCCCGCCGACCGGCGCGATCGCCAATCGGCGGGATGTGGCCGCAATCAACTTTCTGGAGGTCTCTTGCGTGGTGCGGGCGGTGGCGGAGGGTCGATGGGCCTCGGAGGCGACACCGGCTCATCGGGCCGGCCGGGCGTCCGCTTACGTTTCTTGCGCCTGGGCTCATCGGCGGGGAGAGGATCTCCCGGACGCCGCCGATCGGCCGGTCCGCCGCTACCCGCGTTGGTCGTGGTGGTGGCTACTGTTTGATCCCGGAGAGCAGCGAGCCCTTGAACTGCTCCACCTGCTTCTCCGCGTCCTGCGCGGAGAGCGAGTACTTCTCGCGGATCTTCCCCACCAGGCGTTCCTTGTTGCCGGCGATTTGCTTGAGATCCTCGTCGCTGAGCTTGTCCCAGCGTTTCTTCGCCTGCTCCTGCATCTCGCCCCACTTCTGTTCCATTTGTTTCCATTCCATTGACATACCTCCTTGTGTTGCCAACATGATACGCGGCGACGAAATTACCCGCCGTGAGGTGGCTCACATCCGCGACATGTTTGTATAATGAGAATCGGAGGCGAAAAAATGAGTGTCGCCACACGTACCACCCCGCAGGAAATGGCCTGGCATCTGCGCCACTTCAGCGTGTTCGAGCATTTCGACCGGAACGAGCTGGAAGCGGTGACGCGCATATTGCGCGTGCAGGAGTATTCCCGGCGCGAACCCGTATTTCTTCCCGGCCGCCAGCTCGAGAACGTCTATTTCCTGCTCGCCGGGCGCGTGAAAGTCACCCGTATCGATGCCCATACCGGCAAGGAACTGATCCTCTTCATCGTCCGTCCGGCGGAGATCTTCGGGCTGCTGGCCGGTGCCCACGGCGAGCGCACCAACAGCGCGTTTGCGCTGCAACGTTCGCTGGTCGGCTATGTGCCCCGCGGTGATTTTGAACGCATGACTCAGCAAAAGGAATTCGTCACCGAATTGAACCGGCTCGCCGGCGAGCGGCTGGTCAAGGTGACGAACCGGCTGGAGGAGATGGTGTTTCGCGACGTACCATCGCGGCTCGCCAGCCTGCTGCTCCGCCTGGCCGACGAATTCCCCGCGCAGCGCAACGGCCAGCGCGTGATCGACGTCCGCCTCACGCAGCAGGACCTCGCCGACTTGATCGGCGCGACGCGCGAAACCACCAACATCGCGATCAACGACTTCAAGCGGCGCGGCCTGATCGACGCCGGGCGCGGCTCGCTCACGATCCTGTCCCCGGATGGCCTGGGGGCGCTCGCGGACTGACCCGTTACCCGATTGGCTACGCGCCGCCGCTCTTGCTGGGCCCGGACGGAATCCGCCTCGCGTGGAGTTTCTGCAGTGCGCGCAGGATTTCACTCAGCATCCCCGGCTGTTCGGACTGCATGTTCTCCTCCTGCGCGACTTCGAGCAACCGGGCATCGTATTCCCAGCGGCGGAGTACCCGGATCTTCTCGTCGTGAGACAACTCGTCACAGGATAAAACGTCAGCCGGTCGCTGGAACACCGTGTCTGGATGATCGAGAGCCTT
>DASUGO010000057.1:0-20712 GCA_036273975.1 Candidatus Krumholzibacteriia bacterium
TCGCTCGCGACGGCGTGGACGCGCTCGGCGATGTAGTTCGCGGGGTCGAAGTCCCCCACCACGGCGTAGCGCTTGCGCAACTCGCGGCCGCCACGCTCCATGTCGTAGTCGAAGACGGTACGCGGCGTCGTGAGCGATGAATAGCTGAAGCGCAGTTGCGTCGCGTGGAACTCGGGGTTCTGCTCCAGCCAGACGGTGTAGACGGGTTCGTCGAATGCGACGTAGCGCGACTCGCGCTTGAGCAGGTCGATCACCCGGATGCGCTTCAGTCCCTGCTCGCGTTCCACCACAACCAGGAAGCGTTCGAAGGCCTCGATCGACTCGATCTTGACCGCCGGGCGATGCGGGATGATCTCGCGCCAGGTGTCGCGCGCAAGACTCGTGACGGTGGTTTCGAACACGCGAAAGTTGGTCGCCTGATCGTTGGTCAGGATGAACAGACTCTCGCCACTGTGCGCGACGTGGTACTCGACCTCGTTGCGGCGCGGATCGATGACCACCAGCCCGCCATCCGGACTGAGCGGCTCGCGCTGCACCGCGGAATCGAGGCGCAACGCGCGCACTTCGGTGGTCGCGTGGCTCTCCATCGTGATGAACAGATACTCGCGGCTGCGCGACACCTCGATGCCCACATAGAACGCGGGATCGGGCTCGAGATAGAGCGGGCGGTCCGCGCCGGTGCCGGAACCGACCGTGTGGCTGAATGCGGCGTGGGGCCGCATCTTGTCGTCGAGCCGGAGGTAGAACAGGGTCCGGCTGTCGTTGGCCCACTCCACGTCCGACGCCAGCCCGGCAATGGGACCGTCGATCACCGCGCCCGTATCGAGGTCGACCACGAACAGGTCGTGGATCTCGTCGCCGTTGGTATCCAGCGTGTAGGCAAGAAACCCGTGATCGGGACTGACGGCCATTGCGCCAACCGCACAGTATGCGTGGCCGGCCGCGAGCTGGTTCTCGTCGAGAATGACTTCCTCGGGCGAGCCGTCCGCGTCCCGGCGGCGGCAGTGGATCTCGTACTGGAGGCCAGTCTCGGTGCGGGCGTAGTAGAGGAAGTCGTCGCGGCGCACCGGAACCGATGCGTCGGTCTCCTGAATGCGCGACACGAGTTCCTGATAGAGGGCCTGCTGGAGCCCCTCGGTGGGCGCCAGTATCGAGTCGGCATACGCGTTCTCGGCGGTCAGGTAGGCGAGCACGTCCGCATTATCGCGCTCGCGTAACCAGTGGTACTCATCCACGCGCCGGTCGTCGTGGACCGTGGTCGCGTGCGGGATTCGTTTTGCGATGGGCGGCTTCACGCCATCACCGCCATCATGTGCGGATGGGTCAGGGAGATATTCTGCATGTGGTACCAGCGAAGCGTGCCCAAATTACTCTTTCAAGATGGCGAGTGAGATATACGGAACCAGTGTCGCTCCCGACACCGCTTTGACTACCTTCAGGCATGCGCGGAGGGCGCGCTTGGTGCCCGCCTGCCGAAGTCCCGAGGACATGCAATACCAGAGATCAATGCGATCCCGGATACCCTCGCCGGCTGGCTCGAGAAGAACCGCGCTGTGCCCGGCGCGCCGCAGGCGACCCATGATGTCCCGGGCGGTACCGCCCCGTATTCCCTTACGAAGGAGATCCGCCCATGTCATGTGAGCGCTGACGCGACGCGAAAACCGTCGCGCGACAACCAACGCCAACCCGTCGGGAAGGTAATTGAGCATCGGGATACCCGTGGTGTGGGCCTCGATGGGCCAGTATCTGTGCGGTGTTTCGTAGATGAAGAGCATCCCCCCGGGTCGCAGTCGCGCCCAGAGAAGCTCCAGCAACGCCCCTCGCTCATCCGGAAGCAGGTGCTCCCATACCGCGCTCATGACCACTGCGTCGAAGGAGCCAACATCCGGCGGCAGGCTGCCGGGGTCGGGCGACGTCAAGAACGACGCCGAGGCGAGCCCGTAATATTCCGCGCGGCGGCGGGCAATGTGCGTATAGTCTTCGCGCAACTCGATCCCCACAAATTCCGCGCCCGGCAGCATCCGCGCCATCACCACGGTGGATGCTCCGCAGCCCGACCCAAAATCCAACACGCGTTTGCCGGCGAACCACTCTGCCGGAACGTGCTTCAGGATATCGAACTCGATGTGGCGCTGAACGTATGACGGCTGCTCGTCACGCATGATTTCGTCGCAGATCCATGCGGGGCCCTTGGTCCGGGCAATCGCCTCGATGAGCTCGAACGGATAGGCCGTCTCCCACGTTCGGCGGTGAATCTGGAGACGAGGATCTTTCGCTTCCACCGAAATATGATTCTGGCCGCT
This sequence comes from Candidatus Krumholzibacteriia bacterium, assembly GCA_036273975.1. Classification (GTDB taxonomy): domain Bacteria; phylum Krumholzibacteriota; class Krumholzibacteriia; order WVZY01; family JAKEHA01; genus JAKEHA01. The sequence goes on from DASUGO010000057.1 coordinate 2,304, forward strand.
TCCAACCGGATCGACCCGGATCACGGCGTCTTTGAACTCAATCTGTGGCATCGTCCCTCCGATCCACCCACAGGTGGGAATAAGCCAGCCCGCTGCCGGTGTTGAACAGCACGACGCGCTCGCCGGCGTCGATTTCGCCCCGCGCGCGCAGCGCGCGATACGCGGCCACGGTGGCGCCGCCCTCGGGCGCGGCGAAAATTCCCTCGCTGCGCGCAATCTGGTTGGCGCCCTCCATCAGGTCCGCGTCGGTCACCGCGACCGCGGTGCCACCGGAGCGCCGCACCGCGTCGAGGATCAGCCTGTCGCCCACCGCGGCCGGAACGCGCAGGCCGTCGGCCAGCGTGTGCGCGTCCTCGAACATCGCCGCGGTTTCAGCGCCGCTTGCGAACGCGCGCACGATGGGTGCACAGCCGTCGGATTGAACGCTGACCATCCGCGGCCGCGTCGCGCCGATCCACCCCATCGCTTCCATCTCGTCGAACGCTTTCCACATTCCCACCAGCCCGGTGCCACCACCGGTCGGGTAGATCACGACATCGGGCAGTGACCAGCCCAGTTGCTCCGCCATCTCGTAACCGAGCGTCTTCTTGCCTTCCAGCCGGTACGGCTCCTTGAGGGTCGAGAGATCGAAGCGGCCGTGCCTGGCCGCCTCTTCCACCGAGACGCGCCCGCAGTCGGTGATCAAGCCGTCGATGAGATGCACCGTCGCGCCAAACGCGCGGCACTGGGCGACAAACGACATGGGAACATCCGCGGGCATGTAGACGTGCGCCGCAACCCCGGCGCGCGCGGCATACGCGGCCAGCGCGCACGCGGCGTTCCCCGCCGATGGCGCGGACAGCGTCCGGGCGCCCAGTTCGACCGCGCGCGAGACGGCGACCGCCATGCCGCGGGCCTTGAAACTCCCGGTCGGGTTGGGGCCCTCATCTTTGATGTAGAGTTCGTCGCCCGCACCCAGCACCGTCGCGAGCCGCGTCGCTCGCACCAGCGGCGTGCCGCCCTCATTGATCGTGAGCCGACGCGCGGGATCGCGCACCGGCTGGAGCTCCGGGAATCGCCACACGCCGCGCGACCGCCCGGCGAGACGGGTGCGATCGATGGCACGTGCCGCAGCCGCGAGGTCGTAACGCGCGAGCAGCGGGCGTTTGCATGCGGTGCACAGGTTGGCCGGTGTATCGGCGTCGGCACGCTGGCCGCAATGGCTGCACTCGAGGTGGATAAGGAGACTCATGCGGCCCGACGCTATCCCGAACCGCCGCTGCGCCGCAACCCCCAAACACGAAACCGCCGCACCCGAAGGCGCGGCGGTTTACGCGCAACGAATAACGACGGCGGCGCGGGTCCGGGATCGTGGGGCCGTGTCGGCGGGTGTCGCGCCGCCATCGCGATGCGCCGGTCCGCGGGCGAGCGCGGTGAACCGGCGAATCTCTGAAACGAGGTTGATGACGGCGGCGGCAACCGGTGCCCGAAATTGACACGTGACAGCCAGCCACAGCTCTACAGTGTTTCCGGCGACAACCGATCGCGCGCCGGTCACCAGTCGTTTCAGTTGACGCTCTGAATACAACGCATCCACCCCGAAGTTGGTGGGTTTCCATCCCGTCGCGCAAAATCCGCCCCGAAAACGCATCCTGCTGCCAGATCACGGGTTAGGGCTGGCCAAAACCCTCTGGATGACGTAGGATGCGGGGGTCCAACCCACATGTCGAGGTGACCTGCATGCGAAACATTCTGTTCCTGGCCGCACTCACGCTTGTGCTGTCCGTGCCGCCGTCCCACGCCGAACCCGCCGCCGATTCCGCCGGCGAGACCGCCTATCTCACCAACGCACGCCAACTGACGTTCAGCGGAAAGCGCGCGGGCGAGGGGTACTTTTCCGCCGACGGCAAGCAGTTGATCTTTCAGGACGAACGCGATCCCGAGAATCCGTTTTACCAGATTTTTATCCTCTCGCTCGAAACCGGCGACTCGCACCGCGTGACGCCCGGCACCGGCAAGACCACGTGCTCGTTCTTCCGCCCCGACGGCAGGCGCGTGATGTTTGCGTCCACGCATCTCGATCCCGACGCGGTCAAGAAGCAGCAGGAAGAGCTGGAGTTCCGCGCGTCCGGCCAACAGAAGCGCTACTCGTGGGATTACGACGAGACCTACGACATCTTTTCGTCCGAGCCTGACGGAAGCGATATGCAGCGCCTCACCGACGCGCGCGGCTACGACGCCGAGGGCTCGTACTCGCCCGACGGCAAATGGATCGTGTTTTCGTCCATGCGCGACGCCTACACCGGCGCGCTCTCCGACGATGACCGGAAGCGCCTCGAGATGGACCCGTCGTACTTTGCCGAGATCTACCTCATGCACGCCGACGGCAGCGGCCAGACCCGGCTCACCGCCGAGCCCGGCTACGACGGCGGTCCGTTCTTCACGCCCGACGGCAAGCGCATCGTGTGGCGGCACTTCACGCCCGACGGCCTCACCGCCGACGTATTCACGATGAACACCGACGGCACGAACCGCGTGCGCGTGACCGACTTTGGCGCGATGTCGTGGGCGCCGTACTTCCACCCGGGCGGCAAGTACCTCATCTTCACGTCCAACAAACTCGGCTTCTCCAACTTCGAGCTGTACATCGTCGACCGCGACGGCAAGAAGGAGCCGGTGCGCGTGACGTTCACCGACGGCTTCGACGGGCTCCCGGTGTTCTCGCCCGATGGCACCACGCTGGCGTGGACGAGCAACCGCACGCCGGAGAAGAAATCGCAGATCTTCATCGCAAAATGGAACGACGCGGCCGCGCAGGCGGCGCTGGCCGCCGCGCCCGCGCGTGACCAGCGTTCGAGCCTGGACGGAACGCTCTACGACGGCGCCGCCGTGGCGAAGATCTATCGCGCGCCGATGAAGCGCGACAAGAAGTCGCAGCACATCTCGATGTCACCCGAGATCCGCGCCGAGGACATGCACAACACGGTCACCTACCTGGCCGATGACGATCTCGAAGGGCGCATGACCGGTTCCGAGGGTGAGAAGAAGGCGCGCTCGTATCTCTCCACCCGCTTCCGCGACGCGGGCCTGCTCCCGCGCGGCGACGACGACTACCTGCAGCCGTTCCCGTTCACGTCGGGGGTCAAGCTGGTGCCGGGCAAGAACACGCTGTCGATCGACGCGGGCGGAAAAGCGCGCGCTTTCGCGGTCGAAAAGGACTTCCGTCCGCTCGCCTACAGCGAGAACACGGTGATCGAGGGGCCGGTGGCGTTCGTGGGCTACGGGCTCAAGACGCCGGCCGGCGGCGAGAGCGGCTACGATTCCTACGGCGACTTCGACGTGAAGGACAAGGTCGTGCTCGTACTCAACTACGTCCCTGAGTCGGTCGAGATGGACCGCCGCATGGAACTCAACATGTACGCGGGCGGCCGCTACAAGGCGATGATCGCGCGCGAGCGCGGCGCCAAGGCCATCCTGATGGTGACCGGCCCCACGTCCCCCAACGCGGGTGCGCTGCTGTCGCTGGGCTTCGATCAGTCGCTCGCCGGGTCGGGCATTCCCGTCATATCGATCACCGAAGATGTGGCCGACGCGCTGTTCGCCGGGCAGGACAAAACGCTCAAGGATATACAGGAGCAGCTCGACGTCGAGAACCCGCACGCGGAAGGAACCTTTGACCTCGACGGCGTCACCGTATCCATCGCCACCGAGATCGAGCGCGAGAAGAAGACCGGCAACAACGTGATCGGTTATCTCCCCGCCGCCAATGACGCCGGCGACACACCGGTGATTCTGATTGGCGCGCACTTCGACCACCTCGGTCACGGCGAGAGTGGATCGCTGGCGCACAAGGGCGAAGAGGGCCAGATCCACAACGGCGCCGACGACAACGCATCCGGCACAGCGATGCTGGTGGAGATCGCCGACGCGATGAGCGAGATGCATCGTCAGCACCCGGAGCAGTTCCCGTACGGGATCATGTTCGCCGCGTGGTCGGGCGAGGAACTGGGCATCATCGGCTCCAACTATTTTGCCCAGCACCCCACGATTCCGCTGGAGCGCATCGTGGCCTACATCAACTTCGACATGGTCGGCCGGCTCAAGGACAATACGCTGATGCTGCAGGGCATTGGATCGTCCGACGCGTGGCGGGGATTCATCGAAAAACGCAATGTCGCGGCGGGTTTCAACCTGAAGCTGCAGGACGATCCGTACCTCCCCACCGACGTGACGGCGTTCTATCCCAAAGGGATTCCGGTGATGGCGTTCTTCACCGGGAGCCACGAGGACTACCACCGCCCCACCGATGACGCCGAGAAGCTCAACTACGACGACATGGCGCGCATCGCCACCTTTTCCAGCGGAATTGTAATGGATATGATGGCGAAGGGCGAACCGCTCGCGTACGTTAAGGTGGCCGAGTCCAACGAACACGCGGGGTCGCGCGCGTCGATGCGCGTGTTCCTGGGCACGATTCCGGACTACTCGGAGGGAGAGATCGAGGGCGTGAAGCTTTCCGGCGTGCGCGCCGACGGCCCGGCCGACAAGGCCGGTCTCACGGGAGGCGACGTAATCGTGGAACTCGCGGGCAAAGAGATCAAGAACATCTACGACTACACCTACGCACTCGACGCCCTCAAGGTGGGTGAGCCGGCCACGGTGGTCGTCATTCGCAATGGTGAGCGTGTCAGCCTGACCATCACCCCCGAGGCCCGGCAGTAGTGCCGCAACCAAGGAGCAAGTTCATGACAACTCGTGGCCGCTGGATTCATTCCACTCTGATTGCGCTGCTGGCAATTGTGGCAGTGATCGCCTGCTCCACCGTTCCACTTACCGGGCGCAAGCAACTCAACCTCATTCCGGACTCGGAAATTCTCTCGATGAGCGCGCAGCAGTACGACCAGGTGCTGCAGGAGAGCAAGCTGTCCACCGACGCCGAGAAGACGGCCATGATTCGGCGCGTCGGCAAGCGCATTCAGGGCGCCGTCGAACAGTACATGCGTGATACCAACAACACCCATCAGCTCGACGGCTACAAATGGGAATTCAACCTGATCGAGAGCGATGAGGTGAACGCATGGTGCATGCCGGGCGGCAAGGTGGTCTTCTACACCGGTATCCTGCCGGTGTGCAAGGACGACGCGGGCATCGCCGTGGTGATGGGTCACGAGGTGGCGCACGCGGTTGCCAAGCACGGCTCCGAGCGCATGAGCCAGGGCCTGATGGCGGAGATGGGCGGCATGGCGCTGTCGGCTGCGCTCGCCAGCGAACCCGAGCAGACGCAGCAACTCGCTATGACCGCGTTCGGCGTGGGCGCGCAGTTTGGCGCGCTGCTCCCGTTCAGCCGCCAGCAGGAGAGCGAAGCCGACCACCTCGGTCTGGTCTTCATGGCAATGGCCGGCTACGACCCGCACGTCGCGGTGCCGTTCTGGGAGCGCATGGCGGCCGGCGGGGGCGGCAAACCGCCCGAGATCATGAGCACGCACCCGTCTGACGCCACGCGCATCGCCAACCTCAAGAGTCTGATGCCGGAAGCGATGAAGTACTACAAGCCGATGGGTCAGTAGCCATGCGCGCGCGGCAGCGCCCCCTTACCCCCGCGTGAGTTCGTCCGGCGCTCCCACCGGTCTCGTGATTCTTCGGGTCCCGCAACGTCCCATCATCGTCCGCCATGGCCCGAACAACCGAAGAAACGAGACGAGGTGCCCGCATGAAGGCCCGTAACCAGTTGTCCTGCTTCGTATTACTTGCCGTGCTCGGCACAGCGGCGTGGGTGGCGCCGGCGCGATCCACCCAGGTGTTCAGCACCGATTTCGAGAGCGGCGTGCCCGCGGAGTTCAGCGCGCCCGGATCCGTCATCGCGGGTGTTCAGGGCTACGGCGGTCTGGGACCGCTGGGCAATCAGTTCGGCGGGAGCTTTCTGCGTTACACGGCGGTGCCCATCATGGATACGAAACTCACGCTGCACAACCTTCCCGCCCATGATCACGTCTCGATTTCGTTTCTGCTCGCATTGATCGACTCGTGGGACGGCACGGAACTGCTCAGGATTTCGGTGGATGGCGTGGAAGTTTTCTCGAACTGGTTTCAACTCGCAACTGGCGATGCGTCGAGCTATGTGGCACCTCCGGGCGGACTGTTGAGTTCCGGCGTGGAACTCGGCTTCAGTCTGGGCTCGTGGTACGCGCGCGACCGCGCCTACGACATGTCCGTCGACCCGGTCTTCAACGACATCCCCCACACTGCGGACTCGTTGACGGTCGCCTGGTATCTGGGTGCGGTGTCGGGCAGTGCGGCGCAGAACTGGCAAGGCGGCACCGACGAGTCGTGGGCCATCGACAACGTGCGGGTCGACGTCTCCAGCGTGACGACCGGGATCGGTGATACGCCGGCGCCCGCCGCATTGACGCTGGGCCCCAACTCTCCCAATCCGTTTCAAACGTTCACCATGTTGCGGGTTGCATCTCCCCGCAACGACAACGCCGAACTCGATGTATTTGATGTGCGGGGCCGCCGGGTGCGCCACGACGTGGTTCCGCTACGGGCGGGCTGGCAGGACATTGCGATCACGGGTGTGGACGACCGCGGACAGGCGCTCGCGAGCGGCGTGTACTTCTACCGCGTTCGCACAGCCGGCGAAACGCGCACCCGCAAGATGGTCATCATGCGCTGACACCGTTCTCGTCGCCCTTGCGCGGCCGTTCGCGAAAGGCTACTATCGCGGGATGCGCCCCCAATGGAGACTTGCCCCGGCAGTTGCGATCGCCCTGCTGGCGGCTCTGGCCGCCGGCAGGGCGTCTTCGCAGAGTGGCAAGACGCGCACCGCGCTGCCCGTTACCATCGAGACCCGTACGGGCGACTTCGATGTAATGCTGAAAAAGCGCGTGGTCCGGGTGCTGGTGCCGTACAGCCGCACGTTGTATTTCAGCGACAAGGGCAAGGAGCGCGGCATTACTGCCGAGAGCGTGCGCGACCTGGAGCAGTTCCTCAATCAGAAGCACCGCAAATCGCTGCACAACCGTCCGATCACGGTCGTGCTGATCCCCACGCCGCGCGCCCAGTTGATCCCGTATCTCCTGCAGGGGCTGGGCGACATTGCCGCGGGCAACCTGACCGTCACTCCCGACCGCCTCGCCCAGGTGGACTTCACCGCGCCGCCGGAGCTGCGCGCCGTCTCCGAGCTTCCCCTCACCCGCAAGCCGGACGGACCGTTGGCGAGCGTGGACGCGTTGTCCGGACGCACCGTCCACGTGCGTGCGTCGTCGAGTTACAACGAGCACCTGCGTGTGCTCAACGCGCTTTTTGAACGCGCCGGCACGCCGCCCGTCAATGTCGTTGCCGTGCCCGATCTCCTCGAGGACGAAGATCTGATGGAAATGCTCGACGCGGGCGTCGTCTCAACAATTATCGTGGATGACTGGAAGGCAAAGATGTGGGCGCAGGTGCTCCCCAACATCGTCGTCAACGAAAACGCCGCAGTGCATAGCGGCGGTCAGATCGGATGGGCGTACCGCAAGAACAGCCCGCTGCTCGCGGCCGAGCTGGACGAGTTCTACTACAAGTTCGAGAAGCAGCGTGGCGCCATTCCCTACCGGTTTTCGCAGTACAACAAGCAGATCAAACGGCTGCAGGACCCCACCGGCCGCAACGACTGGAAGCGCTTCCAGGAGACGGTCGCGATCTTCGAGAAGTACGGCGCGCAGTACGGGTTCGACCCGCTCCTGCTCGTCGCGCAGGGCTTCCAGGAATCCAAGCTCGATCAGTCCGTACGCAGCCCGGTGGGTGCGATTGGCGTGATGCAGTTGATGCCCGACACGGGCGCGTCGATGAAGGTGGGTGATGTGACGATTACGGAACCGAACATCCACGCCGGCGCCAAGTACATGAACACCATCATGACCAATTACTTCGCGGATGCGCATTTTGATGAGATGAACCGGACCCTGTTTGCATTCGCGTCCTACAACGCCGGTCCCAACCGCATCGCCAAGCTGCGCAAGACCGCGGCCACGCGCGGGCTCGACCCGGACGTGTGGTTTGAAAACGTCGAGGTGGTGGTATCGGAGAAGATCGGCCGCGAGACGACGACCTATGTGCGCAACATCCTCAAGTACTACGTGTCCTACAAACTGACCCTCGAGATGCAGCAGGCCCAGCAGAAGGCCCGCGACGAGCTGGCGCCCGCCAGTGGAAACTAACTCACCAGTCCGTGCTTCTTCCCGATTTTCTTGAAGCCGTCCAGCGCCTGGTCGAGGTGTTTCTTGCTGTGGCCCGCGGAGATCTGTACGCGAATGCGCGCCTTGCCCTTGGGCACCACCGGATAGCTGAACCCGATCACGTAGATGCCCTCGGCGAGCATGTCGCGCGCGACGTCGTGCGCGAGCTTCGCGTCGCCCAGCATGATGGGGACAATGGGGTGCGTGCCTTCGACAATGTTGAAGCCGGCCGCGGTCATGCCGCTCCGGAAGTAGCGGGTGTTCTCTTCCAGCCGGTCGCGCAACTCGGTGCTCTTCTCCAGCAGTTCCACCACGGCCAGTGACGCGGCGACGATCGGTGGCGCCACCGAGTTGGAGAACAGGTACGGCCGCGAGCGCTGGCGCAGCATCTCAACGATTTCTTTTTTGCCGGTGGTGAAACCGCCCGATGCGCCGCCCATGGCCTTCCCCAGCGTCGACGTCATCACGTCCACGCGGCCCATCACGCCGTTGAACTCGGGCGTTCCGCGTCCGGTCCTGCCCACGAAGCCGGTCGCGTGCGAGTCGTCCACCATCACGATGGCGTCGTACTTGTCGGCGAGGTCGCAGATGTCCTTGAGCTTCGCGATGTAGCCGTCCATGGAGAACACGCCGTCGGTGGCGATCATGCGCAAGCGGTGCTTCTGCGATTCCTTGAGGCATTTCTCGAGGTCGTTCATGTCGCTGTTCTTGTAGCGCATGCGCTCCGCCTTGCACAGGCGCACCCCGTCAATGATCGATGCATGGTTGAGTTCGTCGGAGATGATGCAGTCCTCGGCGCCGAGCAGCGTTTCAAACAGGCCGCCGTTGGCGTCAAAACACGACGAGTACAGAATCGCGTCTTCCATGCCGAGGAACTTCGACACCGCCGCCTCGAGCTGCTTGTGGATTTCCTGCGTGCCGCAGATGAAGCGCACCGACGAGAGCCCGTAGCCCCACTGGTCGAGCGCCCTGTGCGCGGCTGCGATCACCTGCGGGTGCGACGAGAGGCCAAGATAGTTGTTGGCGCAGAAATTTATCACCTCGCCGCCACCCACCTTGATGGCCGCGGCCTGGGCGCTCTGAATGATGCGCTCGTCCTTGTAGAGACCAGCCTCACGAATGCCGGCGATTTCCGTGCTGAGCACGTCCTTCAATGATCCGTACACGATGCGTCCTCCTCAAAAACCTTAGTGCTTCTCGAGCAACGACGGCCAGTTCTGCACGACCGTGATGGTCAGATACGGCGTACCAACGGGAATCAGCAGCAGCAGTCGGCCGCTGGGACCGGCGTTGCCCCAGAACACGTCGGCCGGGAAACGCGCGGCCACGCGCGGCGGACCGACCCTGAACTGCGGACCGGGCAGCACATCGGCCGCGTGGACCACGCCCTGTTCACCGGTTTGAAAAAACAAGATCTGCCGGCCGCCGGTCGACCACCCGCCGTTGAATCCGCCCTGCGTCGTCACCTGGTACTTGGCGCCGCCGTCGGGAAAGGCCTGCACATACACCTCGAACCGGCCCGACTCGTCGGAGTCGTAACACATCCAGCGTCCGTCGGGAGATACAACACCGCCTGCCTCCGTGTACGGAGTCACCAGGAACGGCCGCGCCTTGCGGTCGCCGTCGAGCGGCAGCACCCACAGATCCCGCCGCGTCGCCGACTCCTGGCGGGTAAACACCAGCGCGCGCCCGTCCGGCGTCCACGAGTTCAGAAATTTGAACGCGGGGTCGTCCTCCATCAGGGTCTCGGTGGATGCGCCCGCTCCCACCGACTCCAGCACGACCCGGGGCGGACTGCCGTAAGGCGCGTACAGATAGGCCACGCGATTTCCATCCGGCGACCAGATGGGGTTGTCGCTCTGTCCACTTTCATAGCTGACCCGCGACACCACGCCGCGCTCCAGATCCGCCATCCAGATGTCACTCGAAAACACGCCGTTGGTACTCATCAAGAGCGCGCGGCGCTCGTCGGGTGAGATGCTCGCCTTGATATAGGGTCCCGGCGGCATCGGAATGGATTCGGTGATCTTGCCGTTGCGGTCGGCCCATACCAGGCGGGTGGCAAATGGAACATTGGTCGTGTACGCCAGCGTACCGCTGGCGGAAACGGACAGGGGCTGCGCGCCGGCGAAGTTGGTACCGAGGGGGCGGTCACCCAGCGACACCGGCTCTCCGGTTACGCGGCCGGCTTTCGCATCGAACGGATGCGCGACGATCACATCGTCGCGCCGGTAGAGCAGGTAGCCGGGTTCGGCGTACACCACGCCAGTGCCCGCGGTCTCCATCACGATCTGGTTGGTCTTGCCATCCAGCGACCCCATGCGGATCCTGAACTTTCCGTCGTGCGGCGGCAGGCAGGTATAGAGAAAACGCTTTCCATCGGGAAGAAACTGCGGAAACCGGTGGGCGATCTCGGTGGAATCAAGCTGCGTGATGGGCACGCTCTCGCCGCCGTTGGCGGATACGCGATGGAGCGGCCCCTCGGAGAGAGGCGCAAACACAATGACGCCGTCGCGGTTCCACGATCCACCCCGCGGTCCCTTCATGTCGCAGATGGCCTCGGAACGCCCGCCGTCCACCGCGATTTTCATCAGCTTCCCCGGGGCCCCGAAGTATCCAATGAACTTTCCGTCCGGCGACCAGAAGGGCAGGAGCCCGTTCTCGGTGCCCGGCAGCTTTCGGGGTGTCACGGTATCCATCGTGCGCAGCCACAGGCACACCACACCCGTGGAGTCGGCGCCGCGGTAGACGAGCGCCCTGCCATCGGGTGAAATTACGGTGTGGACACCGTCGGCATCGATCTTGGCCGCTTCGATTTCGGGAACTTCAAAGCGCACCGGCGGTGGCGGCGGAACATGGTTGAACAACGGCGCCCCGAAGCGCATCGCAATAATCGTCAGTGCGACCAGAGAGGCGGTGAGCAGCCACTGGCGTCTGCCGGCCCGAGCCGCGCGCGTCGCCGCCGCGGCCGCTTCCGGATTCGACGAGCGCGTCGCGATGACGTCTTCGATCTCGATGCGCGCGTCGCCGATGTCGCGCAGGCGGCGTCTGGCATCTTTTTCCAGGCAGCGGCGCAGGAGGCTGCGAATGCGCGATGGCGTCCGCGCCGGCAGTGCATCCCAGTCGGGCTCGCGCTCGAGGATGCGCGCGATCAGATCCGAAACGGTGTCGCCCGCGAATGTCTGCCGTCCAACGAGGCACTCGTACAGCACGCAGCCGAACGACCAGATGTCGGTGCGCTTGTCCACTGAGCGGCCGCGCGCCTGCTCGGGGCTCATGTACGCGGCAGTTCCCAGGATCACGCCAGCGCCGGTGACCTGGTGGGTGAGCGTGGGTGAGTGCGAGAGATTCGCGTCCGAACCGGACGCCGAGTCCATGCCGCCCTTGGCGAGACCGAAGTCCAGCACCTTGACGTCACCCGCGGTCGTGATCATCACGTTGCCGGGTTTCAGATCGCGGTGGACGATGCCGTTTTCGTGCGCGGTCTCCAGCGCGGCCGCGACCTGCCGCGAAATCTGCAGCGTTTCTTCGATGGCCAACGGGCCGCGGTCGATGCGCTGCTGGAGGGTTTCGCCCTCGACAAACTCGAGGATCAGGTAGCGGTGGCCGTCGACTTCTTCGATGCCGAAGATGCCGGCGATGCTGGGGTGCGTAACCGACGCGAGCAGCCGTGCCTCGCGCTCGAAACGCGCCAGCCGTTCCGGGTCGCGTGCGAACTCGTCCGGCAGTGACTTGACCGCGACGTCGCGCTGCAATCGCGTATCGCGCGCGCGATACACCTCGCCCATCCCGCCCGCACCCAGCGGACCGACGACCTCATACTGTCCAAGCTTGCTACCAGGTGTCAGGGGCATCGACTGGACGTCCCGCTACCACTTGATGATCAGTTTGGGGTGTTTGCCGATTTTCTTTTCGAATTCGGCCGGGACGAAGTCCTCGGCGTTGACGATGGTGTCCCTGCCCTTGTCGAGCATGATGTTCCAGATCTTGTCCTGGATGCCGGTCTCTTTGGACTCCAGCAGGTTGCGCGTGATCTCCCACGTCTCGAACAGCCGCCGCCCGATGACACTCTGGATGCGGATGCCCTTGACGATGGTGCGCTGGAAGTCCTGGATCTTGAAGTCGCCCGACTTGAGGCCGAACAGCACCACGTCGCCGCCGCGGCGCACCGAGTGCAGCGCGTTGTTGACGGACGAGTTGTAGCCGGCCATCTCCATGGCGACATCCACGCCGTCGCTGCCGCTGAACTTGACCACGGCGTCCACCACTTCCGGCAGGGCCTTCCAGCCGTTGCGCTCGTCGGTGACGGGCTTGAAGGTGACCACTTCATCGGCGCCAAGCTTTTTAGCCAGCGCCGCGTTGATGGGGTTGGGGTCGATGCCGATGATGCGCGCCGCGCCCAGCGCTTTCGCGATCATGATGGTGAACTGGCCGATGGCGCCACAGCCGAAGAGCGCGACCGTCTTGCCGCGCAGGTCGACCGCGGTGCTGGCGTGCACCGCGTTGCCGAACGGCTCCTGCACCACCGCCACTTCGGGGCGGATCTTCTTGGGATCGGTGCGCCACAACACGGTGGCGGGGAGCTTGATGTACTCGGCAAAGCCGCCGTCGCGCGAGATGCCGATGATGCGTTCGTCGGTGCAGACGTGGCGCTGGTTGATGAGGCACTGGTGGCAGCGCCCGCAGGTGATGTGCGACTCGGCCGCAACCAGGTCGCCCTTGCTGAAGCCGTAGTGCGCGCCGGCGACGGCACCCACCTCGACCACTTCGCCCAGCACCTCGTGCCCGATCACGCGCGTGGTCTTTCCTTCCGCCTTGAGCGAGTCGTGGATCATGGCCTTGAACGACGTGCGGAACCAGATGCCGGCGTCGGAACCGCAGAAGCCGGTGTACTTGACCTTGAGGATCACGGCCTCGGCGTCGCGCGGATCGTTGGCATCCAGCGTGGGACGCAGAACGCGCTCGCGGCGGAAGCCGCGCGACTTGTCCCAGCGGTCCTTGTCGATGTCGTAGACGAGCGCCCACATCTCCTCGCCCGTGCGCGGCATCGCGTCGCGGCCGGTGCGGGCGGATCCGGCCCGGGGACCCTCGCTGCGCGCCGGGGTGGCGCGCGCTCCGGGCGTCGTTCGCGGACGTTCGGCGTCGCGTTCGTTCTTGGTGGACTGGTTACGCGTTCGTGGCGTGGACATGGCTGATGTTCCCTTCGGGTTGGAGATTCTCTATGCCGTGGCGGCGCGGCGCGCCGGTTCGAGTGCGCGTCCGTAGAGCGTGGCGCCGCGCGCGTCGTCGATCACGACACGAACGATATCGCCCACCTCGACGCCGTCGCCGGATAGAATGGTGTGTTTGAAATTGTCGGTGCGGCCGGTTACGAAGCCGTCGCGTTCCGGATCGCGCTCTTCCACGAGGATTTCCTGCGTGGTGCCGATGAGCGCGCGATTGATCTCGCCGGTGATGCGCTTCTGCGTCTCCACGATCTCGACGATGCGCCGCGTCTTCTCATCGGCCGGCACGTCGTCGGGCAGTTTGCGCTGCGCGTAGGTTCCCTGCCGTTCCGAATACTTGAATACGAACGCCGAGTCGAAGCGCACGTCCTCCACGAGGCGCGCGGTGTCGTCGAACTCCGCCGCGGTCTCGGTGGGAAAGCCCACGATCACGTCGGTGGTGAGTCCCAGGTTGGGGATGGTGCCGCGCATCTCGTCCACCAGCGCGCGGAACGACGCGTTGCTGTACGTGCGCCGCATGAGATCCAGCACGCGGTCGTTGCCAGCCTGCAGCGGCAGGTGGATGTGCGGGCTCAGGTTGGGATGCTCCGCGATGGCGCGGATCAGGTCGGACGGAAAATCTTTGGGATGCGGCGACGTGAAGCGCACGCGCTCCACGCCGGGCACGTCGCCCACCATGCGCATCAGGTCCGCAAAGCGGACGTCGCCGTGGCGGTACGAGTTGACGTTCTGACCGAGCAGCGTGACCTGGCGGAAACCGTCGCGCACCAGCGCTTCGACTTCGGCAACGACGCCCTTCGGGTCGCGACTGCGTTCGCGGCCGCGCGTGTACGGCACCACACAGAAGGTGCACATGTTGTCGCAGCCGCGCATGACCGCGATCCACGCGTTCACCGCACCGCTGCGCACGGGGTCGACGCCACTGTAGGTCTCGGTGGTCGACAACCGCAGCGCGGCCTTCTCCAGTTTGGCCGCATCGAGTCCGCTCGAGCCGCGCGAAGCGGCGATCAACTCGGGCAGGTGGCGGTACGCATCCGGCCCCGCGACAAAGTCGATCACATCATGGCCGTCGAGCAGGTCCTGTTTGAGGTTCTGAGCCATGCAGCCCAGGATGCCCACCGTAATATCCGTGCGGCGCGCGGCGCGCTCGTGCTTGAGGCGCTGCAGGCGGCCGTAGATCTTCTGGTGCGCGCGCTCGCGGATGGCGCAGGTGTTGATCAACACCACATCGGCGCGCTCGAACCGGTCGGTGAGCGCGTGGCCGTCCTTGACGAGGATCGACTTCACCAGTTCGGAGTCGTACTCGTTCATCTGGCAGCCGTAGGTTTCGATATAGATGTTGAGATTCATGGATGAGTGGCTTCCACCACGCATAATAACATGACGGCGGCATGGGTCCCATACCGCCGCGTCACATAGACGAACTCACGTGGAGATAACGTGTTAGCCGGTTCTACTATAGCATGAAGGGGCCGGGGGCGAAAGAACCGGGTTCCCGCCCCGCCGGCGGCTGCCGGGGGGGCGGGATCGGGGTCAACTACTTGCTGCCACCGGCGGCGGCCGCGGGCGGCGTCGGGGCCGGGACCGCGTTCTTGATGGGCGGCAATGACTTCAGGTACGCGAAGATCGCCTTGAGGTCCTCGTCATTTACCATCGCGAGGTTCTGCCAGGGCATCGGGGGCATGATCGGCCGTCCAGCGCCCATGTGCAGGCCGGTGTGCATCGCCTTGATGAAGATGTCCTCGGTCCACAGACCGATGCCGGTCTGGTCGTCCGGTGTGAGGTTGGCGGTATAGCTGGTTCCCCAGGGTCCCACCCACACGGTGAAGTCCGGCCCCATCAACACCCAGTAGCCGGGCGCGAATGCGCGCGCATCCACCTCAGGAACCGGCGAACCCGCCGGGTGACCGGACAGGAGCCGCGCCGGATCCGGCTCGGGGCCCTTCTCGGTGAAGAGCTTCGGCGAGTGGCAGTCGTTGCACCCACCCAGATTCACGAGATACTTCCCGCGCGCCACCAGATCGGCGGATGGCTTGTCGGCCGCGCGCGGCACGCCGGCAGCCACCGTGACAATTGAAATGCAGACGAACGCAATGCGAGCGAGTGTTCTCACGGAACGTCCTCCAATGTGTTTCGGCCGGAACAACAGGGGATGAAATCAGCCGGAGATGTTACGCCTCGAGGACGGCCCGGTCAATATGGATGTGGGATCTAGTCGCGACGTGGGACTTCGGACATCAATGCGAGCGCGTTGCCGTCGGGGTCGTTGAAAAAGGCAAGCCACAGGTCGGCCTTCTGCCCGCGGTGGATCAGTCTGGGCGCATGCGTGAATACGACGCCGCGCGCCTCGAGCTCGCGGCAGGCAATCTGGATGTCGTCGACGCGGAAATAAATCAGCGAGGAGAGGTTCGCGCCCTGGGTGCCCTCTGAGGGTCCCATCATCAGGCGGACGTCTCCCGCCTGGAAGAAGGCCATCCCGGGCGCCTCGAACAGCATCGGGACGCCCAGCGTGTCGCGGTAGAACGCGATCGCCCGCGGCAGGTCCTTGATGGTGATGGCCACCTGGCCGATGGTCGACAGACCGAAGGTCGTACTCGGATTCATGAGGGCTCCTCCCTGGGTCGACTGCCCCGGCCGGCCGCCGGGAGCGGACCACCGGAACTATCGGGGAGACTAGCCAACCCCGCGGGCCGCGTCAATGCCCGGCGGGCCTTGTCGCAGGCGCCGGATCGTGCAACACTGGCCGCTCCGGCGACACCATGCAACTTACCGCCCCCAGGATTTCAACCGGCAAGATCCGCACCGGCCTGCAGCTGTTCCTCGCGTTCAGCATCGTCGGTTTCTTCATCGTATTCCAGCGCTCGTCCATCGGCGAAACCATCCGCCACCTCGCGGAGTTCGACCTGCGCTACCTCGGGCTCGCGCTCGCACTGGTCGGGCTGGACTGGATCGTGTCGGCCACACGCATCTACATCTTCGCGCGCAAGGTGTACCGCCCGATTACGTTTGGGGCGTGCATGCGCTCCTGTTTTGCCAACGTGTTCCTGGGCGGCGCGACGCCGTCGCAGACCGGAGGCGCGGCGGCGCAGATCTACGTGCTCTACGCCGAGGGCATGACGGTGGTCGATGCCACCGTGGTGTGTTTCCTGGGCGGGTTCCTGGGGACGACCATCATCCTGCTCGCGTGTGCGGTGATCTTCTCGTTCATCGTGCACCCGGACTTCGTGCCCGCGGGATTGCGCATGGTGTCCGGGCTGTCGTTCAGCGTGTTCGCCGCCATCCTGATTCTGGTGCTGCTGTCGCTGCTGAGTCCCAACGGCATGAAGCGCGCGGTGCACGGGTTTCTGCGCCGCCTCCCGCGCCTGGGACCGCGCCTGGAACATTCATCGGCGATCGAAAAAACCTTCGCCACGGTCGACCGCTACCACGACCTGATGGTCGGCTTCCTGATCCGCGGCAAGTTGATCTTCCTCGCCGGTCTCCTGCTGACCGCGGTGATCTACATCAACAAGTTCATGATCGCATGGGTGGTGCTGAAAGGGATCGGCGTGCACGCCGACGTGTGGTCGGTGCTGTACATGCAGGTGATCCTGCTGCTGATCTTCTACTTCTCGCCGTCGCCGGGCGCGTCGGGCTTTGCGGAAGTCACGACGATGGCGGTGATGGGCTCGGTGATCCCGGATGGGTACGAAGCGACGTTCATCCTGCTGTGGCGCTTCTTCACGCTGGTGCTGAGCATGATGGTGGGCGCGGGCGTGCTGATGAGCTACATCTCGGGCAAACGCGGCCGCCGCCGACCGTCCGAGTAACCATTGGCGCCGGGATGAGACGGTGTCCGTCCGCTCGCTGAGCGCCACACGTTGGACCGAGACTCATGAGCCGCTGCTCGGACGTCCGGCCACCGTCTCATCCCGGGCACCTCGCTGAGCCCCACGCGGGTGGCGGTCAGCGCGCGGACGGACACAGCCCCCTCCCGGTGCACGACAGGACCCGCGTGGCCACCTACTTGAACACGTACTCGCGGACCTTCGCGGCGATCTGCGGGTCGGTCATCTTGTCCGCCGCTTCGATCTTCATCGGCACGCCCGCGAGTTCGTGCAGTGTCTGCGCGATCTCCGCGAATTCGTTCTTGGCGGTGGCCGGTCCCATCACCAGCAAATGATCCGGGTGACCGACCTGCGTGGCGACATCGCGGTAGAAGGCCGCGAGCTGGTGTTGATGGTGCTCCTTGCGGCCATTTTCCTTCACGCCCGTGCGCGGCGCCCACGGCGTACCCGTTCGCTTGCCGCCCGACGCCGGCGGCACCGGCTCGATTTCCGACTCGATGACGCGCTGGCTCTCGACGCCATCGACAATCTCCACCACCACGGCCCGGCGATGATCGATCCAGATTCCAACCTTTTTCATATGCCCCTCCTGCCGAATGCTCAGCCTATCCAGGCCGGCTCGGCGTTCAGAATTTCCCCCACCGCAACCACCCGGTCTCCATCACTGGTTATTTCAACCCCGTGGACGGCCACGCGTGCCATTCGGTTGGCAAGCACCTCGGCCGACGACACCCGCGCGCGCACATAGTTGTCGGAATAACCCGCCCAGGTTCCATCGACCGACGCGCCCTCAAACAGAATCTGCAACTCTCCGCCCTGTTGCGCCACATACATGTCGTGTTGTCGCGCAAGTGCCAGGCGGCGCAGGTGTTCGCTACGGCGGCGGATCTCAGCGGGCGGCACCGCGCCACCCATGTGGAATGCGCTCGTCCGCGGCCGCGCGGAGAAACTGAACACGTGCACATTCACAAACGGCAGCGCCGATACCATCTCGCACGAGTTCTGAAACGCCGTCTCGTCTTCGCCGGGGAATCCCACCATCACGTCGGTACCAAGGCCGATGCCGGGCACGCGCGCGACGGCGCGTCGCATGAAGTCGCGATACGCATCCGCGTCGTAGCGGCGGCGCATGCGCGACAATACGCCGCTGTCGCCGCTCTGC
>DASUGO010000058.1:0-7755 GCA_036273975.1 Candidatus Krumholzibacteriia bacterium
CGCGCGTCGTTCAGTTCCGTCGGACCGAGCGCGGATGGCCGCATCAAACCGGATGTGATGGCGATGGGATTGGGCGTGACCGTGGCGAGCCCCTTCAGCGTGGACGGTTACTTCACCAGCAGCGGCACGTCGTTCTCGGGCCCGCTGGTCGCGGGTGCAGCGGCACTGTTGCTCGAGGCGCGCCCCTACGCCAGCAACCAGGTGATCATGGACGCGCTGCGCCAGACCGCGACGCTGTCCGGAATGCCCGACCGGCTGATGGGTTACGGAATCGTCGACGCGGCCGCGGCGCTGGGCACGATTCCGACCGGGATCGGCAAGCCCGCCCCGTTCCAACCCCACCTCGTACTTGCCGGCGCACGTCCGAACCCGTTCAACCCGTCCACGATGATCGATTTTGAATTGAGCGCCGACACGCGCGTGACGCTGGCCGTCTACGACGTCGCCGGCCGTCTGGTGGACACACTGCTGGACAACGAAACCCGCGGCGCGGGACGCCACAGCGTTCGCTACCAGTCCGCGCGCGCGAGCGGTGTCTACTTCGTCCGGCTCTCCGCCGGAAACGAGAGCGCCACGCGCCGGATTGTGCTGCTCAAGTAGCTCCCCGCGAAACCTTACGCGCGCAGCATCGCGAGCATCATCTTGAAGCGCCCCGGCGCGCGCACCGCGTGCGGCACGCCGCCCGGAAGGATGATTGCGTCGCCCGCCACCAGCCGGTGCGTCGCCGCCCCGATGCGAATCTCCGCCTCGCCGTCGAGCACGTGCACCAGCGCGTCGTGCGGAACCGTGTGCTCGCTGAGTTCCTGTGCGGCATCGAATGCGAACAGCGTCACCGACCCGGCGGGCTGCTTCAGCAGGGTCCGGCTCACCACCGCGCCCGTCTGGTAGGCCACGAGTTCGAGAAACGCGTGCGGCTGCGCGGACAATTCGGCTTCATGGGACATCCCGGATCAACTCCCCAGCGGCATGGTGTAGCACATTGCGGTCCCGTCGAGCACCACCGTGCCGTCGTCGCGTGTGACCGTCGTCGTGAGTTCGGTGATGGGTTTGTCGGCGCGCACGCGCGTCACTTCTACGGCGCCGGTGATCGTGTCGCCGGGGCGGACCGGTGCGCGAAAGCTCCAGTTCACCTGCAGGAAAACCGTTCCGGGTCCGGGGAGTTCTTCGGCCACCACGGCATTGAGAATCGCGCTGGTGACGCCACCCTGGACGACGATACCGCCAAAGCGCGTCGCCTTCGCGAGCGCTTCGTCGTAGTGCAGCGGATTGCGGTCCCCGCTGATCTCGGTGAACAGTTCGATATCCCGGGCCAGCACGGGCCGCGAACGCTCGGCGCGGTCGCCGACCGACGGCATCCCGTTGGGCCAGACTTCGTTCTTCTCACCCATGGAATTCTCCTCGTCGCCAAACCAGCGGGCGGGGATGACAAACGGGGCGCCCGTCCTCGACGGGCGCCCCGCATCCATTATGGCTGCGCGTTCAGGCCGCGGCGTTCGAGCAACGGCGCAATCTCGGGCTCACGCCCGCGGAACTTCTTGTAGAGGACCATCGGATCGTCGGTGCCACCCGCCGACAGGATGTACTTGCGGAAGCGGTCCGCGGT
The DNA here is from genome assembly GCA_036273975.1 of Candidatus Krumholzibacteriia bacterium. Classification (GTDB taxonomy): domain Bacteria; phylum Krumholzibacteriota; class Krumholzibacteriia; order WVZY01; family JAKEHA01; genus JAKEHA01. The sequence goes on from DASUGO010000058.1 coordinate 1,604, forward strand.
CTTGCGGTCGAACAGTCCCGCCTCCTTGAACGCCTGGAATGCGTCGGCATCCACGACTTCGGCCCAGATGTAGCTGTAGTAGCCGGCCGAATACCCGCCGCCGAAGATATGCCGGAAATACGAGCTCCGGTAACGCGGCGCGATCTCGGGAATCAGACCCAGCTTGTTGAGGCGCTGCGTCTCAAACGCGATCGCATCCGCCGGGACGTCACCGGTGAGCGTGTGCCAGTCCATGTCCAGATACGACGCGGCGAGGTACTCGACGGTCGCGAACCCCTGGTTGAAGTAACGCGCGTTCTGCATCTTCGCGATCAGCTCGTCCGGAATGGACGCGCCGGTCTTGTAATGATGCGCGTACGACTTCATGACCTCCGGCTCGGTGGCCCAGTTTTCGAACACCTGCGACGGCATCTCCACGAAGTCCGTCGCCACGCTGGTGCCCGACAGGCTGCCGTAGGTCACGTCGGACAGCATGCCGTGCAGCGCGTGCCCGAACTCGTGGAACAGCGTGCTCACTTCGTCCAGAGAGATCAGCGCGGGCTCTTCCGCGGTCGGCCGCGAGAGGTTCGCCACATTGACGATGATCGGCGTCTGCACGCCCCCCGCGCGCTGCTGGCGCCGGTACTCGCTCATCCACGCGCCGTTACGCTTGCCCGCCCGCGGGTAGTAGTCCACGTAGTAGACCGCAAGGTGCGAGCCGTCGCGGTCCTTGACCTCGAAGGTGCGCACCTCGTCGTTGTACTTCGGCAGGTCGAAGCGCTCGGTGAAAGTGATACCAAACAGCTTCGTCGCGGTTTCGAACGCGCCCTTGCGTACGTTGTCGAGATCGAAGTACGGGCGCAACGCTGCGTCGTCGAAGTCATAGCGAGCCTTCTTGACCTTTTCGGCGTAGTACCACCAGTCCCACGACTGGATCTTGAAATTGCCACCGTCGGCGTCCACCATGGCCTGCATGGCCTCGCGTTCGCCCACCGCGCGCGCCAGAGCGGGCGTCCACAGTTTGTCGAGAAGTTCGTAGACGTTCTCGGGCGTCTTGGCCATGTTGTCGTCCAGCACGTACGCGGCGTGGCTCCGGTAACCGAGGAGCTGCGCACGCTGCTCGCGCAGGGCCGCTTCCTCCTTCAGGATTTCCTTGTTATCGTACTCGTCGCCGTGGTTGCCCCGCTCCAGGTATCCCTGGTAGAGCGTTTCGCGCAAACCGCGGTTGTCGGCATAGGTCAGAAACGGGAGCATGCTCGGCTTGTGCAGCGTGAACACCCACTTGCCCTCGTGTTTGCGCTCTCTGGCGGTCTCGGCGGCCGCGTCGATGTCCTTCGACGGCAGACCCGCGAGGTCATTCCGGTTGTCGACCACGAGCTCGAAGCGATTCTCTTCGGCCAGTATGTTTTCGCCGAACTTCAGCGACAAAACAGAAAGTCGCTCATTGATGGTTCGGAAAGTCTCCTTGTCCTTGTCGGACAGGTTGGCTCCGCCGCGGATGAACCGCTTGTACGTCTCTTCCAGAAGACGGCGCTGCTCGGCATCCAGTTTGAGCTTCTCGCGCGTGTCGTAGACGTTCTTCACCCGCGCAAACAGCTTGGGATCGAGGTAGATATCGTCGTTGAGCGCGGAGAGCCTGGGGGCGACATCGCGCGCGATGGCCTGCATTTCGTCGTTGGTCTCGGCCGAATTCAGGTTGAAGAACACGTCGGAGACGCGCGTCAGCAGCTTGCCCGACGTCTCCATGGCCTCCACCGTATTGGTGAACGTGGGGGCGTCGCGGTTGTCGCGAATCGCCTCCATTTCCTTCCACTGCTCGGCGATACCCTTCTCGAAGGCGGGCATGTAGTGCTCGACCTTGATCTTGTCGAACGGTGGCACCTGGAACGGTGTCGTGTAGGCGGAAAAAAATGGATTGTCCTGAGCAGAGATCGGCTCCGGCATCCCGGCGGCGAGCAGGCCCAGAAACAGCATGATAAGACCCTTCTTCATGAATCGCTCCTTGGCAGATTTGTGGCACTTCCCCGCATGGTAGCGCCATTCTGGCCCCGGCGCCACGCCTGATTGGCCGGGGTCCGGCGGGCGCGCCGGTACGCCAACAAATGTATTCCACCGGACGGAGCCACACGGAACGCGGCGCCGCCAACGCACTCCGCGCGGAACCCACAAAAAAAACGCCCTGCCCGCCTGGAGCAGGGCGTTCTTGCAACGCCAGTGGACATGTCCACCGTCATGCGATGAACAACGCTAGTCTTCGCGGCCGATGAAGCGATAGACGGCTGCGCCGAGAACGGCTCCGATGATCGGCGCCACCCAGAACATCCACAGTTGTGCAACCGCCCAGCCGCCGACGAACACCGCGACGCCGGTGCTGCGCGCCGGGTTGACCGAGGTATTCGTGACCGGGATGCTGATCAGGTGGATCAGCGTGAGGCACAATCCGATGGCGATCGGCGCGAGTCCCTGGGGGGCGCGCTTGTCGGTGGCACCCAGGATGACGACGAGGAACATCATCGTCATCACGACTTCGGTGACCAGCGCCGACAGCATGGAATAGCCGCCGGGCGAGTGTTCGCCGTAACCGTTGGAGGCGAATCCACCCGAGAGGTCGAAGCCCGCCTGCCCGCTGGCGATCACGTACAGCACACCGCCGGCGACGACCCCGCCGAGCACCTGTGCCACGATGTACGATCCGAGCTTGCCGGCCGGAAACCGTCCGCCGGCCCACAGACCGATCGACACGGCCGGGTTCAGATGGCATCCAGAGATGTGGCCGATCGCAAACGCCATCGTCAGCACGGTGAGTCCGAACGCCAGCGCGACGCCGAGCAGTCCGATTCCCACGTTCGGAAATGCGGCCGCGAGCACCGCGCTGCCACACCCGCCCAGCACGAGCCAGAAGGTTCCAAAGAACTCCGCGCCAAACTGTTTCATTCCATTGCCTCCGTGTCCGAACAACGGTACGACGAAACCTCGCACCACTCTACGCGGCGCGGCAGGCCGGGTCAACGTGCGCAATTAGTTGTGCTGCAACAAATTATGTCATGCCCTTGATCGGGCGGGCGGGGGGCGATCAGTGCGTTGCGGCCCCGTAGCGCAGATGGACGAACCCGGGGGCGCCCGGATGCACGGTCACGACGAACAGATCGTCGTACGCCGTTTCGTCGAGATCGGGCAGCGACGGCCCGCCGGCGGCCTTGATGATCAGCGGCACCGTGTTGCTGTGGCCGACCACGAGCACGGTCTCGCCACAATGGTTCGCGAGGATATCTCTCAGCAGGCCGTCGATGTCCTTGCCCGGCAGCACGACCGGGGTGATTCCCAGCTGTGCCGCGAGCGGCGCGGCGGTGAGGCGGGTGCGTTCCGTGTCGCTGTGGTAGATCGCCGTGACAGCGGCCTGAGAGGCAACATGCGCGAGTACTTGGGCGCGTTCGCGCCCGGCGTCGGTCAGCGCGTCGTCGCTTCCCTGGCGGTCGGCGTGCCGGACCACCAGCAGCGTCGTCGTGCGCGCGCAGGTCTCCGCGCCCGCGGCCCGGCTGACACCGCTCATCGCCGAAGCGAACGCGAGCAACACCAGACAGAGCAGAGCCGTCGGCCTTGTTGTGATCATCGGCCTCCTTACTCGTCCTCGGTGCGCAACATCGCCGTCCATGATCCGTCGGGGTGGCGCATCACCTCGACGCTCCACGGGCGGCAGCAGATCGGACAGTCTTCGACATACGCCTGGCGGCTGGAACCGCCCTCGTCGACGTCGAGCTCGACCTGCTCTCCACAGTACGGGCAATAGACATCCAGCGGTTCACTCATTGCTGCCGTCCCACCGCCGCATCAGCCAGACTTTCCCTTTCGGCGGGCGATCTGCGCCTGCACGAGCTTCTTCACGAGACTCGCCGGCAGCGGCGTGTCCGCCGGGAAGCGGACCGTCCCGGTGCTCGTATCGTACTTCGCGAGCAACGCCTTGAACTCGCCGACGACCGCACCCGGATAAAACGCGCAGTGCTTCGCCGCCGCCCCAAACGATACCAGCAACCGGCCATCCAGGCGGAAGCCGGGAATACCATAGCTGATGCACTCTTCGGCTCCGGGCGCCGCTGCGAGAATGTCCCGGCGCAACCGCTGCAGCGCGGCGCGCTTGTCGGGACTGACCGTCGCCAGATAGGCGTCGATGGTCTCCGGGCGGCCTGGCTTCGATGTCACTTTCTTCCTGGTCGTTGTCTTCACTGCCGTCATTTCCGCTCCTTAGACTTGCCCGTGGACTCGCCAGCGGCGCCCCTCACCGGCGCACCGGAACCACCCACGGGCCCACCGGAGCGTAACAACGACCACGGTGCCCTGCCACATCGAATATTTCGATCTAAGCCCCACCTTTGCCCAGAGCACCATGCACGTTTCAAACTGCGCGGAACACTTTTCTACCGAAGCCGGCCGGAGGCGTAATCCAGCGTGACACGGCCCAGCCGGCGCAGATAATTGTTGCTGACGAACCCCTTCGCATCCGGCCCGGCAAAGTACCCTGCCTCGGGCTGCACGATCACGAACACGGAGTCGAGGCGAAGCGCGCCGATGGTGCTGTCCGGGACGGGCACCACCGGCAGTTCAACTGTCTGTCCGTCGGCTCCCGTCCCCTGGAAATGCGTCGTGGGCGCAAGCTCCGTGTGGCGCGCGCGCAACGCTTCCCACACGCGAACCGGAATGTTGACGTATACGTCGGGCGTATCGAACAGGCTGGCCCCGGTATCGATCCGCAGCCAGACATCGACCCCACCGAGGGTGGCCTCGATGGCGGGAATTCCGTTGTCGAGGGTCATGGGCACGCCCTCGGCGCCCGCCTGCGCGGGCCCGGCGGGAATCTCGAGCCGCGCCGCCGCGAAGTCGATGGTGACGCGGGTGCCCGTGAACGCGTCCGAGCCGAGGATCATCTCGACGCGGCGCCCGTCGGGCGCGAGCAGGCCCGACAGGTCGCGGCGTGTCGCGCAGAGGACCGGAACTCGCAGCGCCCCGAGTCGCAGATCAGCGACGCGCACGTTTTCCGCACGGATCGACCCGGTGGTCCCAACGACTTCCGATTCGCCGACGACCCCAAGATCGCCCGCGATGCGCGGGTCAACCGCCGACGCGTTGGCGCCGGTGTCCAGCAGCGCGAGCACCGGGCCGCGGCCGGGCAACTCCACGTCTACGAAGATCAGGCCGTGTACGAACGTGAACGGGATGATCGCCGGTTGCGCGGGTGGCTCGGCCAGCGTCCGGATCGGCAACACCAACGCGCTCATCACCGTCAGGGCGATCATGAGAATGGTCCGCATGCGGGTACTACGGAGATCCGGTGCGGTGGGTTCAGCCGGATGGCAGACTTCGGGCGCGTCAGCGCCGTTCCGCCACCATACGCGCGAGCACATGCGTGAAACGGCGCGCGTCGTCCTCGGCGAGGTGGGACCCGTCGCCACATTGAAACTCCGTCAGCTCGGGCACATCATCGCAGCGAATCGCCAGTGCCGGCGCAACGCCGGCGACAAACGGATCCCAGTAGTCCTCGCGCGGGTAGCGCCGCTCCTCGATGGCGCGCCGCTCGCCGCACGCGGGAAATGAGACAAACACCACACGCCCGCCACGGGCCCGGATGGTATCCGCCGAGCGGCGCATGTCGGCGATGATCGAGTCCCGCTCCGCCGGCGTGGCTGGCCGCCCCGCGTTTTCGAACTCGCTGTAGTCGAAATCGTCCGGTTCGAGACGCGCCGGGACGAACTGGATGCGCCGGTCGGGCAGCATGTTGCCCGGGAGGTTGCGCGGCGGACGCCGCTTCCAGACCGCCTCCAGAATGTCCGCGAAGTTGAGGTGCTGGTTGCGCATGAGGAGCGGCATCGGCAGCAGCCGCGCCAGCGCCCGCTCGCTGCGGCGCGCGGGGCTGGTCAGGATTCCCCGGTACTCGGCGACGGCTTCGTCGACACGCTCACCGCTCGACGCGACGTCGAACACATACATTTCCACCACGCCAACCACCGCGAGTCCCCGGAAGTCCGTCGCGGTCGCGAAATAGCGCAACGTCTTCACCGGCGACGTCCCGACCAGCGCCAGCTGTAGTGGCGGGTCGCCGCCCATCTCCGCGGCCCACTCCTCCGGCACGATCCCCACCTGGATGCGCGACGTTCCCAGCAGCACGGTCGACTCCGGCCGCA
>DASUGO010000059.1:0-21904 GCA_036273975.1 Candidatus Krumholzibacteriia bacterium
TGCTGGGAATCACGTTTCTGCCCGTGTTCTGGGGATTCATGGCCGGCTTCGCGGAGTTCGTGTGTTCCATTCTCCTGATCCTCGGACCGCTCTTCCGGGCCGCCGCGCTGATCCTCGCGTTCAACATGTCCGTGGCCGCGCTCAAGCATCTGAATCTGCCCGTGGACAATCCCAACTCGGGGTGGGCGGGCGCGGCCCATGCGCTCGAATACCTCACGGTGTATCTCGCGCTCTTTTTCACCGGGGCGGGACGATTTGCGTTCAAGCTGGGCCGGGTGAAGTAGCGGGTCGCACCGCGGCCACCGGCGCGCGCGTGACAAGCAGGGCGCGCATAGGCTACGATGGTGCCTCCCCCCGCAAGGAAGGACCCGAGATGCCCGTAACCACCCAAGTCGATCCTGAACTCTCGCGGGTGACGTTTGCCCAGGCCAAACCGTGGGTGGCCGGACAGGTGGTATGACGCACGGCGTCTCCTTTCCGGCCCAGCCCCTCCGGCCACCCGCGGAGTAGCGCGTTGCGCGGTTTCCGTGGTTTTCGTTCTCCCGGTCCGGCGTGTTTCGTCGCGGCGTTGACGCTTGCGTTCGGGCTGCTTGCCCCGTGCGCCCGCGCCGCGCGCGTTTCCTGCAAGATTCAGGGAATCGACGACAAGGAGATGGTCGAGAACATCGAGGCCACGCTCTCGATCGCGCGCGCCAGGGAACGCAAGGATGTGACCGCCGCCGAGATCAAGCGCCTGCACGATCGAGCCCCCGGCGAAATCCGGGAAGCCACGGCGCCCTTCGGGTACTACGGGGCGACGGTCGAAGGCACGCTCACCGAGATCGGCGACGAGGACTTCCGCGCCGAATACACCGTGCAACTCGGCGAACCGGTCCGCGTGCGCAATGTGCACGTGGCCGTCACCGGTGATGGCAGCAAGCTGAAGCCGTTTCCCGACCTGGCGGCGCAGTTTCCGCTGAAGACGGGCGACATCCTCGACCAGCGTCCCTACCAGCGCCGCAAGAATACCTTTGCGGCGGCCGCGGCGGACAGCGGCTATCTGGATGCGACGTTTACCACCAGCGCGATCCTCATCGACCGTGAAGCGCACATCGCCGACATCGACCTCGTGTTCGAGACCGGGACGCGCTACCGGTTCGGCAACGTCGTGTTTGATTCCAGCGCGGTCGATGACCGCGTTCTGCGCTCCTACCTGACGTTCAAGCGCGGCGAGCCATTCCGCTACGACAAGCTGGTCGCGTTCCAGTCCGGGCTGGGCGGCGCGTCCTACTTCAACCGCGTAGAAGCGGTGCCGCGGCGCGATCTCGCGATCGACTACGAGATCCCCATCGAGGTCAAGCTGACGCCGCGCCGGCCGCAGCACTACGAAGTGGGTGTTGGCTATGGCACCGACACCGGTCCGCGGCTGTTGTTCGGAGTGGAGCTGCGACGGCTCAACCGCTCCGGACACCGCTTCAGCGGACGCGTCAACGTGTCCGAGATCGAGCTGTCGTTGAACGCCGAGTACTTCGTGCCGTCGCGCTACCCCGATACGCACGCCTACTCGTTTGGTGCCACCATCGCGCACCTGGATCCCGTTCCATACACGACCAACCGCATGGCGTTTGGCCCCACCCGCTCGCAGCCGCGCTTCGGCTGGCTGGAGTCGCTCACCATCGCCTACGAGCGCGAGGACTATTCGGTGGGTTCCGACAACGGGGTCACGGACCTCGTGATCGGCGGCGCGACGTATCGGCTGAAACGCACGGATGACGACATCTATCCGTTGCGCGGCTATCGCGTCGACGTGGGCGCGCGCGGCTCTCACGTGGGTCTCCTGTCGACGCAGAGCTTTCTGTCGTTGACCGCGGCGACAAAAGTCGTGCACGCGTTGAATCCACGGGTCAGGCTGCTCGGGCGTGTCGATACCGGGTGGACATCCACGTCGACGTTTCGTGACCTGCCGCCAACGATCCGGTTCTTTGCCGGTGGTGACAACAGCGTGCGCGGATACGATTATCTGTCGCTCGGTCCGCGCGATGCCGACGGCCGCGTGATCGGCGGACGACTCCTGTTCACGTCGTCGGCCGAGGTCGAGGTGGCCTTGAGGGGCAAGTTCGCGGCCGCGGTCTTCTATGACGCCGGCAACGCGTTCGAATCGGGCGGGCACGGCGTGATCGAGCAGGGCGCCGGCGTCGGCCTGCACTGGCGCTCGCCGGTGGGGCCCATCCGGCTCGACCTCGCCTACCCGATCGAGCACACGGGCTGGAAGTTGCACTTCACGATGGGACCCGACCTGTGACGCGTGCACGGCGAATACCCGCGGTTCTGTTCGCCGGGACGGGCGGCCTGCTGTTGCTGGCGCTGCTGCTCGTGTGCGGGGTGCTGTTCACCGCGCCCGGCGGACGTTTCGTGGTGCGCGTGCTCAATGGACGCGATCTGCCCGTGCGGGTCGGCGCGTTCGATGGAAGCCTGGCGGGCCGCTTTCAATTATATGGCGTCGAATTCCGCGCCGGGCCGATCGACGCGGTGCTGGACACGGTTCGTGTGGCGTGGCGGCCGTGGTCAATACGAAATCATCACCTGGAGTTCAACGACGTGGTGGTCTCCGGCGCGCGTATGGTGGTGCACGAGTCGAGTGACTCGACCACGCGCACCGCGCCGGGCGCGGCGCGGGCCCATCCCGACAGCGCGCGGGTGGCATCCGGAACGCCGTGGAAATTCTCCGCGGAACGGCTCCGCGTGCGCAACGCCACCGTCGACGGACCGGCGAACGTCCACCTGCATGCTGTCGACATCACGGCGAGCGGCGGGCCCGACTCCTACCAGGCCGTCGTCACCGCCGCCGGTTCCGCGTGGCGCTTCGAGGAGATGTCCACGTTCGTCCGCGTGGCCGGCAATTCACGCGCAGCCATGGCCGATTCACTGGTCCTCCATGCGCTGGGAGGAACCACCACCGGTGACGCCTACGTGCGCTGGTCGCCGGGCATCGCGTGGCGCGCCCGGCTCGCGGGCGACAGCCTGCACGTGGGAGCGTTTGCCTCGAAACCGAATGACTGGCTCGGAGCGGTGGCGTTTCGCCTGCGCAGCACCGGGCTGGTGCACGATGACTCGTTGCGCGTGGGGGTTGATCTGGAAGCGCTCGACGGAACGCTGCGCGCACGGCCGCTCTCCGCGCACGGCCGCGTGGATATCGACGGGCGCCACATCGAAGCGCGTGACGCGGTCATCCGGTGGGGCGATGCCCGCGTTGCGCTCTCGGGGCATGTCACGGAGACGGTGGATGTAACGCTCGATGCCGTTGTTCCGTCGCTCGCGGATCTGCTGCCGGATGCGCATGGCTCCGCGCGCGCGCGCGGACGGATTACCGGAGACGGATCGCGCGTAAACGTGAAACTCACTGTCGCGGGCGAACAACTTGGCGTGGGAAGGCGCGAAATGACATCGCTCGATGCCGCCGTCGACGCGACGGTGTTCGCCCACGACTACCAGCCGCACGGTCTCGAGGTGCGCGCGGCGGACATCAAGCTGGAAGGCGGGCACCTGCGCGTGCACGGGCGGGTGGACTGGGAGCACGGTATCGTGTGGGACGGCTCGGTGAGCGCGAAAGACTTTGAGGCGTCGCGGCTGACGCCAGCGCGATGGAAGCTCGATGGGCCGGTGTCGGTGGAAGCCAACAGTGCCGGGTCATACCGCAACCACCGCCCGGCCGGGACGCTGGACATCACGTCTCTGCACGGAACATTGCGCGGGCAGCCGCTCGCGGGTGCGGGACGCGTTGTGGCACTGCATGACAGCCTGGACATCACCAGCCTGCGGCTCGACTGGGGCACCACGCATCTCGAAGCCACCGGCAACGCGGGAGAGACGCTGGACCTCACCGTGAATCTGCGTGCACCGGATCTCTCGCTGTTTGGTGCCGCTTTGCATGGCGCGCTCGCGCTGGATGGCACCGCGCGCGGCGCGCGGCGGCGCCCGTTCATCGATGCAACCGTCCGCGGTGACAGCGTGCGCATTCACGAATACGCGGCGAATCGGGTGGAAGGCCACGTGGGTGTGGACTTCGGATTCGCGGCTCCCGCCGATGTGGATCTGATGGCGACCGGCCTGTCGCGTGGAGAGAGCACGCTGGACACCTTGCGGGTCAACGTGGCCGGGCCGCGTGACGGCCAGCGCATCGCGTTGTTCGTGGCGCGCGACGGCGCACATGTCGCGCTCGCCGCGCACGGCGCGCTGGCGGATTCGTCGTGGGCGGGCTGGATCGACCGGCTCGACGTCCTGCACCCGGCCGTTGGCGAGTGGCGCACCGGAACGCGGGCGACGGTGCGGTTGTCGCCCGCGCTGGTCGCGCTCGACTCGCTCAGCCTGTCGTCGAACGCCTCGCGGCTCGCCATGCATGGTGTGTGGGCGCCGGGCGACAGCGCGCACGTCGACGTGGCGCTGGTCGATTTCGATCTGGCGCCGGTGCAGAAATTCATCCATCCGGGCGCCAGCGTGACCGGCACGATGGATGGAACCGTGGTGGCGCGGGCCGACGCGACCGGACGTATTTCCGGGCACGCCGAGCTGGTACCCGGCCCCGGCACGGTGACGGTGGCGGGGCGCCGGCTCGACTATCAGGGACACGTGACGGCGCAGGCCGACGAAAACGGAGTTTCCGCGGCGGTCGATTTCGCGCTGAATCGGGATGGTGCGAAACTCGCTTCGGTGAACGCGAACTTCGCGATTCCCGGCTTCATCGCGGGGCGCGATTCGATTGGTGCGCAGCCGGTCTCGGGGGCGATGGACGTCGAGTGCCGGGACATCGGTCCGGTGCTGGCGCTCGTCCGTCCGGAAGTATCGGGCGCTGCCGGCGCGCTCAATGCACACCTGACGCCGCGCGGAACCGCGGAGGATTTCCGGCTGATGGGCAACCTCTCGCTCGAGAAGGCGCGCGCCGACCTGCCTTCCGGCCTGCGGTTGCGCGACATCGGGCTGTCGCTCGAATCGGACGGCGCCGGTAACATCGCGCTCAACGGCGCGGTCACGTCGGGTGGCGGACGTGTGGAGATCGAAGCACGCTCCGTTCGCTCGCAGAAGAACTGGGTGAACGGAACCTTCACCGTCAAGGGCGAGCGGTTCCAGATCGTCAACCAGCCCGAGGCGCAGATCTTCATGTCGCCCGCGCTGGAAATGCGCGTCGTCGAAACCCGGGCATCGATCACAGGCAACGTCACGGTGCCCTACGCGCGCATTGAAATCGCCGAGGTGCCGCCGTCGGCGGTGGCACAGTCCAACGACGTCGTATTCGTCGAAGACACGCTGACCACGCGCTCGCGCTGGCAGGTCGACACCGACGTGCGCGTCGCGCTCGGCGACAGCGTATCGTTCAGCGGCTTCGGTCTGCGCTCGCGGCTCGAGGGCGAACTCGCCGTCCTGGACCAGCGCGGTCAACCGACGCGCGGGCGCGGCGAGATTCGCATCAAGGACGGCAAGTACCGCGCCTACGGAACCGAGTTGACCATCGACCGGGGGCGGCTGATCTTCGGTGGCGGTGCGGTCGACAACCCGGGGCTCGACATCCGCGCCATCCGGACCACCTCCGCGCAGAACGTGATGACCGAGTCCGGACAGATCGTCGGCATGAACGTGACCGGTTCGTTGCGCAAGCCCGAGATATCGCTGTTTTCGGTTCCCGCCATGTCGGAATCCGAAATTCTCTCCTACCTGGTGCTCGGCCGGCCGATGAGCAACCAGTCCAGCGGAGATCAGGCGGCGCTGGCGAGTGCCGCGATGCTGCTCACCATGCAGCGGGGCAACGAACTCACCAATACGCTCGGAAAACAGTTCACGCTGGACGAGGCCTATATCGAATCTGGCGATTCGTACAAGGAAGCGTCATTCGTGGCCGGAAAGTACCTGTCGCCGAAGCTCTACGTGAGCTACGCAACCGGTTTCTTTGAGCACACCAACACGTTCCGTGTGCGCTATTCGCTGTCGAATCGCTGGACGGTGCAGGCGGAGAGCGGGGACGTCAACAGCACCGACCTGCTCTACTGGTTCGAACTCGGCAAATAGAGGCCGGGTGCGGGGGTTGGCAACCCCCGGGACGCGTGCTAGTATCCGGGCATGAAAACGGATGCTGAACTCAAAACGGCCCGGCCCGCCGTCGGTTCCCAACCGGCCATTTCGGCGTTCCTGCGCCACCACTTCCGCCACTTCAACTCCGCCGCGCTGATCGACGCCGCCGATGCCTACAAGCGCCACGTCGCGGGCGGCGGCAAGATGATGGTCACGCTCGCGGGTGCGATGAGCACCGCGGAGCTCGGCCTCTCGCTGGCGGAGATGATCCGGCGCGACATGGTGCACGCCATCTCGTGCACCGGCGCAAACCTCGAGGAAGACGTCTACAACCTGATCGCACACGACTTCTACGAACGCATCCCGCACTACCGCGATCTGACTCCGCAGCAGGAGAAAGATCTGCTCAATCGCCACCTGAACCGGGTGACGGACACGTGTATTCCCGAGGAAGAGGCGATGCGCCGCCTCGAGAAAGCCGTGCTCGACGAGTGGAAGCGCGCGGACAAGAGTGGCGAACGATATTTCCCGCACGAGTTCATCATGCGCGTGCTGCGCGCGGGAGCGCTCAAGGAACACTACCAGATCGATCCGAAGGACTCCTGGCTGGTTGCGGCCGCGGAAAAGAACCTCCCGATGGTGGTTCCCGGCTGGGAGGATTCCACGCTCGGCAACATGTTTGCCGCCGCGGTGATTCGCGGGGACGCGAAGGCAACGACGATGCGGTCCGGGATCGAATACATGGTGGAGCTCGCGGCCTGGTACCAGAAGACGGCGGTGGATTCTTCCATCGGCTTCTTCCAGATCGCCGGCGGCATCGCGGGCGACTTTCCCATCTGCGTGGTCCCGATGATCCACCAGGATCTGGGCCGCGATGTGCCGGTCTGGGGGTACTTCTGCCAGATCAGCGACTCGACCACCAGCTACGGTTCATACTCCGGCGCGGTGCCCAACGAGAAGATCACGTGGGGCAAGCTGGAAGTGGACACACCCAAGTTCATCATCGAGTCCGATGCAACCATCGTTGCCCCGCTGGTGTTCGCGATCGTCCTCGACTGGTAGCAATGAACCGGCTCGTTCGCGTCGTGTGTGTGCCCCTGCTCCTGCTGGTGGCATCGTGCCAGGGCTCCGGTGACCTTCCGCTGGACCAGGTGGACGCCGAAGCCGTCGTCGCCGAACCCACCTACGATCAGGTCCACGCCATCGTGCAGCGCGCGTGCGACTCCTGCCACGCCGGCCGCGCCGAACCCGCGCTCGAGTCGTGCCTCGATATCGTCGAACAGCGCAACAGCATCCTGGACACCGCGGAGGCAAACACGATGCCCCCGGGCGCACTGCCGCGACTCACGAGCGAGGAGAAACTCGCCATCCGCCGCTGGATCGACGCGGGGGCGCCGGCGCCGTGCAACTGACCCGCTCGCTGACATGGTGTGGCGTGTTGCTGGCCGCCGTGGTGGCGTTGGCCACGCCGGCGTCGGGCACGCCCGAGTACGCCGCGCGCGCCGGCCGCACGTGCGACAACTGCCATGTGTCGCCGAATCGCTGGGAGAACCCGGCGCTCGCGAGCCGCAAGTGCACGCTCTCGTGCCAGGGGTGTCATGTCGACCCCGCCGGTGGCGGCATGCGCACCGTTTCCGGACGTTTCTATGGCCGCGCGACGCTGCCGTCGATCGCGACCAGTCCCCGGCCGACCGCCGACTGGGACCGCAACATTCGCGGCCGCCGCGACCGCGCCACCAGTTATAACGACAACATTCCGTACGGACCGTCGACGATGGCGGACTCGCGTGCGTATCGCGATTCGATTTCGGATCGCTGGGCGTGGGGGACGCCGCCCGGCGAGACGCGTTACGGGCCATTCCAGGGGCGCTACGGCGACCTGCGCGCGGACCCGGTACTGCGCTTCGGCGGTGACTTCCGCATGGGCGCGTTGCTGAGTCAGTCGGCGCTGGTGTTTCCGATGCAGGTTGATATCGGCACGATGCTGCATCCCGTCCACCACGTGACCGTTCTGGCCAACGTCGGTGCGCGCGGACAGTCGAGCGGCTATTCCGATACGTTCGATGACTCGCACACGCCGTATTTTCGCGAAGCGTTCGCGTTGCTGCACGAGTTTCCGTTTCAGGCCTACGCGAAGGCCGGGCGCTTTGTGCCGTCGTACGGCCTGCGCCTCGACGACCACACCAGCCGCATCCGGCGCGAGTTCGAACTCGACGGTTCGCTGCCCGATGCACGCGTGACCGGCGTCGAGGTGGGCGCCGCGCCGAACTATCCCTTCATCCAGGCGTCGTATTTCAAACTGGCCAGCAAGTACGTCGAGCCGGATCCGTGGAACATCTTTGATCACGACGCGGGCTGGGGCGCGGCGGTCAACGCCGGCATTCGCGAACTCGGGTGGAGCATTGCGGGTAGCGCAATGGCGCGACGGCGGCCGCTCGACGAGGGCGGCGACGCCGACACGTACGGCGTCTACGGGGTGCTGAATCCGTGGTTCTACTCGCGCAACAGCCCCATCACACTGCAGGCCGAACTGGACTGGGGCACGTATCAGCGGCGCAGCGGCCGCGAGGCCAAACACCTCGTGTGGTACGGCGAGCTCGACTATCTCCTCGCCAACGGGGTGAACTTGCTGTTCGCGTATGACTGGGCCGACCCCGATCGCGACGTCGTCGATGACCAGTCGGGACGTTACCAGCTGGGGATGCAGGTGACACCGTATCCCGGCGTTACGTTCGATGGCCGGTTGCGCGCGCTCCAGGTGGGAACATCCACCGGGAACGGCGTCGATTTCTTCTTCCAGATTCACTTCTGGTTCTAAGCGAGCTGTTATCGCGATCACACGCACGCCGGGAAACCGTTGCTGGGATTCGCGCACGGGTGCTAGTCTTTATCTGGACCCGAATCCTGGACACGGAGGACCCATGAATAGAATATTTTCCATCAGCATGGTTGTGGCCATCACGGTGGCGCTGGGCTGCTCGTCGATGAGCAACACGCAGAAAGGCGCGGTCGGTGGTGCAGCCGCGGGCGGTGCAATAGGCGGCATCATCGGCCACCAGAGCGGGAATACCGCGGTGGGCGCGATCATCGGCGCGGCGGTCGGTGGAGCGGCCGGCGCGTACATTGGCAACTACATGGACAAGCAGGCCGCCGAAATGGAACGCGACCTCGAAGGCGCGAAGATCGAACGCATCGGCGAGGGCATCAAGATCACGTTCGACTCCGGACTGCTGTTCGACATCGACAGGTCCGAGCTCAAGACGGCCAGCCGCGAGAACCTCACGAATCTGGCGGTCATCCTGAACAAGTATCCGGATACCAACATCCTGCTCGAGGGTCATACCGACGCCACGGGTACCAGCGAGCACAACATGGAGCTCTCGCGCCGGCGCGCGCAGTCGGTCGCCAACTACCTGGCCGGACAGAACGTGATGGAGCCGCGCTTCACCATCATGGGCTACGGCGAAGACCAGCCGGTCGCGAGCAACGAAACCGCGGACGGGCGGGCACTGAACCGCCGCGTGGAAGTTGCCATCTACGCCAACGACAAGCTCAAGAAGACCGCCGAGAAACATGTCCAGTAGTCAACGCAATGTGACCGCCGCCGACGCCATCGACCACACCGTCCGCGATGTACTCGCGGACGGTGTGTTTCTTTGCGTGCGCCTCGGTGCTGGCGTGTCGGCGGTGGAGGCCTGCCGTGCCGCGGTGCGCGGCGGGTTGACGCTGCTCGAGATCACCCTGACGACACCGGGCGCGTTGCAGGCCATCGAGACGATGGCGCGCGAGCCGGGCGTGGTGGCGGGTGCGGGCACGGTGCTGACGATCGACGACGCGCGGCGCGTGGCCGACGCTGGTGGACGCTTTGTAATGTCGCCCGTGTTCGACCCCGCGGTTGTCGATGAAGCCCACCGGCTGGGACTGCTCGCGGTGCCGGGCACATCGACACCCACCGAGATACTCGCCGCGCACCGCCACGGTGCCCGGCTCGTGAAGGTGTTTCCGGCGGCGGCGCTCGGCGGCGCGGCCTATCTGCGTGCAGTGCGCGGCCCGCTCCCGGACATTCCGCTGGTTCCCACCAACGGGATCACCGCGGAAACGCTCGGCGAGTACGTCGCTGCCGGTGCGGTGGCGGTGGGTGTGGGAGGCGACGTATTTCCAGACCACTTCACGCTGGAGCACGTCGAAGCCGCCGCGCGGCGGATTCGTGCGGCCATGGACGCCGCACGCGCGCGCTAGCGCACACCTGGGATCGAAGAGAAACGGGCGGAGCGCCGACTGGCACTCCGCCCGTGCTTTGTTCAGGCTGGCTTGGAATCGTCCGGCGGTTCCGGGGCGATGGACTTGCCCCGGCGTTTGCGGAGCGCGTCGCGCAGCAGGAACTCGATCTGGCCGTTCAGGCTGCGCAGGTCGTCCTTCGCCCAGCGGTTGAGTTCGTCGAGCAACTCCTCCGGAAGTCTGAGAAGGTATGATTTCCTTCCGGACAATCCAGTCACATCCTACTGGTAGAGCGTTCCGGTGTTGACGACGGGCTGCGCGGCCTTGTCGCCGCACAGCACGACGAGCAGGTTGCTGACCATCGCGGCGCGCTTGTCGTCGTCCATGTTGATCATCTTGTGCTGGTCGAGGCGCTCGAGCGCCATCTCCACCATGCCGACCGCGCCGTCGACGATGCGCGTGCGCGCAGCGACAATGGCTTCCGCCTGCTGGCGCTGCAGCATTGCCGACGCAATCTCGGGCGCGTATGCCAGGTGGCTCAGCCGCGCTTCGTCCACGCGCACGCCCGCCTTGGACACGCGCTCCTGCAGCTGCCGCGTGAGCGACTCCGAGACTTCATCCATGCTGCCGCGCAGCGAGAGCTGTCCGTCCTCGGTGGTGTCGTAGGGATACTCGGTGGCGAGATGCCGGATGGCGGACTCGCTCTGGATGGTGACGTAGTGGGTGAACTCGTCCACGTCGAAAACGGCCTGCGCGGTTTCGGTGACGCGCCACACGATGACCGACGCAATTTCGATGGGGTTGCCGCGCGCGTCGTTCACCTTGATCTTCTCGGTGTTCAGGTTGCGCAGCCGCAGCGACACCCTCTCCTTGCGGAAGAACGGGTTGGCCCAGTGGAACCCGTTGGTCTTGACGGTGCCGCTGTACTTGCCGAACAGCACCAGCACCGCGGCGACGTTGGGTTGCAGCGTGAAGAATCCGCCGAGCAGCGTGGCCCAGACGATCACCGCCACCGACCACGTCATCATGAAGACCGCGGTCGGGCCGGTCGTGACGATCTCTCGAAACCAGAGGCCGAGCAGCACGCCGCCAACCAGCAGCACGGGGAGCATCAACCAACCGCTCAGGGGGCGGGCATCTTTTTCACGGGTAGCCATGGAATTTCCTCCTTGGTGGAAACGCGATCAGAAGTATATCGATGTGATATCATTCTGTCAATGGAAGGAAACCCCGGCGGGGCGGAGTTTATTCGAAATCGGCTAAACCCAGAGGATGTCGAGGTCGGGCGCGCGGTCGAGGAGCCCGCGGGCAACCGCTTTGGAATAAAGGGTTTCCAGTGCCTGGCGCCCGTCCGTGCCCATGTCGACGGTGTCCTCGTTGACGTACATGCGGACGAACTTCCGGCAGGTCTCCCGGTCGACACCGCGCCCGAACTGCATCGCGTAATCGACCGCCGCGTCCTCGTCGGTCCGGGCGAGCACGATGCTGTCCTTGAGGCTCTTCGCGACCGCGGTCATCGTTTCCTCGCCGAGGTTGCGGCGGATGACGTCGAGGCCCAGCGGAATCGGCAGGCCGGTGTCGGTCATCCACAGGTCGCCGAGGTCCGCGATCTTATGCAGGCCGCTCGACGGCCAGGTCAGCTGTCCCTCGTGGATCACGACGCCCGCGTCGACGTCACCGGCGGTGACCGCGTCCATGATGGCCTCGAAGTCCATGATGACGGGCTCGAAGGTCCCCGGCGTGTAGAGCCGGCACAAGAGGTACGCGGTGGTGTGTTCGCCCGGCACCGCGATGCGCCTTCCGGACAGCTGCTCGAGGCGCATCGGTTCGCGCGCAAGAACGATGGGCCCGTAGCGCCGTCCCACCGACGCGCCGCACGACATGATCCGGTACAGCGACGCAACCGATGGATACGCCGCCGCCGAAATCGCGGTCACCTCGAGTTCGGCCGCGCGTGCGCGGTGATTGAGGCTTTCGATATCCTCGAGCACGTGATCGACGGCGTAGCCGTCCACCTGGACGCGCCCCGAGGCGAGACCGTAGAACATGAACGCGTCGTCGGCGTCAGGGCTGTGACCCACCAGTAGTTTCCGCATGTATTGCTGCTCCGATCGGGGATGGGCCGCCGCGCGGCGGCGGCCGTGAAACTCGTTATGCGCGGTTATGGAATGACCTGGAACCACGAAGCGGCAACGACCTGCGAGTTCCCGCTCGCGTCGCTGGCCTCGATCTCCAGCAGATAGTCGCCGGCGTGAAAGCGCCGCGAAAACAGCCGCAGCATGAAGCGGCCGTCCGCAAAGTAGGCGCCGTCGATGCCGTCCCGGAAGACCTCCGTGCCGGCGGGATCGCGGATCACCGCGTCGTAGTGCGCCGACCCCTTCGGGATGACGTCGAGGTCCACGCCGATCACCAGGCTCGACAGCCGGCTCATGTCCAGAACCGCGTCGTAGGTGTGCGCCGGACGAACCACGCCGTCGTCGCCGGCGATCCGGATGGGGAGTTCCTGCAAGGGATCCCGCGTCGACACCACGTCGAGCGGGGCCCAGACGGCCACACGCTGGCTGCGGATCACGCTGGCGGTGACCAGACCGGCCACAACCGCGGCGATAGCGGCGAGCGAGAGCCGGACCGCGTGCGATCCACCCAGAAAATTTCCGGATATTCCCAGCGGACGGCCCCGCGCGGCGTCCGAGAAGTTGCGGCTGGTCATGGCCGGTATGCTATCACACTGTGCTAAGATGGCGCCATGCGGGGATCGGAACAGCCGCACGTGATTGGGATTGCAGGCCCTTCCGGGGCCGGCAAGTCGTCGCTTGCGACCCGCCTGGCCGAACGCGTCCCCGGCGGTGGCGTCGTGCTGGCGCTGGACGCGTACTATCGGGATCAGCGGGGCGTCGCCGAGGACGCGATCAACGTCGATGTCCCCGGCGCCCTCGACCATGTCCTGCTGATCGATCAGGTTCGCGCGATCGCGCGTGGCCTCCCGATCCAGCAGCCCATCTATGACTATGCCACCCACTCGCGCGCGCCGGTCACGCGCACCGTCAATCCCGCCCGGTACGTGATCATTGAAGGACTGTTTGCGCTCTACTGGCCTGAAGTCCGGGCGTCGCTCCGGACCCCGGTCTACCTTTCGCTCGACCACGAGGCGTGCCTCGCGCGCCGGGTCGAACGCGACGCACGCGAGCGCGGCCGGTCGCGCACGGCGGTGGTCTATCAATACGAGCGCACCGTCCGGCCGATGTACGACCTGCATGTGCACCCCACCCGGCAGCACGCCCGCCTGGTGCTGGACGCGTCGGAGCCGTTGGACGCCCTGGTCGAACGGCTGCTCGCCGCCATCATCCTGTCCTGATGGAGTTTAGCCGGGCCGTGTGAACGGGGAATTAAGCGGAGATGAAATTGCGGCGCATGCGCTCGACGATGGCGGGGACGTGTTCGATACAGGCGTCCACGTCTTCCGGCGTGGTCAGCGTGCTCAAAGAGAAGCGCAGACAGGAGGAGGCCTCCTCCGGCGACAGCCCCATCGCGCCCAGCACGTGCGACGGCAGGCCGGCGCCCGACTTGCAGGCCGATCCGGCCGACACGCAGATGCCCACCTCGTCGAGGAGCACCAGCATGGCGTTGGCGTCGATCCCGTGGAAACCCACATTGGACGTGTGCGGCAGCCGCTCGGACGCGATGCCATTCACGAACGAATCCGGCACGCGTGCCAGGATCTCCTTCTCGAAGCGGTCGCGCAGCGCGAGGACATCCTTCTGATACCGGGCGACATTACCCGCGGCGTACGCGCACGCGGCGCCGAACGCGACGATACCCGCCACGTTCTCGGTCCCCGGCCGGCGGCCGCGCTCCTGGCTCCCACCGAGGAATACCGGCGCCCAGCGCGTCCCCTTGCGAATGAACAGCGCCCCGACGCCTTTGGGCCCATGGAGCTTGTGGCCCGACATCGCGAGAAAGTCGGCGCCCAGCGACCGCAGGTCGATCGCGATCTTGCCAACGCCCTGGACGGCGTCGACGTGCAGCGGGACACCGCGCGCATGGACGATCTTTGCGATCTGGTCGATCGGGAACACCACGCCGGTTTCGTTGTTGGCGACCATCACCGCGACGAGCGCGGTGTCGTCGCGCAACGCGTCGCGCAGCTCGTCCAGATCGAGACGACCGGCGCGATCCACCGCCAGGTACGTCACGTCATAGCCGAGTGACGCGTAACGCTTGCACGGATTCAGCACGGCCGAGTGCTCCACCGCGGTCGTGATCAGGTGGCGCTTGTCGCGGTTCATTTCGAGCACGCCGCGGATGGCCATGTTGTTGGACTCGGTGCCACAGCTCGTGAACACAATCTCGGTGTCCGTGCAGCCCACGAGCGCAGCGACGTTCGCGCGCGCGTCACGCACCGCGGACGCGGGCCTGTCGCCCAGGTGGTGGGGGCTCGATGGGTTGCCGTAGTGCTCGGTGAGGTACGGCCGCATGGCCTCGAACACGGCCGGAAGAACCGGGGTGGTGGCGTTGTTGTCCAGATAGATGGTGCGCATGGGTTGATTCATCTCGTTCCCGGGGGCATGGGACCGGGGTCCTTGCCAGCGAGGCATACGCATGCTATTTTAGGCCCCACGCGCCGCCGTTACAACCCGAATCCGCCCGTACCCTTCGGACACCACGATGACCGCTGCCCGCTCAACCAGCCGCAAAAAGAACCCCGAGGGCCGCCGCGTGGGACTGGTGATCGTCCACACCGGCAACGGCAAGGGCAAGACGACCGCCGCGCTGGGCACCGCGATGCGCGCCGTCGGCGTTGGCTTTCGCGTGAAGGTCATTCAGTTCATCAAGGGGTCGTGGGACTACGGGGAACTGCACTCGGCCGAGAAGCTGGGCATCGAGATGATCCCGATGGGCGAGGGGTTCACGTGGGAAACGAAGAACCGCGAGCGCGACACGGCCGTGGCGTGGAAGGCGTGGGAGGCCTGCCGCGAGGCCATCGAGAAGAACGAACACGATCTGCTGGTGTTCGACGAAATCAACAACGCCATCAGCTACGGATATCTCGATATTCAACCCGTGCTCGCCGCACTGCGCGCCAAGCCGGAAGATATGCACATCATCCTGACCGGCCGCGACGCCCACATCGATCTGATTGACTTTGCCGACCTCGTCACCGAGATGCGTGAGATCAAACACCCCTTCCAGCGCGGCATCTACGCCCAGCGCGGCATCGAGTACTGACAAAAAGAACGGCGGCCCGAAAGCCGCCGTTCATCAGACGAGAGCACTCACCACGCCTTAGAACAGCGCGTAGATGAATGGCGCCAGCGCCGATCCCTCGGTGAAGACAATCAGAACGCCGAGCAGCAAGAGGAAGATCATGATCGGCCCCAGCCACCACTTCTTCCGCACCTTCATGAACGCCCACAGCTCGCCGAGGATGCCGAACCGGCTCTTAAGGTCTTGCAACATGCTCATCGGACCTGCTCCTGAAGTGAACCCTGGATAACCGCGGCCCCCGGTGGAGCGCGGCGCGCAACCCATAGAGTATACGCGACCGGGGACCAGAATGTCCATCGGGGCCGGACCGCATTGGGCTAGTATGGATTGCATTGCGACGGTACCACAGACGGGAAAGGAGACGGATCCATGGATCTTGGAATCAACGGGCGGCACGCCGTGGTCGCGGCGGCCAGTCAGGGGCTGGGGTATGCGTGCGCGCTGGAACTCGCGCGCGAAGGCGCGGCGGTGGCAATCTGTTCGCGCGATGGAGACCGGATCGAAAGCGCGGCGCAACGTATTCGTGACGCCGTGCCCGGCGCCCGCGTCATCGCGTCGGCGGTCGATCTCGCGCGCGCGGACGACGTGGCCGGCTTCGTGGACAAGACCGTGACCGCGTTCGGCAAGCTCGACATTCTGGTCACCAACTCCGGGGGGCCGGCGCCGGGGTCGTTCGATCAGATTACGGCGCGCGACATTCGCAACGGGATCGATTCGACACTCATGAGCGCGATCACCCTGATGACGGCCGCGGTGCCGCACCTGCGCGCGAACGGCTGGGGGCGCATCGTGAACATTCTCTCGTCCACCGTGAAACAGCCGCGTGTGACCCTGCTCGTCTCCAACACCATGCGACCGGGCATCCTCGGGTTCGCGAAGTCGCTGTCGATGGAACTCGCCGCGCAGGCGATCACGGTGAACAACGTGGCACCCGGGTTCACACGCACCGAGCGTCTGGATGAGCTGGCCGGGCACACGGCGGCTACCCGGAGCGTCGATCCGGGCGAGGTGATGGCGGAATGGGAGAAAACGATTCCCGCCCGGCGCCTGGGCCGGGCGGAAGAACTGGCGGCGGTGGTCGCGTTCCTGTGCTCGGAGCGCGCCAGCTATGTGACCGGCGTCACCATCCAGGTGGATGGCGGCGCGATCTCGAGCCTGCTCTAGGCCGGGTTGCCCGCCGGCGCGGTGCGCGGCGCCGCGTGGCGCTCGTTCTGGCTCTGCAGGTGCTGGATCGTCGCGCGCATCCACTCGGCCTGCTCCGTGTGACGGATCGCAACACCGACGTTCTCCGCGAAGACCAGCAACGCACGCATGTCCTCGCTATCGAACTGAATGCGCTTGCTGCGCGAACTGACGTTGATCACGCCGACGAGTTCGTCGCGCAGGATGATCGGCACCACCATCGCCGCCGAGAGTTCCGTCTGCTTGAACTCGACGCCGGGGTAGTCCGCGGGCTTGCCGCCGGGGAGAATCAGCAGCGGTTCGCGGCGCATGCCCACCCAGCCGGCGATGCCGACGCCGAGCTGCTGGCGCGTACCGATGATTCCTTCCGGCACCATCTTGCCGCTTGCGGCGCGCACCTCGAGCGAGTTGTTGTCTTTGTCGAATATCATCAGCGAGGCCTGATGACAGGTGAAGACATCGACGCACGTGTCGGTCACGCAGTTGAAAACCGCGGCGATATCGTTCTGTGCGACCATCATCTTGCTCACGTTCAACAGCGCGTACACGCGGGCCGCGTGCTTCTCGGCGCGCTCGGCGATTTCCTTCTGCGCGGCCAGGTAATCTCTCCACAGCCGGTTCAGGTCGCGGCGCTGCAACACGAGTCCGCCGAGAATGAAGACGGATGCGGCCGCGATCATCAGGAACGCGGTCTGGGCGTTCTCCACCAGATCGATGGCGTCGAAGCGCGCGGTCAGCGAGGGCAGCGAATAGAAAAGCCCGGTGGCTCCCACCCCGCAGACGGTCACCATGACGAACCAGTTCAGGTGCGTCCCGTGATTGATATTTCTCTTGATCGAAGACATTGACTCCCCCTCCGGGCGTCCCAACGGGATGCCGCTCACTGGCGGAGGGCAAGTAGCATGCCACCGAAACCCGCGGTGCGGCGGCGCGTGCGCGCTGCGTCCCGGCGAGTTCAACGGGAATTTCCTGCCGCCGGGTGATTGCGGATTGCAACGCGGAAGCGAAAATTCGGAGCGATCGCTCCTGTGGGCGGGTGCTCAGACGCCGGGGGTATAAGTTCCGGCGATCATCTGCCGGAAGACGCGCAACGAGGTGCGGGCGGTGATGGTGTAGCGCGCGATCTCGAACGCGTCCGTGTCGGATGTGACCGGCGTGAAGCCGAGCAGCGGGTTGGATCCGGCGCGCAGCGAGCAGGTGCGGGTGTAACCCACTTCAGCCGCCACGCGATCGACGCGCGGGTTGCCAAACCCGTAGGGCCAGGCGAGGTACG
This sequence comes from Candidatus Krumholzibacteriia bacterium, assembly GCA_036273975.1. Taxonomy (GTDB): domain Bacteria; phylum Krumholzibacteriota; class Krumholzibacteriia; order WVZY01; family JAKEHA01; genus JAKEHA01. The sequence continues at coordinate 17,978 of DASUGO010000059.1, forward strand.
CGGGGGTGCGGCCGATGTGGGTCTGGATTGCCGCGCGCGACTGGCTGAGGTCGTCGCGCACCAGTTCCTCCCAGTTCGTGACACCACCCACGGGTTCGCCCTGTTCGGACGCGGCCAGAAACACCGGTTGTGCCGCCGCGCCCTCGTTCACCTTGTAGTGGAGGTCGTGCGTGTGCGACTGGATGTCGAACACGCCACTCTGCTGCATCGCGCGCAGGCGCTCCCAGTCGAGACAGCGAACCTCCCCCCAGCGCGTACCGACGCGCGCCGTGACCACGAACATCGTCGCGCGCAGCGCGAGGCGCCGCAGCACCGGGAACGCGTACTCGTAGACGCTCTCGTCGGCGTCGTCGAACGTGATCACCACCGGATTCGCGGGCAGATCCCTGAGGCCCATCTGCCACTCGTTGAGTTCGTCGAGCGTGATCGCGTGATAGCCGCGCGCCACGAGGTACTCCATCTGGCGCTCGAAACCACGCGCGCTCGTGGTCCAGAGTTCGGAGTCGTCGAGCAGCGGCAGACTCAGCACCACGTACCCGAACACGCGCACCAGCCGGATGGGGTCGGACTTGCCGCGCAGGTAGTGGTAGCACAGGACCGGCACCTGGACGGGCAGCGAGTCCGGGGTAGCCTCGGAATGATCGCGGCCGTCGCGAACGCGCTGGCCGGCGTCGTGGCCGGTGTCGACCATCCCGCCCACCGTGAACGCAATCGCCACCGCCACCACCAGGGCGATGGTGAGCGCGAGGGTGGTATCCCGGCGTCGGAGCGGAGTCATCGCATTACTTCCAGTGCAGGTAGTCCACGGTGAGATAGAAGCCGTCCGCCTGGTAGCCCTCGCGCGACGAGAGCCGCGATTCCGAGCTGTAGACGCCCGCGGTCAACCCGAGCCCGCGCCACACGGCCCATGTGGCCGACGCCGCGAAGGAGCCGGCGGTGAACCAGTCGCCGCCGTTCTCTTTCTCCAGCGCGATGCGTCCCGACAGTTCGGCGCGGAAGCGGGCCGAGAACTTCATCTGGACGGCGAGATCTTCGTACAGGCTCAGGTACTGGCGCGGGTCGTAGTACCCGTTGTCCTTGCTCTGGTCGAAACCGAAGGCCGCAAAACCCGTCGTCGACGTGAAGCGGTGATTCAGGCCGATCGGAAGCCGCCACAGGGGCTGCCACACCAGGCGGGTGTCCGCGCCGAGACGGTTGTTGACGTCGCTGTACCACGCCGTCTCGAGCGACGTGATCCACACCGTGTTGGTGTTGAAGCGGAGGTCGAGACCCGCGCTGAGTGCGGTCAGCGAGATTCCGCGGAAGATCGCATCCGGATTCTGGAGTGACCCGTGGAACAGGCCGATGTCGATCCGCGTCCAGTCGTGCGGCAGGAACGTCACGTAGCCGTCAAACGTGAACAGGTTGAATTCGTCCTGCCAGTACGTCTCGGGCCCGAGTGCGGCGCGGTCGTAGGAGTTCCACTGGTAACCCGCCGCCGCCGTCACGCCGACATACTCGGAGAAGCGGCGCTCGAATACCGCCGCGAGCGCGTTGCGCGCGACATCGGGCCGCCCGGGCTGTGCATAGTTTCCGTGGCTGTACTCGCCCGACAGCCGCGTGACGTCGTCCACGCCGAAGCCGATCCGCAGCGTGTGGGTGCGGCGCTCGATGTCGTCGCTGTCGGTGTTGCGGTCGAACGTATACGCGAGGCCCGGTGCGCGCTCGCGGTCGATGTCGCGCTCGACCGACGCCAGCCCGGCGGTTCGTTCCGCGCCGGCGATGGTCTCGCGTGCCCAGTCGGGCCGGCCACCCCACGCGTACGCGCGCGCCAGCCCTTCGGTCGCCTCGGTGTTGCCGGGAAAGCGGTCGAGGATGTCGCTGTAGAGCCAGGTCGCCTCGCGGTTGCGCCCCGACCAGTTGACCACCTGCGCGCGTCCCAGGAGCGCGTCGAGATTGTCGGGGTCGTCGGCGAGAACCTCGTTGTAGAGCCGTTCGGCGCCCTCGTGGTCGTCGCGCCAGCTCAGCAGGCGGGCGACACCGTTGCGCGCCTCGGTATCATCGGGGTGGTACGCAAGGTGGCGGCGGAACCAGATCATCGCCGAGTCCGGCTGGTCCGACCACGTGTACTGGTGCCCCAGTTCGACCGCCAGTTCTTCTTCCAGCGGCGGGTAGAGCTCGACCGCACGGCGGTAGTAGCGGATGGCGTCGCGGTGACGGTCCTCGTGGGCCGCGATGCGCGCGCTGTCGCGCGCGGCGATCGCGCGCGGGAGGTTCTCCGCCAGCACGGGATCCGGCAGCGCGACGCGGGCGGAGTCCCCGTCCGCGGTCGCGGCGAGCGCGCCCGGCAGGGACGGCAGCAGCGCCGCGGCGAACACCATCGCGAACAGCATCAAGCGCGTCTTCATTCGCCCCTCACCGGCTTCCACCGCACGGGTTCGGCCTTCTTCACGCCGAGCATCGCGCCGGGCGTCGATATCGACGTGACGATGGCCATGATGATCCAGTACATCAGCGGATAGAACACCGCGGTAAAATAGTACAACGGGATGCGCCGATCATAGCGGCGGTCCAGCAACACACCCGTCAGGAGCTGCAACAGGCACATCGTCCCGATCAACATACCCCACCAGTTCGGAATTGGCGAAGCACCGACCGGCGGGTAACCAATTGCATAGCAGAATATCCATAATGACGTCAGCACCACAAAACAGTAGGCCCACGCGATCGACAGCCACGACTCGACGACCAGCGGCCACAGCCGGCGCCGCTTCCACGTCATCGCCGAGCCGCCGTGGCGGCGCAGCACCTGCGCGAGACCGCGCGCCCAGCGAATGCGCTGCCGCCACAGACCGCGCAGGCTCGAAGGCACCCGCATCCATACCACCGCGCGCGGCTCGTAGCGGATGTCCCAGAAGCGCAGCTGCAGTTTCCACGACAGGTCGATGTCCTCGGTGGCCATGTCCGGGCTGTAGAGACCGGCGTCGAACAGCGCGTTGCGGTGGAACGCGCCCACCACGCCGCTCATGGTGAGGATGCGGCCCCACACGCGCTGCGCGCGGCGTTGCAGCGAGATGATCGCGGTGAACTCGATTGCCTGCAGCTTGCTGAGCAGCGTGTCGCGATTGAATACGCGCGGGTTGCCGGTGACGGCACCGACGCGTGGCGACTTGAAATGCGGAACGACCACGCGCAGGATCCGCGGGTCGGGGATCGCGTCCGCGTCCATCACCAGGATGATCTCGCCGCGCGCGCAGCGCAGCCCGTCGTTCAGCGCCATCGCCTTGCCCTCGTTGCCGAGCTTGCGCACCAGCCGGACGCGGCCGTCGCGCACGTAGGGGAGCACGCGCGCGGTGGTGTCGTCCGAGCTGCCGTCGTCGATGACGATGACCTCGAAGTCGGGGTAGTCGATGGCGAGGATCCCGTCGAGGGTGGCCCCGATGTGCTCGGCCTCGTTGTAGGCCGCGATCACCACCGACGCCGGCGGCGTGAATTCGGGATCGAGCGCGGGGAGCGCCCGCCCGGCGCGTTCGCGCCGCGTGTAGTAGAGCATCGATACGATCACCAGCACGCCGCTGGTCACCAGCGGATACCAGGCAAAGAACGACAGCGCCGCGAGGTAGACGACGTTGCGCTCGATGGCTTCGAGTATGCCGATGACGTCGATCATCAGGACCGCGGCACCTCGTCGGTGATCTTGAACAGCTTGTGGCCGCGCGCGGAATCGTCGTCCTCCATCTCGATGACGTGGACCTCGATGTAGCGCGCGCGGCGGAGCTGCTCGTCATTTTGCGCGACGAACAGGCGGCCGAGAAAGTCGAACGCGGGCACCGGCCCGGCGTCCGGGCGCGTGCGGCGGCGCCCGTTGCGCGCGATGCGCAGGTTGTGCGCGATCCACAACGCGTCAAACAGCGAAATGGCCGCCACCAGGCCGCCGACGATCACGAG
>DASUGO010000060.1:0-14854 GCA_036273975.1 Candidatus Krumholzibacteriia bacterium
GATCAGCCCCACACTGATCGTCTCAATTTTCTGGTTGCTGCCCTCGACCGGACGCTCCCCACTCACCGGTTGCAGGAGATCCCCCGGTTTGAAGTCGCTGTTGGCGTTGACGATATAGCTGTAGCGCGCATACGCAGTCCAGTAATCGCCGAGTGCGTACTGGATGCCCACCGACGGTGCGATGGAAAGCCCGCTGACCGGGTCCATCTGGTTGGTCAGCACGTCCTCGATGACGAGGTCTTCCGCGCTGGTCTTGAAGTACCCGACCGCCATTTCGAGGTATGGGTTGGTGCGGGCAGACGGTACGGCGATGAACTTCGCGGAGCCGTAGAAGATGTTGGTGCTGATGGAACCACCTTCCAGTTCCTTGATGCCCGTATATTTGACGGCACTCTTCGACTTGATGGCGTTGTTCGCCCACGACATGTGCGAAAAACCACCATTGATCTCGAGCCAGGGGAATATCGAAGTGCCCGCCCCGATCCCGAATGCGAACGAGGTGTTCCAGTACTCGTGCCACTCACCCGGGCGATACGGCAGCGCGCCACCGCCTTCCAGAAAGATCTGAAAGCGGTGCGGAACCTTGAGGTACTTCGGCTCTTCACGCTGCGCGAACGCCACTCCCACCGATGCCATGACCTGCGCCGCCAGCAGGGCGGCAAGCAACACTCGTTTCATGCTGTGAGTCTCCTCTGACCTCGCGGCGCGACCCGGAAGCAGGCCGCGCATCACTACGACATTCTCTTGGACAGTGCGATTCGGGAAAGCCGGACCGAGTGACCGGCGACTGGCCTGGGCGTCAGGACGGCGTCATGATAGCGCATGCGTCGTGGCCATTGAAGCCCCAAAATGCCCCCTACGCGGCGTGGATTTCAAACCGGATCTCCTCCGGCGCCGCACCGCCAAACCGGTCGATCGCCCGCCCTTCGCGAACCGCCGCCTCCACACGATCCCAGCTGTTGAAGATGGCCATCAGTTCTCCGTGGGTGCCATCGCTGTAGGTCCCGCGCGGCGGGCCGGCGTCGACACCGCCGACCGTCACGCGACATGCGTGCCAGGCAAACGCACGCTCGACAACACGGCGCGGAATGTCGGTAAGGATGTTTCCGAAACGATCCACCATCCGGCCCGCCCCCGTCACACAGCCATCCGCAACCGAAACACTCGGAACGTCGCGCAGCATCACCACACCACCCGTCTCGTCTCCGAACTGACGGGACGACACGCCGCGCGCCAGCGCCGCCGCGACCGGAGCAAATACGTCGCGCCCGTGAAACGTCGCGCCGCGTGTGCCCGCACTGGTGAGCGCGGGAATGCGATCATCCGCGATCGCGGTGAATTCGAGGCCGCCGGCCGTGGCAATAAGATCGCTCGCGAGTCCGTTATCCGGCGCGACAATTGCGCGCCCGCCGGTCTCGACGATGATTCCCCTTCGCGCGCCGCCCACGCCGGGGTCAATCACCGCGACCACCACGGCGTCAGCCGGCAGATACGGGAGCGCGGAGGCCAGCACAAAACTCGCCGCGCGCACATTGTGGGCGGCGATTCCGTGCGAGAGATCAATGATCGGCGATGCGGGCGAAGCGGCCGAGATTACCGCGCGCAGGATGCCGGCGTAGAAGTCGTCGTCGCCAAAGTCCGTCAGCAGAACGATCGGACGCGCGCCCCGCACGGTCAGTCACCCAGGAGTTTTCTGGCGATGCGCGGACCGAGACCACCGGCGCGTTCCCAGGTTTCCTTCAGATCGGCCACGACGCGCTTGGTCGCGTCGTACCCGATCTCAATCATCTCGGCGGAATGTTCGAAGTCGAACGAACTGTACGCATCGACATTCGGGTGAATGACAAAACTCGCCTTCTGTTCCGAGATCGGGAAATTCTTGCGAGCCATCAGGCCGGTTACCTGGATGACCAGTTGCAGGATATTGCGCGGCCGCCGGTACGTCGGATCCACCGGTGCCAGATGCGACGCCACGGTAAACTCGGCCCCCAGCTCCTGGCCGGTCTCGACCGGCAGATACTCCGACAGTCCGCCGTCGACGTAGAACTCGCCGTCGATCTCAACCGGGAGATAGATCTGCGGAATGCTGCAACTGGCCCGAACCGCGCGTGCGACGCGCCCCTCCCGGAATATCTTGCGGTCGCCGGTCACAAGGTTGGTCGCGACCACACCGCTCGGGATCGCGAGGTCGGCGAAGTGAAGGTCCCCGATGGTCTCCATCACGAATTCCTCGATCCGTTCGCTCGAGATGAAACCCATGCGCGTGAGCCGGATACTCACCAGCTTGCGCCAGCTCATGGTCTTCGCGACCGCCTCCATCGTGGAAATGGGCATGCCGGACGCGAACATCGTCCCGACGATACTGCCACCGCTGGTCCCCGCCACGTAGGAAATGGGTATCTCCGCCTCGACCAGGGCCTTGATCACGCCCACGTGGGTCACCGACTTCGCGGTCCCCCCGCTGAGGCAGATACCGACGGAAGGAAATTTCACACGCCGCCCCCCCCGCGGGGCGAAAGAAACTTGCAACGGACCGGCCACCGTCCGCGTCTCATCTCCAGAACGTGATATTCAACCGGAACCAGCTGTGTCACCCGAACGTATGCAGCGTACATGGAGGTGCGAGATGAGAGGTAAGACATTGGGTATCGTACTTGTGGCAGCCGTTGCCGCTACCGTCGGTGTCCATTCACTTGTATATGCGTGTGACCACTCGGCGGCAAAGGCATCGGCCGTGGATACCGCGACACCGCGAACCGTCACGGTTGACATCGAGGTCCCGCTGACCCCGGTCCGCTTTCATCGGGTCACCATGACCTGTGTTCGCACAACGGTCGACGGTTCCCGGACAGTCTGCGAGTCGGTCCAGCAGTCCCCGATCCAGTCGGTTCGCCACAAGGCCCGCGTCGCCGCGACGCTCGGGCGCGCGCTCGTGACCACGGTCGGCGCGGTGGTCGGCACACTGGTGGACGCCGCCGTCGAAGCATCCGCCGCCCTGGTATAGGTCACCGGGAACCCCGCCTCCGCGCCTTCACCCCGTCGGCCAGGAACCGGCGGTAGGGCTCGGTGACCTTCGTGACCGGAAGCCCAACGACTTCCGGTACGGCATAGGGGTGAATCTCCTGAACGCGGCGGGCCAGCTGCGGGAAGAACTCCCGACCGGTCTTCGCCACCATCATCGCCTCCGCCTCCTCGGCCACGTCTTCATTCCAGCGATACACGCTGCGGCAATCCGGCAGAATGTTCACGCACGCGGCAAGGCGCTCTTCCACCAGCACGCGCGCAATGCGCCGCGCATCGGCCGCGGTCGGAGCCGTGATCAGAACCACGAGATAGTCGGTTGCGCTCATGTTGTCAGTGGATTCCCAGCCGGCCCATCAGGCCATGGACCCCGAAGTATAGCAGTACCCCCACGAGGGCCGTCACGGAATAACCGCGCTCGGGGTGCTGATTGAATTCCGGCATCAGGTCGGTGGCCGCGACGTAGAGGGCGATCCCACAGGAAATGGCCAGACCGAATCCCATGAACCGGCTCCCCATCAGCGACATCGCCCCGGCCCCCAGCAGGGTCGTCCCGGCCAGCAGCAGCGCGGCAGAGCGCGCCGTCCGCCGGTCGCGGCCCGCCGCAAGCATGAGGGACGATATCGTGACCCCCTCCGGGAGCTTATGGAGAATCACCGCCAGGGCCACCACCACCCCCAGGGTCGGTGTGGCCATGAACCCGGAGGCAATCGCGACCCCGTCAAAGAACGCGTGCAGCGCGAGGCCGACGAGGGCCGTCATGCTGACGCTGGGCTTGATCACGTGTTCGGTGTGGGTCTCCTCCCCGAAGTGGAAGTGGGAGGTGAAGGTGTGTTCGAACAGGTGGGCCAGCACGTACCCGACCAGGATCCAGAACGGGGCGTTGGCAACAAGCGCGATGCTCTCCGGCATCAGGCTGACCAGCGCCGCGGCGAGGATATAGCCGGCACCGAAGGCGATCATGTGGCTCAGCCGCTGCCGCGACAACATGCCCGGCAGCGTGGCCACGACCCCGCCCGCGGCGGTGGCCACGGCCGCGATAAAGGCGAAGGCGATCGTCCAGAGCGTTGTTGTCACCCGGCTACCTCGGGAATGGGACTATCGGCGCCAGAGGGCCGCAGACTTGCCACGCGCGGTCAGGATAGCCCTGTAATGCATATAATTAAAACAGGATACAGCTTCGTGGTGGGGGTCAGAATACCCCACGCGATGGCCGGACGCAACGTTTTAAATCCAGGACTGGAGGGGTCAGCGGATGGTCGTGCGGATCTGGCTGAGGGCGTCTCCGAGGAAGTCCGCCAGGATATTGCAGCAACCGACGGTGAGAAAAATCATCAACCCCGGGAAGACCGCGATCCACGGGCAGTCAGACAGATAGCTCTGCGCGTTCTGCAACATCGCGCCCCAGCTGGGGGTCGGCGGCTGGACCCCGAACCCGAGGAACGACAGGCCGCTCTCGATGATAATCGCCTGGGCGAGCCCCAGCGTCACTGCCACCAGCACCGGAGCCATGGTATGGGGGAGGAGGTGCCGGACGATGATACGCCGGTCCGGCAGCCCGAGGCTCCGGGCCGCGTCGACGAATTCGTGCTCGCGGGTCGTCATCACGACCGCCCGCACCAGCCGGGCGACTTCCATCCACTGGGTGAACCCGATCATCAGGCAAACCGCGGCGATGGAGGACTTCGGCGAGACCACGCTCGCCACGAACAGGATCACGAAGAAGACCGGGACGGCGAGCATCAGGTCCACCACGCGCATCAACACGTTGTCAACCCACCCGCCGTAGTAGCCCGAAACCCCACCCACGGCGACGCCGATCACGAGCGTCACGAGCATCGCCAGCAGCCCGACCGACAGCGTGATTCGCCCGCCGTGCATGACACGCACGAAGATATCGCGGCCGAGATCGTCGGTTCCGAATGGATGGTTGAGTGACGGGGCCAGATACTGTTCGGTGAGGTCGATCTTGTCCTTGTTGTAAGGACTCATCAGGGGAGCAAAAACCGCCCCGAGAACGATCAGGCTCATTACAATAAGCGCAATGTACGCGAGCGGGCTGCGCTTGAGCGCGACCGAGAAGCTGTTGCGATCCCCACGCGCCGCCTTCGCCGGCGCGGGACGCATCGGTCCCCGCAACGGGTGGGTCGTCGGGACGGCGACCGTTCGCACACCGCGTTCCCTAGCGGGCGAATCTAATACGGGGGTCGAGAATGCCATAGATCGTATCCGCAATCAGGTTGAGAACGGCGATGAGCGCCGAGGCGATGAAGATGATGCCCATCAGGCGCGTGTAATCCTGCCGCAGGAGCCCGTCGTAGAACAGCCGCCCCATGCCCGGCCAGGCGAAGATGGTCTCGGTGATGATCGAACCCGTGAACAGCACCGGCAGATTGAGCGCAATCACGGTCAAGACCGGTATCGCGGCGTTGCGTACCGCGTGCCGGAAGACAACGCTGCTCGAAGACGCGCCCTTTGCGCGCGCCACGTTGATGTAGTTCTTGGACAGCACATCCGACAGACTGGCGCGCATGTAACGGCTCCAGCTCGCGATGAACAGCAGCGAAAGCACGAGCGCCGGCATCAGCAGGTGACGCAGGTGATCTGCCACCGAAAACGGCATACCGAGCGAGAACATCCCCGTTGATGGCAGCAGCCGCCATTTCACGGTGAAGAGCATCATCGACATGAGTCCCAGCCAGAATACCGGGATCGAAATCCCCAGCAACGTCACCAGCATGATCACGGAATCGAAGCGGGTGTAGCGCTTGAGCGCTGCGACCACGCCGCCCGAGAGTCCAAACAGGAAGGCCAGCAGGAACGCCGCACCCATCAGTTCCATCGTGGCCGGCAGTCGCTGCCAGATCATTCCGAGAACGGGTTCCCCGGTCACGTGCGACTGTCCGAAGTCTCCGTGAATGGCGACCCGCTTGAGCCACATCCCGTACTGGACCAGCACCGGCTGGTCGAGACCGAAGTTGGCGCGAATCCGGGCCACATCGTCCGGGCCGACCATCGGGTTTTCGGACATCATCGCGACCCCGCCGCCCGGAGCCGCCTGCATCAGTGCAAAACAGATCAGGGACACGAGCAGGACGAGCGGGATCACCGCCAGTGTCCGTCGGATGAAAAATCGCAACATTCCCATAAGTGTTTCTATTCTATCTCGTTAGACGCGCCGACCCCCGGATCCCCGGGACATGCCGGGTCGGGAGTGCGAGTTTTGTACCAAATCGGGTGCATCCCGGAAACCTCTGTACCCGGCGCCCCCTCGCGGGGCGTCCGGAGGAGGGATCCGGAACCGGCTAGTGCGCGGTCAGGTCGCGGGTGGAATCAGAGAGATACCAGTCGGCGGCGTTCCACGTGTCCGCGGACTGGGTCGCATTGGGGCGGAAGTTGCGCAGCCGGTCGCTGACCGGATCGATGGCGGTGTACCAGAAGAGCGGAACCACCGGCGCCTCGTCCACGAGGATGTCCTGCACACGGCGGTAGATCGCGGCGCGGAGTTCCTCGTCGGTCTCGGTGCTTCCCGCCTCCAGCAGGCGCGTGAGCTCCGCGTTCACGAGACGCGGATGATTCTGTCCGTTGGGCGGAATACTGCCTGCGGCGTAGAGCGCTTCGCGCCGCGACGGCGCCGGCGACGACAGCCAGGCATACATCGCGACGTCGAATGTGCCACGCTTGAGTACACCGCCGTCCTCGAAGGTCCCGTACAGAACGGTGGGCCCGTAGTTCTTGACCTCGAGATCGATGCCCACCTGACGATACTGATCGCGCAACACAAGTTCCGTGCGCTCGCGGTTGGGCTGTCCGGAACTCGCGGATATCGAAAGTTTCAGCGGACGTCCATTGCGGTCGAGGATGCCGTCACCGTCGCTGTCGTGCCAGCCCGCCTCGTGCAGCAGTCGGCGCGCGGCGGTGGGATTGAAAGTCGTGCGGTCCGCCGCTTCCGGCGAGTAGTAACGGGACTCCTCGAATTCATCCAGCGGTGCGACGCGCACCAACCCGTTGTAGATTCGCTCCGCGATCTCGGCCTTGTTGGTCGCGAGCACAATTGCCCGGCGCACACGGACGTCGTGGAGTATCTCGTTCTCGGTGTTCAGATCGAGGTGTTCGTACATCAGCATCGGCGTCCGGTACACGCGGATACCGGAAATCGCATCCAGCTGCGAGATGAAGTTGATGTTGGCGTTGTCGAACATGTCGATCTCGCCGGTCTTGAGCTGCACCAGCAGCGCATTCTCGGTCGGTACGAACTTGAAGATGATGGCGTCGAGGTGCGGGCCATCCCGGTAATAATCGCGATTGGCGACCAGCACCAGATGCGAACCCGGCGTCCAGCTTTCAAACTTGAACGGCCCCGAACCGACGGGCGCGCGGTGGAACGGCGCGGAATGAAAACGCGCACCCCGGAAATCGCGCAACCGGTGCTCGGGCAGAACCGGCTCGTCGTAGAACGTCTCGCTGACGAAATCCGGATACGGGTGCTTGAGGTGAAACACCACCGTGCGATCGTCCGGTGCGTCCACTGCCTCCACGACGTCCCATCCCTCGCGCGATTCGACGTTCACCCGTGGATCCATGATGATCTCGTACGTGAAAACGACGTCGCGGCTGGTCACGGGCTCGCCGTCGTGCCAGCGGGCGTTGTGGCGCAGGTGGTAGGTATACGTGAGGTGGTCGGCGCTGATCCCGCCGTTTTCCACCGTGGGAATCTCGTCGATCAGGTCCGGAATCAGCTCGTAGCGGTCGTTGAACTTCACGAACTTCGAGAAGATCAGATTGCAGACCATGTTGTTGGTGGCCGTCGAGTTGAGAATCTCACTCAACATTTCCGGTTCCTGCTGAACGCCGATCACCAGGCGGCCGCCCGAGCCGGCGCTGTCCGGCCCGGAGGCCCCACCGGCCCGGACCGTCGGCGACGGGTCCGGCGACGAGCAGGCAAGGACCATGAGGCCCAGGGCAGCCAGAAAAAAACGGTTCATACGCCCCGGCGCCTGCAAGAAGCAAGCCGCGAGGACCAAAGAAAAAGGCCGGCCCCAGCTGGGAACCGGCCTCAAGGCGAACTATTTGGCCGACGGAATCAGCCGCGGATGACCGCGTCGATCTTGCCGGTCAACGCCTGTTTGGGCTGGGCGCCGATGATCCGGGCAACTTCCTCGCCGCCCTTGAAGATCATCAGGGTCGGGATGCTCATGATCCCGTAGCGCGCCGCAACACCCTGATTGTCGTCTGTGTTCAATTTGCCGACCTTGAGCTTGCCATCGTACTCGGTCGACACCTCTGCGACGATCGGGGCCACCATGCGGCAGGGGCCACACCACGGGGCCCAGAAGTCGACGAGCACGGGCGTATCCGACTTCAGGACTTCCGCGTCGAAGTTCGCGTCGGTGAATTCAATTTCCTTGGACATCCATTCCTCCCTGATGATCACACCTTCGGATGATTGCTCATGCGATGGCTCGTGTCGGTACCTCTGCCCATTTTTGACGGTCCGGGTCGAACGAGTATCGCCCGCTCCGCGCCGCCTGTCAAAGGGACTTTCGCGGCCCGGAACGACAGGTTGGACGGCCCGTGCCCTCCCGCCTTACAACGGATTCTCCGGGCCATGTCTCCCCCGCGCTTGCCCACACCGAGGTGATGCGTGTATGTTGGGGCCAACCAGACGCCGACAATCATGACCCCATTTTCTCCTCGCAGTACCGCATCGTTCAACGGACCCGGATTTCTGGGGACCGCGGTCGGGCGCATCATCGCGTTCACGGTCGGGGTGTTCTTTCTCCAGAACCTGGTTCCCGCGATCAACCCGGTGCTCGCGCTCACGCCACGCCTCGCCGTCGAGCACTTCTTCGTGTGGCAGATCGTCACGTACATGTTTCTGCACGGCAGTTTCTGGCACCTGTTCTTCAATTTGATCGTCCTGTATTTCTTCGGGAACATGGTGGAAGGCGTCTGGGGCCCGCGCCGCTTCCTGCGCTACTATCTGGCGTGCGGCATCGGCGGCGCACTGTTGCACATGGCGTTCCAGTACAACGCCAGCGTGGTGGGCGCGAGCGGCGCCATCTTCGGCGTCTACCTTGCGACCGCGATGCTGTTCCCGGACGCGTACGTGTACCTGTACTTCGTGATCCCCGTGAAGGTGAAATACTTCGTGATGGGCCTCGCGGTGCTCCAGCTCGCCAACGGGATCGCGGGGCCTTCGGGCGTCGCGTACTTCGCGCACATGGGGGGCATGCTGGCCGGGGTATGGTTCTTCCGCCGCGATCTCTTGCAGCGGTTGAGGTTCGCAAATGGACCGCGGCGCCAGTGGAAAGCCCCTGTCACGGAGGAACGGCGGCGGCCGGAGAAACCGCCCGAGGACAACATCGACTCGATACTCGACAAGATATCCGCCAAGGGGTACGACAACCTCACGCCGACCGAGAAGCGTATTCTCGAGAACTACAGCCGCCAGAACCGCGAGGGCGACTAGTTCCCGTTCTTCGTGGCGTTCTTCAGGGCCTGTGACTCTTCCTCACCCAGTGGACGCGCCGGCTGCCCACTCTTGATCTCCACCGCATAGCCACGACTGAAGTTCGTCCCCACCAGATTCGAGATCAGAATCCCGTTTTCGTTTTCGTCGAGCAGACACAGCGAGTAGCTCTGCTGACCGGCAACGCCATCGAAGGCGTTGTAGCGGACGATCCCAAGCCGCTTGAAATGGGTGCGCGCCTCGACGCCCGCGGCTTCCACCACCGCCTTGAGCGTGCGAATGTCCTGCTGGTTGCTCGTGACCGCACGCAACAACGTCGGCAGCGTATCCACACCGGAAGCGTCGGATCCGGAGACCCATGCAAAACGGCGCGACAGCTTGCGCACGCTGGCAAACGCCATCGTGCCGACAAGCAGCGCCACCAACGCCAGAACCCCTACCGCCACGACCAGATAATTTGTGTCGATGCCCAACGAAGACCCCCTCGGTCGAATCAGCCGCGAATCCTAATACGGCTCTGCCGGGCTGTAAACATCAATGTCGCGGGAAAGATGGCGTCCCTGCGCGACGTCGGCTAGTTGCGTATCTCGATCGTGTAGGTGAGCTCCGCCGAGCCGTCGGCGGCCACCGGGACGTCGAAGCGCACCCGCCCGACGCTCTCCTTCGTGTACTCGTGCGACGACTGGGTGATCTTCCAGTCCCCCGACACGGACTCGACGGCCGCCACCGTGATCGCTTCCGGCTTGTGGTTGCGCAGGGTCACCTTGTAGGCCGACCGGTACAGATGACCGCTGGAGAGCACCTCGAAACTCGTCTGCACCCGCTCGGCCACGACGTCGAATGCGTCGCCCATCTTGATGCGCAGGGTCTCGTCTTTGGGCGTATGGTCGATGCGATCCTCGCCCACGAACTGCAATGCCTCCTGTGAATCCTGCTTGTAGACGCGCACGACCCCCTTCGGGAGCGGCATCCCCATGCCATTCTTGCTGGCATTCTCCAGCGAGATGTACACGCCTACTTTCGGCTTTACGACGCCGTCGTAGCGCCCAAACCAGTACTGCCCCGGCTGCTCGACGACGAACGACTTCTTCACGCGCACCCCGCTCGCGGTCAACAGCGATATCTGCTTGGTCTGGTTGTCCCTGACCGTCGCGGGCCGCTGGAGCGAATAGAGGTGGTACTCGAAGAAGCTCTCCTCCTGGAAGCTCTCCTTGGAGACCGCGCTCCGCATGCCGCCCATGACGTCCATGGGAACGGGCTGCTCCGGACGCACGCGGTTGACGTCGCCCGCCACCAGCTTGAGCGTCGCGTTGTCGTACGTCGCTCCGCTGTGGTTGTCGATCGTCACCCAGCCCGACAGGTCGAGTTTCGCATCGTCGGCCGACAGCACCGCCACATAGTCCGCCTTCCAGCCGATGCCGCCGGTAAGGTAGCTGGCCTCGACGGTCTGCTGGGCGCGCTTGCTCTCGAGCAGCCACACCAGCGACGGGCGCGAAATGAGCCCCTGCGGCAACGACGGCAATACAACGCGCCCGGCGGGATTGATCGCGATGCGGCCGTCCTCGAGTTCATAGACGGCGCCCTCCTGGTTGCCGATCAGGCGGGCGCGGACGGTCTCGGTGGACCCGTCTTCCCGCTCCTTGTACAGTTCCACCATCTGCCCGAGGTACTTGTCCATCAGGCGGCCCGGCGAGATCAGGTCGTACTCGAAGTTCTGCTCGAGCACCGTGAGGCCGTCGCCCTTGTCGAGCGAGCGGATCGCGACCGAAGTCGGGTCGATCTGCGCGGCGACTCCCTCGAACCACAGGCTCTGAACCCCGGTCTGCATGGTCACCGCACGCACGTCCTTCACCAGTCCGAGGTTGTCGTTGTAGATGGTGATGCTCACCGATTTCTGGTCGGCCGGCGTGCTGCGCGAATCCGCCGCAGATACCGGGGCCGCACAGGCGCAGGCGATCGCAACTGCCGCCGCGAAACACGTCTCATGCTTGCTCATGTCACCGAACCTCCTGCTGGCGCACTGCCGGCGCCAAAAAGAAAACGGGACACCCATCGCGGGCGTCCCGTCACTTATAACCGCTCGGGCGGATTCCATCCACCGATAGCATTCGAGTTTGGTGCCGAGGGCGGGACTCGAACCCGCACACACTTGCGTGTACTACCCCCTCAAGATAGCGTGTCTGCCAGTTCCACCACCTCGGCGAATTGAATTTGTGCGCCGCGTCAGGGCGTGGGCGGCGTCTCCGCTGGCGGCGTCTCCGTTGCCGGCTGCGCGCCCGACGTGTCCGCGGCGCCACCGAGAATCTCGTCGATGCTCTGCCCGCTCGGAATCACGTTCTGCTGCTGCTCCGCCGCCTGGCGCACGATGCTGCGCGAACCGGTGTGGTTGCGCCGACCGGACATGAAGGCCAGCAGCAGCGACAGCACCATGAACGCAATGGCAAGGTAGGTCGTCGCCTTGCCGAGGAACGTGGCGGTCTCCTGCCCACCGAACATGGTCTGGCCGCCGCCACCACCAAACGCGCCGGCGAGGCCGCCGCCCTTGCTGGACTGGAGGAGCACCACGAGAATGAGCACGAGGCAAACCAGCACGTGCACCGCAATCAAGATATTGAACAGCATGAGTTATCCTTGGTTCTCCGTGCGGAATTTTCCGCAAACAAAAATGGCGGTGGCGGCCACCGCGAACGCGGAGGGTATCAGAGGCCGTGCGGGAAGTCAACCCGGGCTCAGGCCACCCGCCTCGCGGGGCGCCGCCCCGGCCATGGCCGCAAACGACGCCGGGTCGAGACTCGCGCCCCCCACCAGCAGCCCGTCGATTTCCGCGCGGGCGAGGAGTTCCCCCGCATTCCCGGGTTTGGCGCTGCCGCCGTACTGGATCCGAATACCACCGGCCACATCGGCGCCAAAACGGTCCGCCAGCCACTGCCGGATCCAACGGTGCATCGCCTCGGCATCGTCCGGTGTGGCCGTCCGGCCGGTTCCGATGGCCCAGACCGGCTCATAGGCGATCACCGTCGCCGCCGCATCCATCTCGCCGCGACCCTCGAAGGCCGTGGTGAGCTGCCGCTCCACCGTCGCTTCCTGGCGTCCCGACTCGCGTTCCGCCAGCGTCTCCCCGACGCACAGAATCGGGGAAAGCCCCGCGTCCAGCGCCGCGTGGAGCTTGCGAGCCACCACATCATCGCCCTCGCCGAGGACGTGCCGGCGCTCCGAGTGTCCCACCAGCGCATGGCTGGCGCCGGCATCGCGCAACATCGCGGCGGACACTTCCCCGGTGAAGGCACCGTCGGACTCCCAGAAAAGGTCCTGGGCACCGACGGCAACGCCCGTCCCGGACAACGCGTCGGCGAGGGGCCGCACGCAGAAAAACGGCGGGAATACCACCAGGTCACAATGCGCGAGCTTCGGCAGATGCGCGCGCAAACCGTCCGCAAACACGGCCGCATCCGCGATCCGCTTGTTCATCTTCCAGTTTGCTGCGACCAGCTTCCGGCGCGGCATGAGTCCGGTCAGCCGGTGACCTCCGCGACATCACACAGCGCATCCACGCCGGGAAGCGCGCGGCCCTCCATGAACTCGAGCGACGCGCCGCCTCCGGTGGAGATGTGGGTGAAACGGTTCGCGATCCCCATCAGGTTGATCGCGGCCACGCTGTCGCCACCACCCGCGATGGTCGTCGCGCCCCGGTCGGTGGCGTCCGCGATGGCGCGCGCCACCGCGCGGGTTCCCTCCGCGAAACTCGGCTTCTCGAACATGCCCATGGGCCCGTTCCAGAAGACGGTCTTGGCCGCGAGAATCTGAGCCTTGAACAGATCGACCGTCTTGGGACCGATGTCGAGTCCAACCCAGTCCTCGGGAATGTCGGCAATGGAGACGTCGCGCGCGGGCGCGCTGTCCTCGGCCGCCTCCGCCACGATGGTGTCGACCGGCAGCAGCAGGCGCGAACGGCCGGGTTTGGTGCGCGCGAGCAGCTCCTTGCACATCGGCAGGAAGCGCTCGTCGACGATGCTCTTGCCCACCTCGAGCCCCGATGCCTGGAAGAACGTGTACATCATGCCGCCGCCGACCAGCAGTACGTCCACGCGGTCGAGGAGCGATTTGATCAGGTCGATCTTGCCGGCGATCTTTGCGCCACCGAGCACCGCGACGAACGGACGTTTGGGCGCGTTGAGTGCGTCTCCGAGCGCGCGCAGCTCTTTTTCCATCAGGAAACCGGCCGCGCGCACCGGGATGTACTCCGCCACGCCAGCCGTGGACGCATGGGCGCGGTGCGCAGTCCCGAACGCGTCGTTCACGTAGACATCGCCGAGGGCGGCGAGTTCCTTCGCGAACGCCGGATCGTTTTCCTCCTCGCCCGGGTGGAAGCGGAGGTTCTCCAGCAGGAGGATCTCGCCGTCCTTGAGCGCGGCGGCCTTCTGCCGGACATCCTCGCCGATACAATCGGCGGCAAAGCGCAGCGGGTTCTTGACGAGTTCGGCCAGCCGATGGGCGACGGGCGCGAGGCTCAGACCAGGCTCGCGCTGACCGCGCGGCCGCCCGAGATGACTCATCAGAATGAGCCGTCCCCCGCGATCCACCACATCCCGAATGGTCGGCAACGACTCCACGATACGCGTGTCGTCGGTGATCGAGTGATCGCTGTCCAATGGGACGTTGAAGTCAACACGCGCCAGCACGCGCTTGCCCTTGACGTCACAGTCACGAATGGAAAGTTTTTTCATATGCTGTTTCCTGTCACCGTCCGATGAGCCGAAGCATGTCGACCATCCGGCCGGAATATCCAAATTCGTTGTCGTACCAGGCGAGTACCTTGAAGAAACGGTCGCCGATCGCCATCGTGGACTTGGCGTCGAACACCGCGGAGTGCGGATTGCCGATCACGTCCACCGAGACGATGGGGTCTTCCGTGTACTCGATGATCTTCTTCATGCTCCCCCTGGAAGCCTGCAGGATCGCGGCGTTGATGGCTTCCACCGACGCGGCTTTCTGAACCTCAAAGGTAAGATCGACCAGCGAACCATCGGAGACTGGAACCCGCACCGAAATACCATCCAGCTTCCCCTTCAACTCCGGCAGGACCTTGCTGACGGCGCGGGCCGCGCCCGTCGTGGTCGGGATCATCGAAACCGCCGCGGCGCGGGCTCGCCGCAGGTCCTTGTGCGGCTGGTCGAGTATGCGCTGGTCGTTGGTGTAGGCGTGGATGGTCGTCATCAGGCCCTGCTTGA
Source organism: Candidatus Krumholzibacteriia bacterium (assembly GCA_036273975.1). GTDB lineage: Bacteria > Krumholzibacteriota > Krumholzibacteriia > WVZY01 > JAKEHA01 > JAKEHA01. Next base: position 14,722 of record DASUGO010000060.1, read on the forward strand.
TGCCGAATGTGTCGTTGATCACCTTGGCAACCGGCGCGAGACAGTTGGTCGTGCACGACGCCGTGGAGATGATGCGGTGATTCTTGCGGTCGAACGACTTGTCGTTCACGCCCATCACAATCATCACGTCGGG
>DASUGO010000061.1:0-4307 GCA_036273975.1 Candidatus Krumholzibacteriia bacterium
GAAGCCACCGCGGTCCTCGACGAAAACCCTGACGAAGTGGCGCGTTATCTCGGCGGCAAGGAGCAGCTGCTGCAGTTCTTCGTGGGGCAGCTCATGAAGCGCACGCGCGGCAAGGCCAACCCCCAGATGGCCACCGACCTCATCCGCACCCTGCTCGAGAAACGCCGTTAGCCGCGCACGTCACCCGGTGTAAACGCCGTTGACAGTTGTGTGGCGCGGAAAATCCGATTCGACGCGATTTCACGAGGCGCGCTTTCAACCATCGCGCGCGAAGTGCTTGAGCGGAGAAGCGGATTTTCCGTGCGCACCACTTGCATGCGATGGACACGGCTGCTATAGTCCATCCGTCGATCCCGCCAATTCCACCGGCAGCGGAACGGGCGATGGGAGGAGGATGTGAGGATGAAGTACGTTGCCTTTTTCATTTCATGTTTGATTGTGGTTTCCGCGCTTGCCCCGCAGGGTATCGCGCAGGTCCGCGTGAACGAGATCCTGGGCGATCCCGCCACCGACTGGAACGGTGACGGTGCGGTCGATTCCAAGCTCGACGAGTGGGTCGAAGTGGTCAACGTGGGTACGACGCCGGTCGACCTGTCCAGCTACCGCATCTCGGATGCGTCGGCGGGCGAGTCGTTCCGGTTTGCGCTCGCGGGAACCCTCGCGCCCGGCGAAGTGCGTGTGTACTTCGGCTCGGACGTCGTGGCGTGGCAGGCCGCGAACGGTGTCGGCCAGTTCGGGTTCAGCCTGAACAACTCCGGCGACACCGTGGCGTTGTACGAAGTGAACGGCGCCGACATTTCGGTGGCGGACTCGTATGCGTACGCGACCGCCGAGGTTGCCGACGACCGCTCGGTGGGTCGCATGCCGAACGGCAGCGACGACTGGGTGGTCTTCGACGGACTGAACCCGTACTCGGGAACGGTGCCGCCGGCCGCGAGCGGGTGTGCGCCCTCTCCGGGGGCGGCTCCGTCGTGCCCGACCGCAACCCAGGCGTCCACCTGGGGTCGCGTGAAGGCGTTGTACCGCGGCCAGTCCGCGTCTGATCTGACGAGCTAGTCGACAAACAACCTGCCCGGACGTGCCGGTGGGGGCGGGATCGGCGGTTGACACTCCTCGTTGGCTGGAGTAACTTCCATTCATTCAAGAGTTTGGCGCTACGCCCGCGTCCGCGGGCGGGCGCCCGACCCGGCGCCTCCACGTGTCCTGATGGCCCACGATATTCACGATCTGCTCGCGCGTTTCGCGACCGGCGACACCCTCGCCGCGTCGCGCCTGATGACCGTCGTCGAGCAAGGCGGTGCCGGCGCCGAGGCGGTGCTGGACGCGCTGTTCGCCCGGACCGGCCGTGCCCGCCGGATTGCGTTCACCGGGCCCGGTGGCGCCGGGAAGAGCACGCTGGTTGACGCGATGACCGGCCGGTTGCGCGCAGCCGGGCGTACCGTCGGTGTCGTGGCCGAGGATCCCACCAGCCCGTTCTCCGGCGGCGCGGTACTCGGTGACCGGGTGCGGATGGGGCACGCGGCCGGCGACCCGGGCGTTTTCGTCCGGTCCCTTGCGAGCCGCGGCAGCGAGACGGGCATCAGCCTGGTTGCCTGCGAACTCGCCGACGTGCTCGACGCGTTCGGGCGCGACGTGGTGTTGCTGGAGACGATGGGGGTGGGGCAGGTGGAGACGCGGATTCGTTTCGCCGCCGATTCCGTCGTGGTGGTGCTGACGCCCGAGTCCGGCGATGAGGTCCAGAGCCTCAAGGCGGGCCTGCTGGAAGTGGCGGACATGTTCGTGGTGAACAAGTCGGACCGGCCGGGCGCCGAGGCGTTCGCGGCCGACCTCGAGGCGGTCGCCGGTCTGCGCCCGGCGGCGTCGGCGTGGATTCCCCCGGTGGTCCAGACCGTCGCCTCCGAGGAGACCGGTCTGGCCGAGTTGGAAGCGGCGCTGGAACGTCATCGTGCGCACATGGCCGCCGATGGACGCGGAGAGCGGCGCCGGCGCGAGGGTCTCGCGGAGCGCGTGCGGGCGCTGGTGGAGGCGGCCTGGCGCGACGCGTGGTGGCAGGACCCTACCGCGCGCGCGGAGTTTGATGGTATGGTGGAGCGTGTGGCGAACGGCGGAATGTCCCCGTACGGCGCCGCGCGCGAGATCGCGCGAAGGCTCACATCCCGATGAAACGACCGATCAAGGTGCTGATTGCCAAGCCCGGACTCGACGGGCACGACCGCGGGGCCAAGGTCATTGCCAATGCCTTGCGCGACGCGGGCATGGAGGTCGTCTATACCGGTCTCCACCAGACGCCGGAGATGATCGTCGAAGCCGCGGTCCAGGAGGATGTCGACGTGGTGTCGGTGAGCATTCTCTCCGGGGCGCACATGACGCTGATTCCGCGCATTCGTGAACTCATGGATGCGGGCGGGCTGTCCGATGTCCGGCTGATCGCGGGGGGCATCATCCCGGACGCGGATGCCGGGGTTCTGCTGAAGGTCCCCGGGGTCGCGGGCGTATTCGGACCCGGTACCAGCACGGGCGATGTGATTGCGTTCATTCAAAAAATGTTTCCGGACCGTGAAGCGCGCGCCATCTGACGTGCGCCGCCCGGTCGAATCCAGTCAACGATAACCCAGTCAGGAAGAGACCGATGAATCCGACGCTGACCATGACCGACGAACAGCAGATGATCCAGGAAACCGCGCGTCGCTTTGCGGACAGCGAGCTCGCGCCCAACGCGGCGAAGCTCGACGAAACCGCCGAATATCCGGTGGAGATGTTCCGCAAGATGGGGGAACTGGGGTTCATGGGACTCACGGTGCCCGCCGAGTATGGCGGTACCGGCACCGACACGACGTCGTACGCGATCGTGATCGAGGAACTCGCGCGCGGTTGCGGGTCCACCGCGCTCGGCGTGGCGGCGCACAACTCGCTGGCGTGCGGTCCCATCGTGCTGATGGGCAGCGAGGAGCAGAAGCAGCGCTTCCTGCCCGAGCTCGCGAGCGGCGAGGCGATCGGCGCGTTCTGCCTGACCGAGCCCCACGCGGGCAGCGACGCCTCCAACACGCAGACCACCGCGGTGAGGAAGGGCGACAAGTTCATCCTGAACGGCACCAAGATCTACGTCACCAACGGCGGCTGGGCGCGCTACCTGGTGGCGACCGCGGTGACCGACCCGAGCGCCGGTGCCAGGGGCATCAGCGCGTTCATCATCGAGAATGATTTTCCGGGCTTCGTGATCGGTTCGAAGGAGAAGAAGCTGGGCCTGCGCGCCTCCGGCACGTTCGAAATCGTGTTCGACAACTGCGAGGTGCCCGCGGCGAACCTGCTGGGCTCCGAAGGCGGCGGATTCCGTGCCTTCATGAAAACGCTCGAGGGTGGACGTATTTCGATCGGCGCGTTTGCGATCGGCCTCGCGCAGGCCGCGATGGAAGCCGCGATCAAATTCGGGAGCGAGCGCAAACAGTTCGACACGCCCATCATTGATTTTCAGGCATCGCAGATGAAGATCGCCGACATGGCGTTGGAGATCCACGCCGCGCGCCTGCTGGTGGCGGATGCCGCGCAGCGCAAGGATCGCGGAGAAGAGTTTGGCCGCTACGCGTCGATGTGCAAGCTGTATGCCTCGGAGATGGCCATGCGGGCCACCAACCAGGCCATCCAGATTCACGGCGGATATGGATTCTGCCGCGAGTACAACGTGGAGCGATTCTATCGCGACGCGAAGCTTGCGGAGATCGGCGAGGGCACGAGTGAAATTCAGCGCCTCATCATCGCGCGCAGCGTCCTGGGGCAGTAGGTAAACGGAGAGGAGTCTGATCGATATGGAACGCGCAGTCATCGTCTCGGCGTTGCGCACGCCAATCGGGCGCTTCATGGGCGGTCTTGCGACCGTGCCCGCGCCCCGGCTCGCCGCCGGACTCATCCGGGAAACCCTGACGCGCGGCAAACTCGCCGCGGACGGGGTGGACGAAGTGATTCTCGGCAACGTCCTGCAGGCCGGCATCGGCCAGGCCCCGGCGCGCCAGGCGCTGATCCACGGCGGCGTCGCGCCGACGGTGGGCGCGGTGACGATCAACAAGGTGTGTGGATCGGGGCTGAAGTCGGGGATGCTCGCCGCCCAGGCCATTCGTCTGGGTGACGCGAACGCGATCCTCGCCGGCGGCATGGAGAACATGAGCCTCTCTCCTTATCTGCTGCCCGATGCGCGCGCCGGCCAGCGCCTGGGGCACGGCCGGCTGATCGACTCGCTGGTCAACGACGGCCTGTGGGACTGTTACAACGATTTCCACATGGGCAACACCGCGGAACTCGTGGTGCAGAAGTAC
>DASUGO010000062.1:0-5620 GCA_036273975.1 Candidatus Krumholzibacteriia bacterium
AGGTCATCGAGCGCGATCCGCACCGCGCGCGGCGCATCTCCGAGCGGCTGCTCAATACCATCGTGCTCAACGGTGACGCGGCCGACGAAGAGCTGCTCATCGAGGAGAACATCGACAGCTGCGACGTGTTCGCGGCGCTGACCAACTCCGAGGAAGCCAACATCCTCTCGGCCATGCTCGCCAAGCGGCTCGGCGCCCGCAAGGTCATGGCGTTGATCAACAAGCCGTCGTACGCCGAACTGATGGAAAGCGGCAGCATCGACATCGCGATCTCGCCGCAGACCATCACCATCGGCTCGCTGCTGGCGCACGTGCGGCGCGGCGACGTGGTGCGCGTGCATTCGCTGCGGCGTGGCGCGGCGGAGGCGCTCGAAGCCGTGGTGCACGGCACCGACAAGACCTCGCGCGTGGTCGGGCGCCGGGTCGGCGAGATCGCGCTCCCGGACGGAACCACCATCGGCGCCGTGGTGCGCGGCGACGAAGTCCTCATCGCGCACCACGACACGCAGATCCTCAATGACGACCACGTGATCCTGTTCCTCTCGGATCGCCGGCACGTCGAGCAGGTCGAACGCCTGTTCTCGGGTCCGGGCGGGCGCTGATCCCGGAACGAACGTGCTCGCCGTCGCCCACGTCCTCGGCCTCATGATGGCCTTCTTCGGGCTGATCTATGCGCTGCCCATCGCGTGGTCGCTGCTGGTGCAGGACGGCGCGGTCATGGACTTCGTGGCCGCCGCCCTGATCAACGGCTTCGTGGGATTGGGGCTCGCCACCGCGACGCGACGCTTTCGGCGCGAACTCAAACCCCGCGACGGCTTCCTGCTGGTCACGTTGTCGTGGACGCTGATGTCCGCGTCCGCCGCGATCCCGCTGATGATCGCGATTCCGGACCTCAGTTTCACCGACGCGTACTTCGAGGCCATGTCCGGGCTGACCACCACGGGAGCGACCGTACTGAACGGCCTGGATTCACTGCCCCAGTCGATCAACGTGTGGCGCTGCACGATGCACTGGATCGGCGGTATCGGGATCATCGTCCTCGCGGTCGCGGTGCTGCCGCTGCTCGGCGTCGGCGGCATGCAGCTCTACAAGGCGGAGACCCCGGGGCCCGTCAAGGACGAGAAGCTCACGCCACGCATCACCGAGACGGCCAAGGCGCTGTGGTTCACCTATCTCGCGATTTCGCTCGCGGGCATCGTCGCGCTGCACATCGCCGGGATGAGCTGGTTCGACGCCATCTGCCACTGCTTCTCCGCGATCGGGCTCGGTGGCTTCAGCACCCACGACAACAGCATCAACTACTTCCATTCGGCGGCCGTCGAGTTCGTCCTGATGTGCATCATGGTGCTGGCGGCCCACAACTTCGCGCGCCATTTCATGGCGTTCCGCACCTTGTCCCTGCGCCCTTACTACCGTGACAGCGAGGGCAAGGCCATCTACATCACGCTGGGTGCATCCATCGTCGTGGTGACCGGCGCGCTGTGGCTGAACCGGATCTACCCCGACTTCAGTGGCTCGCTGCGGCATGCCGCGTTCGCCGTCGTCTCGATCGCCACCACGACCGGTTTCGTGACGGAGAACTACGAACTGTGGCCGGGGTTCATCGCGCCCCTGCTGTTGCTGCTCAGCTGCATCGTGTGCAGCACCGGCTCGACGGGTGGTGGCATCAAGATGTTCCGCACGTTGCTCCTGGTCCGGCATGCGCGGCGGGCCCTCAAGCACCTGGTGCACCCGAGCGCCGTGCTGCCGGTGCGCATCGGTGGCCAGGTGATACCGGACCGCATCGTCTACTCCGTGCTCGCGTTCATCTTCCTCTATTTCATCACCGTGGTCGTGCTGACGTTCGCGCTGCTGCTGACCGGCCTCGACCTCGTCTCCTCGTTCTCGGCGGTACTGGCTTCGATCAACAACATGGGCCCGGGGATGGGGAGGATAGGCCCCGACGCGAACTTCTCCGTGCTGACGGATGCCCAGACCTGGCTCTGTACGGCTGCCATGCTGCTCGGCCGCCTCGAGATCTTCAGCGTGCTGGTGCTGTTCACGCCCACCTTCTGGCGCAAGTAGGAACCGCATGGAAGTCGATCTCGTCGGAACGACCTGGGCGTGGATCGCCCTCGCAATATTCGTCGCGGCCTATGCGCTCGTGGTCGCGGAAGAATTCATCAATCTGCGCAAGTCGAAACCCGTGGTATTCGCGGCAGGCCTGCTGTGGATACTGGTGGCGATCGCCTGCAAGCAGCGCGGGATCGAGGGCGTGGACGAGGTGCTGCGGCACGATCTCGCCGAGTACGGCGGCCTGGTGCTGTTCCTGCTCTCGGCCATGACCTACGTCAACACGCTCGAGGAGCGCCAGGTATTCGGGGTGTTGCGGCAACGCATGGTGACGCGCGGCTTTTCCCTGCGCGCGATCTTCTGGCTCACCGGCCTGCTGGCCTTCGTGCTTTCCCCTTTTCTCGACAACCTGACGACGGCGCTTGTCATGGGTGCGGTCGCCATCGCGGTCGGCGGCGGGAACACGCGCTTCATCGTCCCCGCCTGCATCAACATCGTCGTCGCTTCCAACGCCGGCGGGGCTTTCAGTCCCTTCGGCGACATCACGACCCTGATGGTGTGGCAGCAGGGAATCCTGGAGTTCTTCGACTTCCTGCGACTGTTCCTTCCCGCCGTCGTCAACTGGCTGGTGCCCGCGCTGATCATGGGATTCGCGGTGCCGCGTGAGCGTCCCGAGGCGGCCAGCGACACGGTGAGATTGAAGCCCGGCGCGTGGGTCATCATCGGGCTGTTCGCCGCCACCATCGCGCTCACGGTGGCCATGCACCAGTGGCTACACCTGCCGCCCTTTCTCGGCATGATGACCGGGCTCGGAGCGCTACAGCTGTTCGGTTATTTCATCCGGCGCGATGAATTGCAGACCCAGCGCGAAACGGCGGCACCACCTGGACTGAAGCCGGTGCGGCGTCCTTTCGACGTCTTCATCAGCATCAAGCGCATCGAATGGGACACGCTGCTGTTCTTCTATGGCGTCATCCTGTGCGTCGGCGCGCTTGGCGCTTTCGGTTATCTCGCCGTGGTCTCGGCGGCTTCGTATGCCGGCATGGGTGCGACCTGGGCCAATGTCCTCGTGGGACTCGGCTCGGCGGTCATCGATAACATCCCGATCATGTACGCGGTGCTCACCATGCGCCCCGAGATGAGCGAGGGACAATGGCTGCTGGTCACGCTCACCGCGGGCGTCGGCGGTTCGTTGCTGTCCGTTGGCTCCGCCGCGGGCGTGGCGCTGATGGGCCAGGCGCGCGGTGTGTACACGTTCTTTGCGCACCTCAGGTGGACCTGGGCCGTTGCGCTGGGATACGCCGCTTCGATCGGCGTACATTTCCTCGTGAACAGCGACCGCTTCGGCGGCTAGTTAGTCCACTGCTTGCGAGCCGTTCGCTCTTCGAGCGCGGCGCGGACGTACACCAGGTTCCGCGTGCTCACGCAGATCAGCATGAACAACAGCGTCGTGCGGCTGAGCGCACGCATGGAGCTCGGCGGCATTCAGCCGTGGATATAGGTCTCGAGGTCCGCGATCGTGCGCTCGTGCTCCTCGATGACCGCGCGCACCAGGTCACCGATGGACAGCACCCCGACCACCCGTTCCCCGGACACCACCGGCAGGTGACGGATGCGCTTGTCGGTCATGAGACGCATGCAATCGTCGGCGTTCTGCCGCGGCGTCACCGTGATCACCCTGGCCGTCATGATGTCGGCCACCGGTGTCTCGCTCGAGGAGCGGCCTAACAACACGACCTTGCGGGCGTAATCGCGCTCGGAAACGATGCCGGCGAGACGGTCGCCGTTCATCACCAGCAGCGCACCGACGTGGTGCTCGGCCATCTTCTTGATGGCGCTGAACACGGGCTCGTCGGGCTTGACCGAGTAGAGAGCCCTGGGTTTCCGGTCCAACAACTGCTGCACGGAAAGCATGCTGACCTCCGGTTGCACCGTACCGGCTGATTTTCCCCGCCGGAAGGGCGGAAAGAATACGCCCAATGTCCGACAGCCGGCGAACTCCAGTGACGCCGATTCCGGACGTTGCCGGTGGGCGACATGGGAAACCTCCGGGGACTCTGCGATGATCCGCAGCCCTAGGGAGACGTGTGACCCCGGCCGGAGAAGTCGGGCACGCGCCAGGGAAGAAACCCACTACCATCAGGTCATCGTGTCAGAAGCTCCCGTGCCGGAAATCATGGTCGAACCCGACCATTTCCACGTCGTGGCCCATGATGCCGTGCTGCTTGCACGGCTCGAGTCGACGTTCGCGTTATGTCTGTACGACGCGGTGCTCGAGACCGGCGCGCTGGTGCACCTGCGTGTCGGCCCGCCGGGCCGCGTGCACGACCCGGAACTGACCGACACCACGTTATCCACCGACCTGCTGTTGCTGGACCGCTGCTTCGAGGAACTGCGCAAGAGCGAGCCGCGCGCCCAGCACTGGCAGGCCAAGGTCGTGGGCCAGGTCCAGGACGCGCCCGGGCCGCGCGAGCGGTTCGACGGCGTGCGGAGTTTCCTGTCGGCGTTCCTGAACGACACCGACGTCAAGCTGATTTCCTGCGATACGCATGTCGAACACGTGCAGATGCTGCGCTTCCGTCCAGCGATGGGCCACGTACGCAGCGAACCCCTTGCCGCCCCCCGCACCGGTAGCTGAGAATCCGGCGCTATGCGCCGTACTACACTGATTGCATTGCTGGCCCCGCTGGGATTCCTGACCGTCGACACCGCGTACGCGGCCAAGGCCGCCGCCAACGCGCCGCTGCTCAAGCTGTTCGACGCCACGTGGCAGGAGGACCTGGCGGACGATCCGCTCTCCGCCACCGCGCTCGGTGACCCGCGTTACAACGACAAGCTGCCCGACATGACCCAGGTGGCCATCGACGCGCGCCAGAAGAAGAACTACACGCGTCTGCAGGCGCTGACCAAGATCAATCGCGAGAAGCTCGACAAGGCCGACCAGCTCAACTACGACCTGTTCCAGCGCGAGATCAAGACGCGTATCGGCGAGTACCAGTTCAAGCCGTGGATGTTCGCGCTGACTCCCGGCAGCGGCCCGCAGCAGCTGGCCGAGGTGGCCGAGTTCGCGCCGTTCAACTCGGTCAAGGACTACGACAACTGGATCGCGCGCATCAACGCCAGCGGCCCGTACATCGACCAGTGGATCGTGCTGCTGACGCAGGGCACCACCGAGAAGCTGACCCAGCCGCGCATCATCATCGACAAGGTGCTCGAGCAGATGAAGGGTCCGCTGACCGCGGACGTCGAGGCCAATCCTTTCTACGCGCCCTTCCAGAAGATGCCGGCCAGCGTGCCGGACGCCGAGAAGACGCGCCTGCAGGGCGCGGCCAAGGCCGCGATCCAGACCGTCGCCATCCCGGCGTTCCAGCGCTTCGACAAGTTCCTGCGCGAGGTCTATCTACCCGCGTCGCGCGACACGGTCGGAATCTACGACATCCCCGGCGGCGAGCAGTACTACCGCAACCGCATCAACTACTACACCACGGTCGAGAACATGGATGCGGCGCGCATCCACAACCTCGGCCAGGACGAGGTCAAGCGCATCCGCGCGGAAATGGAGAAGACG
>DASUGO010000063.1:0-11734 GCA_036273975.1 Candidatus Krumholzibacteriia bacterium
GCGAGCATCGCGGAGTCGTTCTTCCCGATGACGCTGCGCGACGTCGAAAAGGTACAGATTGAGCGCACGCTGGAGCAGACCAACGGCAACAAGTCGCGCGCGGCGGCGATTCTGGGTATCTCGCGCCAGACGTTGCGCGAAAAGCTGAAGACGTTCAACGCGGCCGAGGCGCAGAGCGACATCTAGCTGGTCAATTTCTTCCCCTTTTCCGTTCCACCGGGGGTGGGTAGTCGGCCAATTCTGCCGCCTGCCCGCCCCCGCCGCTTTTCGTGGCCAATCGTGTAACAGCCTGACTTAACAGACGTTAAGGCGGCCGCGGGCCCACTGCGCCGTAGCGGGCACGCCGATTGCCGGTACCGGGGCATGAACCCGGTACGACCTGACCATCCGCTGGCGCCAGATGCCGCCGCGAATCGCTGGAGGGGGCTTCTGCGCGAACGCCTGCACGCGATGGGTATACCCGCGGCGCCGGAGGCGGGCCCCGGCGACATCCAGCGCGTGGTCGATACCGAGGCGCTGCTCGCGCAGTTCGTGCGGGCCGCGCGGCATACCTCCGGCGCGGTGCGCGCGTATTCCTCGCTGATTTCCGACGCGCACGCCGACGATGCCGATACCCAGCACTGGACCGCGCGCGTCTCACACGCCGCGCGGGAACTCGACGAATTCAGCGGGCGTGTTTCGGCCCTGCGGTTGTGTGACGACGAGCGTGCGAGCCGTCTGACGTGGCGAGGCATTCTCGGCCGGGTGGGGGATCGGTGCGAACGCGTTGCACCATGCGTGATCGACATGGTGGACCGCACGCACGGAGAATTTCGCCAGCGCGGCGAACTGCTGACCCGGATTCTGTTCCATATCCTGCGCAATGCGATGGAGGCGTCTCCGCGTGCCGGACGTGTGCGGGTACGCGTCGATGACAGCCGCATTGACGGCGCGCGGGTTTTCCACGCGCGCGTGAGTGATGAAGGCGAAGGCGTCGATGCGGCGCAGCAGGATGCAATCTGGAAACCATTTGTGACTTCGAAGCGCGGCCATGCGGGGCTTGGGCTCGCGTATGTCGCCGCGGCAGCACCGCGGACGGCCGCGGTCGCCGGAATGCGCCGCGAGGGCGGCCGGACCGTTGTGCATTTGCTCGTGGGAGAAGAAGGAGGCCTGCAATGGGATTAATCAGCCTTGGCGTCGACGATGGAAAGTGGAATGAAAATGCGGACGTGACGGGTGTGATCACGGGTGCCGAGGCGCTGGCGATGCTGGCGCGCGAAGCATTCGACGCCGTGGTGCTCGGACCGCGGGTTCCCGACATGCCGGTGAGCGTGATCGTCGATGAAGTCGTTCGCCGCTACCCGCTGGTGCCGGTTATCCTGGTCGCGGACCAGGCGCGCCCGGGAATCTGGGAGCACGTGCCGTTTGCCGATGAGCGGCTGACTGCTGCGATCGGCCGGGCCGCGGAAGTGGCCCGGTTGCGCCGCGCCGCCACGCAGTCGTTTCGCGGGAACGGGACGGAGTTTGACGAGACGTTCCGCAGCGGCTCGATCCACGACATGGAGCGCCTCATGATCTTCGACCGCCTGAACCAGCTGAATCAGAACCGCACGCGCTCGGCCGCGTCGCTGGAGATCAGTGTGCGAACCCTCCGCAACAAGTTGCGCGAGTACCGCGCGAGCGCCGCGGCCGGGAGCACACGCAAAGACGGTTGACAGGATGGCAGGCCCACAGCTAGGTTTATCTGCGGTGAAACCCATTGAGTTCACAGCAGGTACACTTTGTTGCCCTGACCACTGATCCGACAATCCGCCAGTCGCTCGGGCGTCTCTTCCCGCGCGACGGATGGGTGCTCGACCTGGTCGACACGCCTGGCGCGGTGGTGGACCAGTTGACGGATACGGCCGCGGCCGTTCTGATCGACGAGCTGCTCGAGCCCGCGTATCTCACGCTGATCAAGCGCTGCCGCCGGGCGGTACCGGGGGTCAGCGCGATCGTCGTCGGCGGCCCCAAGTCGGACTCGGTCCGCCGCGTTGAGCGCGCCGAAGGCGTGGATCTGTATATCGACCGCCCCATCGAACCCGCGCCGTTGCGCGGAACCCTCGATCACCACCTCTCCCTCGTTCTGGTCAAGGCGCAGGCCGGACTCGTCGGCCGTTCGCCGGCCGTGGAGGAATTGCTCGAATCCCTGATGCTGGTGGCGCCCACCGAGGTTCCGATTCTGATCCAGGGCGAGAGTGGAACCGGCAAGGACATCGTCGCACACGCGATCCACGCGATGAGCCGCCGCAGCGAGCGCCCGTTCGAAGCGATCAACTGCGGCTCGCTCGCCGAGGGGGTCCTCGAGAGCGAACTTTTCGGCCACGAACGCGGGGCCTTTACGGGCGCGGTGTCACGGCGGGCGGGGATGTTCGAGCGCGCCAACTCGGGCACGATCTTCCTCGACGAAGTCGGGGAGATGAGCGCCAACATGCAGGTGCGCCTCCTGCGCGTCCTCGAAACCGGGGAAGTGCTGCGGGTCGGTGGTGCGAGCGGGCTGACGGTCGACGTGCGCGTGATCGGCGCGACCAATCGCAACCTGGGCGAGGCGGCCCGCACCGGGACCTTCCGGCAGGATCTCTATTACCGGCTCAAGGGGGTCACGCTGTACCTGCCGCCCCTGCGCGAGCGCAAGTCTGACATTCCGATTCTCGTCCATCATTTCATCCGGATGGCGAACCGGTCCAACCACAAGAGCGTGCGCGGACTCGATCCCGATGCGATGCAGCGCTTCGAGGAGCACAACTGGCCGGGGAACATCCGCGAGTTGAAGAACCTCGTGGAAACGCTCGTGGTGCTCGCGCCCGGCCCACGGATCACGCGCGCACTGGTGGATGCACACCTCGGCGACCCGGGCCCGGCCGCACCCGGACCGTTCCTGCCGGTGCCGGTCGCGCGGCCGCGCGACGACGCCGAACGGGAGGTCCTCTATGGTCTGATCCTCGCGTTGCACCGCGATGTGCGCGAAATCCTGCGCCAGCTGCGGGACGGCCCGGGGCCGTCTTCGGCCGGACCGTGGGGCGGGCTGCGCGAAGTGGCCGCCGGCGGCGACGCAGAGGGAACGAACCTGAGTCTCTCGACGATGGAGCGGGCGGCGGTGAAGGAGGCGTTGAACCGCGCGGTGGGCAACCGCCGCAAGGCGGCGCAGGCGCTGGGGATATCGGAGCGGACGCTTTACCGCAAGATCAAGGAGTTCGGGCTCGGATGACGGGTAAATCGCGCGTTGTGGCCGCGCGCCCCGCACGGTATAATGGGCAGGAGCCCTCCCCTGATTTTTTTCAATGATTGAACGCCTGCGATTACCACCCCGATACACGAGGGCAACCATGCGTCTAAGCACGATATCTGTGTTCGTCGTGATGTCCCTGGTGGCCTCCTCCGCCCAGGCCACCAAGCTCGCGGGCGAGTTCATGGCACCCGGCGGGGGCGCACGCGCGCTCGGAATGGGCGGCGCGTTCGCCGCGGTCGCGGCGGATGCATCCGCGGTATTCTGGAATCCGGCCGGCCTCGCCGGGATCGACCGGCGCCAGGCGCTTGCGATGCATGCGGAGCAGTTTGGTGACCTGCTGAACTACAACTTCGGCGCCTACATGCAGCCGACGACGCTGATGGACCCGGAGCGCAAGCCGGCGTTCGGCTTCGCGCTGATCCACCTGGGCGACCCCGACCAGCTCGTGACCAGCCAGCTGATCCACAACGATATCAACGGCAACGGCCAGATCGACGAGGGTGAACTGGTCGACAAGAACGGTGTGCCTTTCGATGCCGAAACCTTGCCACGCGAATCGAACAACAGTTTCGCGGGCTTTGCCACGTTCGCGGTGGAGACCGGCGCGGGGAATATCGGCGGCTCGCTGAAACTGATCTATCAGGACATGATTGCCGGCGAGTCGAGCATGGGAATCGGCATCGATCTCGGGTATCTGCGGCGTGACTTCCTTGCGCGCAACCTGTCCGTGGGCGCCAAACTGCAGGATGCAACCGGGACCTACATCAGCTGGAGCACGGGGACGAACGAGTTCATCGTGCCGAGTGTAAAGCTGGGGAGCGCGTATCGAATCGAGTCGCAGGACTTGAACGGTGCGTTGCTGCTGGCGCTGGATGCCGACGTGTTCTTCGACAACCGCCAGGGCGCGTCACAGTTCTGGGTGGAAACGTTCAGCACCGATCTGCATCTGGGCGCGGAACTGAGCTTCCAGGACAAGGTGATGATTCGCGGTGGACTCGACGCCGAGAACTACACCGCGGGCGCCGGGCTGTATTTCGGCGTGCTGGGCCTCGACTACGCCTACCTGCACCACGATGCGTTCGAAGCGACGCACCGTGTATCCGTGCTCGCCAACTTCTAGAGTCCGGCGGCCGTCAGCGGTCCGTGAAGATCAGCGGCCGCCGCTCTCGATGGGCATGGCGCGCGGCTGCCATACCACAAGCACATCACCCGGGCGGATGGTCGATCGCGTGCGGCCGTTCCATGCCATCAATTCATTCATCGAAACATTGTACCGGCGACTGATCGAATAAAATGTCTCGCCCTGCGACACCACGTGCTGGTGCCGCTCGTAGCGCGATTCGTCCATGGCGCGCGCCGTCGACTTCGACGCGACCGTGGCGACCGAGCCACTGCCGTCGCGCACGTAGATCGCCAGGCGCTGTCCCGGATAGATGTGGCGGCGGCGGCTCAGGTTGTTCCACGAACGCAACTGGCTGACACCGACGCGGTGCGCGGCGGCGATCTCGCTGAGCGTGTCGTTGGGCCTGACGGTGTAGGTGATGCGCTCGCGTCCCGGGGGCGGGGCATTGGCGGCGGCGCGCTCCGCGTAGCGCTCCAGCGCCGCGCGGTCGATGGTCGGCGTGTGGGTGCGATACTCGGGACGTGAACTTGCGGCCGTCGCGATGGTGCCACCGGGAACCGGAATCACGAGCCGCTGACCAATCTGCAGCAGGCTCCGGTTGCGAAGGTTGTTCGAGTCGCGGAGCGCGTCAACGCTGGTGTCGTAGTGGGCCGCGATCTGGGAGAGCGTCTCACCCTTGCGCACCGTGTGCTCCTGCCACGTGACCCGCTCCTCGGGCGGGAGGTCCTGGATGGCGGCCATGCACGCGTCGCCGAGTCCGGCCGGAACCTTGAGGTGCACTTCCATGTTGGGTGGCGTGGCGCCCCGGCGCAGCTGCGGATTCATCTCCTTGATGACCTCGGACGTTGTCCCCGCGCAGCGCGCGAGAACGTCGAGTTCGATCGCGTATTCGACAGTGATCAGGTCGAAGCGAACCGGTTCGACCTGTGGAATCGTAAAGCCGTATTTCTCCGGCTCGCGCATGATGTAGAGCGCGGCGAGAAATTTGGGAACGTAACGCTCCGTCTGCAGCGGCAGATCGAGTTCCCAGAAGTTTGTGGTCTTCTGGCGCGCCACCTGGCGGGCAACCCGGTACTCGCCGCAGTTGTAAGCCGCGAACGCAAGGTACCAGTCACCCCAGATCGAGTGCAGGTCGCGGAGGTAGTTGCCGGCCGCGTAGGTCGACGCGACAATATCACTACGCTCCTCATACCACCAGTTGGAGCGCAGACCGTAGCGGCGTCCGGTGCCGTTGATGAACTGCCATGGGCCGACCGCACGCGCGCTCGAAACCGCCTTCATCGCGAATCCGCTCTCGATGAACGCAATGCAGATGAGTTCGCGCGGCAGATTCATTTCGTCCAGAATCGCCTCGACCGTGGGCCGGTGGAGCTGCATGCGGTACATCGCGCGTCCGAAGCGCTCGCGCCCGGGGCCGGTAAAGTAATTGATCCAGAAATCGATCCGGCCGTTCTCGACGACGGGGAACAGCGTGTTGTCGATGCTGAATACGCGGCCATCCGGGACGGTGTCCGTTGCCGGCCAATCCGCGTTCGCGAGGGCAAGGCTGTCGTCCACCGCGGCGTAGCCGTCGGGGTCCGCGCCCGGCTCGTCGGTCGACAGCGTGTCCAGCGCGCTCAGCGCGTTGAGCAGGGAGATGAAGGCCGGGTCTTCCTCGGCCTCAGGATTCTGGCGGATGAACGCGTTGACGTCCGCGACGAGCGAGTCGCGGCAGCTCTCGAAGCGCCCGCCCTCGCGCGCCTCGAGCAGCTCGCGGGAGGCCGCCAGGCGAGATTCGAATCGCGCCATCGACGTTTCGTAGCTCGACCCGGCGGCAGGGTCGGCGCCGGCGCGCTGTGCGTCCCGGCCGGAACTGCACGCCGCAACGGACAGGCCGAAGGCGATGGCCAGGAAAAACGGAAGTCTGCAAACCGGGGTCGCGCGCGGAAAATTCAAGAGGCCTCCTCGATCCGGGTCGGGGGACGCGGGGCAAGTCTTCGGGCAATATGAGTCAAGGCTTGAGCAACTTGCAAGCCAAAATGCCGGCCCCCGGTCCAGACCAAGAAGTTGGCGTACGAAAGCCCTGGAAGGCCACTTCGGGTCTGCGGTACAATGGAAGTGGTCAGGAATCAACCGCCGGCGGGCGAAGGTACCGACGCAATGCACAGCTACGATCAGGACTTCCGATACCTTCTCGTCCACCTGGTTCCCCAGCACCGCCTTCCCCCGGATCTCCGGCGGGACGTCGGCGAGGCGCTGCGGACCGGTGAGCCGCGGGACCTCCGGCGCCAGTCGATTCGCGCGCTTGAGTCGCTGTGCGAGGACGCCTATTTCAGGCGGGCGGCGGTACACGCGGACAACGGCGACGTCCGGGTGGCCTACCGGCGGACGGGGGGACGCTACCAGGTCAACGTCGCGGTTCCGCGCCACGAGTGGGAGGACCTGTCCGGTCTGCGCGCGGGGCCACTTTCCGGGGCAGGCGAGGCCGTGCCGGCCATGGCACCCGGGCCGCGCCACACCGCCGCGGTCGTCATCGAGTCGCCCGAACCGGGCGAGATTCTTCCCGACATTATACGTTCGTTTGCCGTCGCGGACGGCGCGGCATCGGTGCTCGAGCGTCTGGGAATCCTGCTCGCGGCGCTGGAACGCTGGCTGGGCCTCGAGGCCGCGCGCCTCGACGTGATCGACGACGCGCTGCTGTCCGGCGAGGCGGCCGGGCCACACGTGCGCGTGGTGGGTGACGAGGAACTGCGCTCGATGGAGTCGGTGCGCGCGGCGGTGGAGGGGGGGGCACAGCGGCTGGTTCCCAAGGCCAACCTCGCAGCCGCGTCCCCGGACGGACTCGCGGCGTGGGAGGTGATGGGTGTGGCACCGATCTTCGCCCAGGGGCAGGTGATCGGCGCGCTGCGCTGCTATTTCCACCCGGGGCTCGAACGCAGAACGATGGAGCAGCGCCTCGAACTCGCGGCCGCGGTGGTTCGCAACGTGGTGGAGTTCAACTACCAGTTCGAAAACCTCACCTCGATCGACTCGCTCACCGGAATCTACAACCGGCATTTCTTCGATCGCCAGATGCCGGTGGAAATCGAGCGTGCAATGCGTTCGGGTTCCGCGCTGTCGATGCTCGTGCTCGACATCGACGACTTCAAGAAGGTCAACGACCAGCTCGGTCACAAGAAGGGCGATGAGGTGCTGGTGGCGACCGCCGAGATCGTGCGCCGCAATCTCCGCAAGGTGGACCTCGCATTCCGTTATGGCGGAGAGGAGATGGTCATCCTGCTTCCGGGTACGCCGGAGTTCGAGGCGGTGCACACCGCCGAGCGTCTCCGTCGCGTCATCCAGCAGTTCGAGGGATTTCGTGACCACACCGGTAGAACGCGCGAGATAACGGTCAGTGTGGGCGTCGCGGTGTACCCGGATACGGCGAAGACCGGCGACGAACTGTTCGTGCAGGCGGACGCGGCAATGTACCGCGCGAAACAGCGCGGAAAGAATCAGGTGGTGTTGTACTCGAACGGGTAGTGGGGTGGTACAGCGGGAGGTGGGGCGGTGGTGTGGTTCCTTGCGGCGGCAATCGTCGCCGGTGTTCTTCAACAACAACTTCTGTTGCTGGCGGTGTGCCTGCCGTTGGTGGTGCACGCGCTGTTCGTGCGCACGCGGGTCGCATGGTGCTGGTGCCTGCTGGTGGGCGCGTGCGCGCTGGTGGGTGCCTGCTGTGCGCAACGCCTCGACGAAGACCGCGTCCGCGTGCGGCGTGAAGTGGCCGCGCGCGGGGCCGCCGCGATTGTGCTGGACGGCCGCGTGGTCTCGTATCCCGTCACGAACGTGTACGGCACCGCGTTCCTGTTCGACGCGGCCGTTGCCGGGCGGCCCGTGCGCCTGTGGATGCAGGCGGGGTTCTTCGACGTGTTCCCGGGAGATCGAATCGTATGCGCGGCGCACGTCACCCAGCCGGCGCCGGGCGGGTTTCTCAGCGCGCGCGGGGCCGCGGGGCGCGCGCGGGTGCAAATGCGCGACGTGCATCGCTGGCAGCGGGCGCGTCGCTTCCGTGCCGATACGCTGTTCTGGCGTGTGCACCGCGCCGCGCGTATGCGACTGATGCGATCTCTGCCCGACGATGCCGCCCTTCCGCTCGGCCTGCTGCTCGGCGAACGCGGCTTCCTGCCCCGCGATCTGCGCGAGGCGGTGATCGCGCTGGGAATCGCGCACCTGCTGGCGTTGAGCGGCATGCATCTCGCGGTGATCGCCGCCGGCGTACTCGCGCTCGCGCGCGGGCTGGGCGTGCGTGAGGACGCGCCATTGCTCGCGACGCTCGCGCTGTACGTGACCGTGGTCGGCGACGTGGCGTCGCTATGGCGTGCGTTTGCGATGGTCGCGCTGCTGGTGGGAGCGCGCGTGCTCATGCGCCCGCTGCGTCCACTCGACACGCTCGGCAAGGCGCTGTTCGTCATGCTGCTCGTGTCCCCGCTGTCGGCGCGTTCGCCGGGTCTGCAACTGTCATTCGTGGCGACGGGCGCCGTGCTGCTTGCCGTCCGCCGCGTGCCGATCCTGCTCCGCGCGCGCAACGCCCGCCCCGGGGCGCGGCGGCGCGCGTTGGGGTGGCTGGTCCGGTCAACCGCCGGGGTCATCATCGTGGGAGTCGCGGTGGAAGTGCTGATCGTGCCGCTGCAACTCATGCATTTCGGCCGTGTGAGCGTGGTGGGGCCGCTGGCGACCGCGGTGTTTATTGTGCCGGTAACCGCGGTACAGGTCCTGTCCTTCGCCGCGGCGGGTCTGGGGGCGGTACCCGGCGTGGGACCGGCCGTCTGCTCGGCGCTGGCGCTGGCCTCCCGGGCCACCGTCGCCGGGATCCTGACTGCTGCCGCACGCGCGCCCGAGCCGCTCGTCGCCACGGGACCGTGGCTCCCGGCGTACTATCTCGGGGTCGTGGTCGCGTGGCGATTCCCGCGTCGTCCCGTCGCGTGGGGGGTGGCCGTGGCACTCGTGGTCGTCGCCTTCCTCTGGCCTCTCCGGGGCGCGTGAGGCCACCGGGAGGCGATCGCGCGGAAGCAAGATTTTGCGTGACACCCCGGCGCGGACCAGTGGTATAGTGCGCCCAACTGACGACGCGGAAGGGTGTTTGTGACCTCCGTTAATTGCCGAGTGGCCGTGCTGGCCTCCGGCCGTGGAAGCAACTTCAGGGCGCTCGCCGAGCGCTGCCAGGATCCGACTTTTCCGGCTGACGTGGTTTGCCTTGTGACCGATGACCGATCGGCCGGGGCGGTCGCTATCGCCGGGGAATTCGGCATCGCCTGCCACCTGGTTCAACCCGGGGAACGGCGGGGGCGGCTGCGGGACGGTGAGGAAGCCGCGGTGGTTCGGATCTGCCGCGCCGCGGACGTCGACCTGATCTTCCTGGCCGGATTCATGCGCATTCTGGACGGTGACCTGCTCGCGGACTATGCGGGGCGCATCATGAATGTGCACCCGTCGCTCTTGCCGAGTTTCAAGGGTTTGCACGCGCAACGCCAGGCGCTGGAGCACGGCGTGAAGCTCGCCGGGTGTACGGTTCACTTTGTGGACGCGTCGCTCGATGGCGGCGCGATCATCCTGCAATCCGCGGTTCCGGTGCGCGATGGGGACGATGTCGACGCGCTGCGCGCGCGCATCCTCGCCGAAGAACACCATTGCGTCATCCGCGCCGTCGAGCTGTTCGCACGCGGCGCGCTTCGGGTGGAGGGGCGGCGTGTGCTGGGGACCGACTCCTGACGACCCTCAACGGCGCCCGCGCGGCGCGACCAAGGTGCGATTCACATGCTAGAAGCACTTAACAGTACCGCGGATATCGGACTATCGCCGGACCGCACCGGCAAGGTGCGCGACGTGTTCGACCTGGGAGACCGTCTGCTGATCGTTTCGACCGATCGCATCAGCGCGTACGACGTGATCCTTCCTTCCAGCCTGCCCGGCAAAGGCGTTCTCCTGACCCAGATTACGATGGGCTGGTACGAGCACTTCGGCGCCGGACTGCGCACACATTTTCTCACCGCCGACGTCGACGAGTATCCGGCCCCGTTCAAGGGGCGCCGCGAACTCGCGGGACGCAGCATGCTGGTCTCGAAAGCGGACCGTTTCGACATCGAGTGCGTGGTGCGCGGCTACCTGAGTGGATCCGGGTGGAAGGAATATCAGCGTCACCGCGCGGTGTGTGGTATTCGCCTGCCCGACGGTCTCAGCGAGTCGTCCGAGCTGCCCGAGCCGATCTTTACACCGGCTACCAAGGCCGACACCGGTCACGACGAGAACATCTCCTTTGAGGAAATGTGCCGGGTGGTACCGCGCGCCCAGGCGGAGCAGCTGCGCGACATGAGTCTGGACCTGTACCGCCGTGGCCGCGACTACGCGCGCTCGTGTGGAATCATCCTCGCCGACACGAAGTTCGAATTCGGGATGATCGGGGGCGAGATCACGCTGATCGACGAGATGCTGACGCCGGACTCGTCGCGCTTCTGGCCCGCCGCGACTTACGCGCCCGGCGGCGCGCAGGCGAGCTTTGACAAGCAGTTCGTACGCGACTACCTCGACGCCAGCGGCTGGGACCACAACCCGCCGGGGCCGACCCTCCCGGCCGACGTCGTCGCGAAGACGCTCGCGCGCTACCGCGAGGCGCACGACCTCCTGTTTCCGAACCGCAAACTGGAGAACTACCTGTGAAAAAGACCATGCGTGCGTCCACCGCCTTGATATCGGTGACCGACAAGAGTGGTCTCGCCGCGCTGGCCGCCGCGCTGCACGAGCAGGGGGTGCGCCTGATTGCGTCGTCGGGGACGCAGCGCTTCCTGGGTGAGAAGGGCCTCGAGGTGGAAGAGATCTCCGCGTATACCGGCAGCCCGGAGATTCTCGGCGGCCGCGTGAAGACCTTGCATCCCAGGATCCACGGCGGCATCCTCGCGGACCGCGACAACCCCGACCACGTGCAGACGCTCGAGGAGCAGGGCACGTACCCGATCGACTACGTGGTTGTGAACCTGTACCCGTTCGAGGAGAAGTTCCGGGCCGGACTAGGCGCGGCCGAGCTGATCGAGTATATCGACATCGGTGGTATCACGCTCCTGCGCGCGGCCGCGAAGAACCACCGCCACGTGACGGTTCTGACCAGCCCCGCCCAGTACGAGGGCGTGATCGCCGAGATCAGGGCCAACGGGGGCACGTCGGCGGCGACGCGGGTCCGGCTTGCCGCGGAAGTGTTCGCACTCACCGCGACCTATGACGCCGCCATTGCCACGTCGCTGCGGATGTCTTCGGGCGGCGCGGACCTGCCCGAGCGGTTGCCGCTCGGCCTTACCAAGGTCACCGACGTCCGCTACGGCGAAAACCCGCACCAGCGCGGCGCGCTCTATCGTACC
>DASUGO010000064.1:0-16398 GCA_036273975.1 Candidatus Krumholzibacteriia bacterium
GCAAGGGGCTCAGTTGGTGTAAACTTGCGGCCGTTTGGGTGGCGATTCCGGCGACCGTGGGCCGCGTTTTCCAGGGAGGCCGCACTGATGAAGGTTCTTACCGGCTCCGATCTTCCCCGCAACACGCTGGCGGGCCGGACGGTTGCGGTACTCGGGTTCGGGAATCAGGGCCACGCCCACGCGCTCAACCTGCGCGATAGCGGTGCGACGGTCGTGGTGGGTGCCCGGCCCGGTGGCCGCGGCTGGAACGCGGCCGCCGCCGAGGGGTTCACCCCGATGGCGCCCGCCGCGGCGGTGTCCCAGGCGGATGTGGTCGCGGTGCTGGTGCCGGACGAGGCGCAGGGCGCGCTGTTCGAGTCGCTGGTCGCCCAATCCCTCCGCCCCGGCGCGGCGCTGGTGTTTGCGCACGGTTTCTCGGTGGCGTTTGGCGCCATCCGGATTCCCGCGGGGCACGACGTGATCCTGGTGGCGCCCAAGGGACAGGGGCATTTTCTGCGCAAGATGTTCGTCGCGGGGCGGGGCCTCCCGGCGCTGGTTGCGGTGGAAACCGACGCCAGCGGCAACGCGCGCGACACGATGCTCTCATATGCGGCGTTGATCGGATGTCTGCGCGCGGGTGTCATTGAAACGTCGTTTCGCGAAGAGGCGGTGACCGACCTGTTCGGCGAGCAGGCCGTGTTGTGTGGTGGCGTGCCGGAACTCGTCAAGGCGGCGTTCGACACCCTCGTCGCGCGCGGCTACGCGCCCGAAGTCGCGTACATCGAGTGTCTCCACGAACTCAAGATCATTGTGGACCTGATGTTCGAGGGCGGAATGCAGCACATGCGCGAGCGCATCAGCCGCACCGCCGCGTGGGGCAGCTACCAGAGCGGTCCGCGCGTGGTTTCTCCCGAGACGCGCGCCGCGCTGGCGGGTATTCTGGACGACATCGAATCCGGCCGCTTTGCGCATGGCTGGATGGAAGAGGCCCGCACGGGCCAGGCGCAACTGAACGAACGCATGCGCGAAGAAAGTTTCCATGAGATCGAGCGCGCTGGCCAGGCGGTCCGGGCGCTCCTCGATTCGACCCGGAAGGAGAAGCCGTGAGTAAATCGCGATCGACGTCCGCGCGGCGGGCCGGTGTGGTGCTGGCCATTCTGGCGGCACTGGTCCTGGCCGCACTGGGCTGCGACAAGGGCCAGCAACAGCAGCAGACCGTGGCGAGAAAGAAGCCCGCGCGCTACGTCGTCCCGGCCGAGTTCGACCGCGAACTCAATCGGTTCGAAGTCGACAGCCTGCGCTCGATGAAGGAGACGCACGGCATCACCCGCGATGAGTACTGGGACGGCTACGGCGGCGTCCTCGCCAGCGATGCCATCGAGGTCTGGTATCCCGTCGGCAAGGTCAACGTCCTGCAGGGCGTGGCGATGTTCAAGCTCGCGGCGGAAGCCCGCCAGAAGGTCACGGACGTGTTCGGCCGCGCGCCAGCCGGGCACGCGGTCATCATTTGTTCGCCCAATCTCGAGTGGTACCAGTACAACACCGGACGCGACTGGTGGATCTACTCGGCGATCAAGGGTGACACGATCAGCGTGCAGGCGCCCATCGATCTGCACACCCGGGGTCTGCTCAAGATCGTCGGCCCGCGCGAGTACTATGAGTGGGCCATCGGCAGGCTTTCGGACGGCCATGCACCGCGCTGGGTGGAGGAGGGATGCGCGTCCTATCTGGCGGGCGAGGCCGTGATCCTGGAGGACCAGCGACAGGACTTCGCCGCGCTCGGTGCGGTCGCAATTTCGCCATCGGAAACCGAACGCGTGCTGGCGGCCGAGAAGGAGCGCCGCGAGACGCGCCGCGCATACTACAACGCGTACCGCATGATCGAGGAACTCGTCAAAAAGCGCGGCGAAACGTCGATGGCGGAGTGGGTCAACGACATGGCCACCGAACCCGACCTCGACGCCGCGACGCGGAAGGCGTTCAACGAGGACTACGTGGCGCTGTGCAAGGAAGCCAGCTCCTGGGCCGCTACTGAAGCGTCGCCCTGATGGCCTCGTCCAGCTGATCGAGGCGTTGCTCGAGTGTGCCGGTGATGCCGGCGGATATGCGCACCAGCCCGGGCGAGATGCCCGCGCGCGCGAGGTCCTCGGGCGTCATCTCGCTCGAGGTCGAACTCGCCGACACCGACATCAGCGTGTCGGTGAATCCCAGGCTCACCGCGATGAACCCGAACTGCATCTTGTTCTGCAGATACTCCATGAAACGGTCGGCGCGTTCCTCCGTCTCCAGGTCGATCGCGAATAACCCGCCGCGCCCATAGCCCTCGTTGCGCAGCGCGTCCAGCCGGTCGTGATCCGGGTGCGACGGAAGCCCGGGGTAGTGCACCCGCAGCCCGCGCCGCTCGCACAATTCCGCCATCGCCGCCGCGCGCCGGCTGTGCTCGCGCACGCGCACGCCCAGGTGGGGAAGCCGCGTGCTCAGCTCGAACGCGATGCGCGGATCCATCGTGGGGCCGAGCAGCATGAGCGCGCCGGTGGTGACATCCATCATGCTGGAGATGAATTCTTTGCTGCCGCACACGACACCCGCGATGATGTCGGACGACCCGCTCACGAATTTGGTGAGGCTGTGGACCACGACGTCGGCGCCGTGGTGCGCGGGTGTCACGATGAGTGGCGAGAATGTGTTGTCGACCACCAGCGCCGCACCGTGCTCGTGCGCGATCGCCGCGAGCGCGGGAAGATCGGCGACCACCAGCGTGGGATTGGCAACCGTCTCGACGTACAACACGCGCGTCTGCGGCGTGAAGGCGCGCTTGACCGCGTCGAGGTCGCGAATATTGACGAACGTCGTCCGCTCTCCCGAGCGTTCCGGCAGAAAATTCCGCAGGAGCGCATAGGTGCCGCCGTACAGCGTGTCGCTGGCGACCACGTGTTCGCCGGCGCGGCACAACTGGAAGATGGTCGTCGCGATGGCGCTCATGCCGCTCGCGGTGCAGTAGGCGGCTTCGGTGGACTCCAGCGCGGCCAGCTGGCGCGCGAGCGCGTACACGGTGGGGTTGTAGTGGCGGCCGTAGAGGTAGCAGCCCGCGTTGTCGGGCCCGAGCAACCCGTGAAAGATGTCGGGCATGGTTGACGCGTGCATCACAGTGAACGTCGTGCTCACCTCGACGGACATGTTGACGCCGCCGTGTTCTCCGAATTCGTGGCGAATGGCGGCAATGGATTCCATGGGATCGAATGCGGACACGGTCATCTCTCCTTACGCGGCCACCAGGTTACCCAGCGCCGGCGCGGCACCAGCAGCCGCGCCATGAACAGCCCCGTCGCCAGGGCCACGCCGGTCATGATCATCACGAAAGCGGTCTGCAATCCGGACACGGCGTCGCGCGCCAGCATGTCCGTGATGCTGCGAAAGCCGACGCTGCCCGGCACCAGCATCATGATGCCGGGGGTGGACATGACCACCGAAGGCCGGTCGAAGTTTCGCGAGTGGAGCCCGCTCACGGCCCCCACCAGCAGCGCGCCGATGAACGCGCCCGTCTCGATGCCGAGCAGTTGCGCACCGACGCGCGCGCCGACGAACGACAGCGAACACACGCCGAGAATCCAGCCCGTGTCGCGCGGCGACGCCTGAAAGAGCACGACGAAGGACAGCGATGCGACCACCACCGCAACCGCCGTGGTCCACGCCGGCAGCGGAATCGGCGCCGCGACCGCGGCCGCGCCGAACACGGCGGCGCCGGCCTTGAGTCCCACTGCGACGCCGAAGCCGATGGTCATGAACAGCGTCGCGGCGGACATCAGCCGCGCGGTTCCCGACGCGAGGTGCTGGGTGGCGAGTTCGCTGATCGCGACCGTGAGCGTGAGGCCGGGAAACAGGACGATGAGCCCGCCCGCCATCGCGACGTACACCGACGTGGGGGGCAGGAGCGCCGCCGCCGCGGACGCAACCGCTCCCGCGACGAACGCGGCGATGGGTTCGAAGAGGCGGAAGCGCGTGTCGCGCACGGACAGGAGCGCGAGCAGCCCGGTGACCAGGCCGATGCACGCGCAGACGACGATCTCGCGCCAGCCGCCGCCGAAGAAGCGCGCCGCGGTGGCGGAGGCGAGTGCCGTGGCGAGTACGCGTGTCTTGCCCTTGAAGCGCGGCGGCGGGGCGCAGATTTCATCGACCATGCGTGAACCGGTGGCGGGGTCGACGTCTCCCGAGGCGATCTGGCGCGTCAGCCGGTCGAGGCGCGACAGCTTGTCCAGGTTCACCGAGCCGGGCTCGACCCGGATCAACAGGGTCTCGGCGTGGTCGGCGGTTTCGACGGACGCGAAGATCGCGGTCGGCGTCGCGAAGAACTCCGCGTCGACGCCCAGCCGCCGCGAGACCAGCGCGAGCGCGTCCTCCACCTGTTGCGCGGAGAAACCGTAGCGATGCAGCGCGCGCGCGAGTTTTTCCAGCAACGCCGACTGTTCCCGGCCGGGCAGGCCGGAAACCGCGGCGCCGACGCTCGCCGGACGCGGCGCGTCCGGTCCTGGACTCCGCCAGAGGGATTCTGCGACCCGTTTCCACATGGGCTGTAACGAGACTTGATTCTGCGCCCCCGGGCTGCTAACGTAAAGGGCCGCTTTCGATAACCAGAGACATTGCAATTGTTGGGGGGTCGTCTAGGGGCAGGACAGCTGACTCTGGATCAGTGAACGGGGGTTCGAATCCTCCCCCCCCAACCATCCGCACGGACGCCCGGCACGAAGTCGATTTTCGTCGCCGGGCGTTTTCTTTTGGTTGGCCGCGCGCGAATGCCGCGCTCAGGCGCCCTGCGGCCGGGCCTTCCGCCCGGTGATGAACAGCACCGCGACGACCGTCAACAGGCCGAGCAGGCTGATGGCGAGCAGCAGCGGCCGCGCCTTGTGCACCAGCGATGTCCCGCGGACGGCGCTCTCCAGTTCGCGACGAACCTCCGCGGCGTCGTACGACACGCCGTTGATGTACGCGGCGACCTTCAATTCCGGATCGATGATCGAGATCCCGTTCGGGTGCGCAAAGCCGCCCTCGTCGAGCGCCTCGTATCGGAAGTCGATTGCGTCGAGCAATTGCGCGAGGTCGTCCGGTGACGCGACCGCCAGGCGCCATCCCGCGGGCAGTTGGAGTTTTTCGCGGTACGCGCGCAGTTGCGCGGGGCCGTCGGCGGGGTCGAACGAAACCGTCAGCACATGATAGCCGACCTCGGGTTCGCCGATTTCAGCCAGCGCGTCGCGTAGGCTCGCGGTGATCAGGCTGCAGGTATGGGGGCAACTGGTGAAGATCGGGCTCACGATGATGGGCTTGCCCGCCATCGCGCTGAAACGGAATGCCGTGCTGTCTTCCGAGAGGAGCGTGACATCGGGGACGGTGCGCCCGCGTGTGCGCTTGATGTCCGGCCGCGTCACCGGCGCCTGGGCCGCGGCGCAAACCGCGATGGCCGTGATGGCGGCCGCTATGGCCAGTGCGCGCCGCATCCGCAATCCGATCAGCGTTCTTTGGGCGGCAGCGCGGCGAGCTTCTTTTCGGTCGCGTCCGCCATGTCCGACAGCGACGTGGCCTGCAGGTACTGGCGGATCCGCTCGCGAATCGGCTTCCACCGGTCGTGCAGCGGGCAGGGGGTTTCGTCGGAGCAGCGCGCAAGACCCACCGCGCACGCGTCCAGATACGTGGTGCCGTCGACCGCCTGATAGATATCGAAGAGCGCGATCTCGCGCGGCGACCGCGCGAGCGCAAACCCGCCGCCGGGTCCCTTGGTGGACGTCAACAGTCCGCCCCGCACCAGGGTCTGGAATATCTTGCCGAGAAACGGGCCGGGAATCTTCTCGTGCGCGGAAACATCGCGCGCGAGGACCCGCTGGCCCTTCTCGAAACGGGCCAGGTAGGTCATGGCGCGGATGGCATATTCACAGGCTGTCGAATGGATCACGTTTTGTCCCCCGGGGAGTTTTGGACCTGAATGTCGCCCACGCTAACATGTGCCGGGACATGGTGTCAACCCAACGGGTTCTTGACACGGCGGCCGCTGGCGCGTATTCTGGCGGCCGGTTGTAAGGCCCCTTCGTCTAGCGGTTAGGACGTATGGTTCTCAGCCATAAAACAGGGGTTCGATTCCCCTAGGGGCTACCATCTCATTCGGGACCCGCTCTCGGCGGGTCTCTTTTTTTCCGGCCGGCTTTTCCGGCGCGCCGGCCCGGATGCAGAAGAAAGGAACCGCCCATGGCCACCCGCACCCAGCCCGCCAGAAGTCCGAGGGGCCCCCGCTTCCGCGACCGGCACTGGCTCTACCAGGAGTCCGTCCAGAGTCCCGAGGTGCATTTCACTTTCTTCGACCGCGTGTACCGGTTGCACAACGGGCGCCTGCCGCGCGTTCTCAAGGAAGACTTCTGTGGCACTGCGCTGATGGCCCGCGAGTGGGTGGAGCTGCGCGAGGACAACATTGCGATCGGCGTCGATCTGGACGCGCCCACGCTGCGCTGGGGACGCGAACACAACCTGAACAAGCTCGAGCCCGACGAGCGCGAACGCGTCATTCTGTTCCGCGACAACGTGCTCCATGTCACGCGCCCCAAAGTCGACGTGATCGCGGCGCTGAATTTTTCCTACAACATCTTTCACTCGCGCGAGGCGCTGTGCGAGTACTTCCGCGCGGCGCGGCGTTCGCTGGCGCCCGGCGGCCTGTTCATCGGCGACATCTTCGGCGGCTGGGAAGCGCAGAAGCCCATGCAGGAGCGCACGCGCCACAGCGGATTCACCTACGTCTGGGACCAGGCGTCCTTCGACCCGGTCAGGAACAATGGCGTCTACCACATCCATTTCGAATTTCACAACGGTGGCGGTATCCGGCGCGCGTTCACGTACGACTGGCGGTTGTGGTCGATGCCCGAGATCCGCGAGCTGCTGGAAGAGGCCGGGTTCAGCAAGATCGAGTTCTACTGGGAGGACATCGACCGGCGGACGGGCTTCGGCAACAGCCGCTTCCGCCGCATCACGAAGGCGAAGAATTCGGAAGGCTGGATTGCATACTTCGTCGCGTCCGTGTCGTCAAAAAAACGGGCATGACAGCGGGCGCCGGTAGGCGCATCATGGTGACGATGCCCGCCGCGGCCGGCCCCGCGGTCCGGCGCGGAACCCCGGGCGGTTGACGGAGATAACCCCATGTATTTTCGGCAGATATTTGATCGGAAGCTGGCCCAGTATGCGTACCTGATCGGGTGCCAGGCGAGCGGCGAGGCCATCGTCGTCGACCCGATGCGCGACATCGACACATACAACGACATCGCCGCCCAGGAGGGGCTGCGCATCGTCGCCGCCACGGACACCCACATTCACGCCGACTATCTTTCGGGATTGCGCGAACTCGCGGAGCGCGGCATCCACGTGTACGCGTCCGGCGAGGGCGGTGCCGGCTGGCAGTACGAGTGGCTCCGCGGCAGTGACTATTCGCATCGCGTTCTGATGGACGGCGACCATTTCATGGTCGGCAACATCCGCTTCGACGTCATCGCGACCCCCGGACACACGCCCGAGCATCTGTGTTACCTCGTCACCGACACACCGGCGGGTGTGCCGATGCCGCTCGGCCTGCTCTCGGGCGACTTCGTGTTTGTTGGAGATCTGGGACGCCCCGATCTGCTGGAGACGGCGGCGGGGCACGTGGGGACCATGGAAGACAGCGCCCGCACGTTGTACCGGTCGCTCGAGAAGTTTCGCGCGCTGAATCCGTCGCTGCAGGTCTGGCCCGGACACGGCGCCGGGAGTGCGTGCGGCAAGGCGCTGGGCGCGGTTCCGATGTCGACGGTGGGATACGAACTCGCCGGCAACCGCGCCATTCGCTCGGCCGTCGATGAGAACAGCTTCGTCTCGTACATTCTCGACGGCCAGCCGGAGCCTCCGCTGTATTTCGCGCGGATGAAGCGCGACAACCGCGACGGCCAGCCGGTGCTCGGCAAGATCCCCGTCCCGCGCAAGGTTCCGCCCAACAAGCTCTCCGACCTCGCGTTTGCGACCGGTGTCGCGGTACTCGATACGCGCGACTGGCGGTCCTACGCCACCGCGCACCTGCCCGGTGCGTTGCACGCGCCGCTCAACCGCGCGTTCAACACGGTGGCGGGTTCCTACGTCCCCGAAAGCATGACCATCTATCTGATTGTGGAGGAGTCGCGCGTGCGCGAGGCGGTGGTCGACCTGATCCACGTTGGACTGGACAGCATTGCGGGCTACGCGACGCCGGAGATGTTCGCCGAGTACGCGCGTCGCGGCAAGGTGGCGACCATCGGGGAAATTGAAATCGATGCTATCGAGCAGGCCGTTTCCGGCGGGGCGTTCCTGCTGGACGTTCGCCGCGCCGCCGAACTTTCCGAGACCGGCCGCATCGCCGGCGCGCACAACATCGCACACACGCGTCTGCTGGAGAGAATTGCCGAGGTCCCGAAGGGAAAACCCGTGCTCGTCTACTGTCAGTCGGGGAGCCGCTCGGCCTACGCGGCCGGCCTCCTCGACCGGATGGGTTACCGGACGACCGTCGTGCGTGGCGGTACCGAGGCGTGGATTGCCCGGGGGGGCGCGCTGGTCGCGGTCTAGTCATTCCGGCGGAGGCCGGAGCACACCATGCAGGTTGTCGTCTATGGCGCCGGAGCGATCGGGAGCGTGCTGGGCGGCATGCTCGCCATCCACCACCACGAGGTTCTGCTCGTCGGGCGCGAGGCGCTCGGTGAGGCGGTGCGCCGCGAGGGACTGCGTCTGAAGTCCGGTACCGGCGAACGGGTGGCGCACCCGCGGGTGGCGACGGCGCTGACGCCGTCGGACATCAACGCGGGAACGCACATTTTCCTCACCGTCAAGTCGTACGACGTCGCCGCGGCGCTTTCCGAACTGGGGGCGGTCGTGCCGGTGGACATCCCCATCATCTGCTTCCAGAACGGCGTCGCATCCGAACCACTCGCCGCCGAGAAGTTCTCCAATGTCTACGGCGGAGTGTGCCGCATGACGTGCTCGATGATCCACGCCGGCAACGCATCGTTCCAGTCGCTGGGCCGGCTGGTGGTCGGGCTTCACCCTCGCGGCAGCAACGCGACCTCGCGCGGGATCGCACTTGCGTTTCGCGCGGCCGGCTTTGACGCCGCGTCGTCGCGCACGATCGAGTCCGACAAGTGGCTCAAGCTCGCGTTGAACACCGGCACCATCGTCCACGCGGCGGTCGATCCGCGCGACCACGAGTCCAACGAATTTCATGAACTCAAGGCACTGCTGCTGGAAGAGGTGCAGCGGGTCTACCGGGCGGGCAAGATCCGCGCGCGCTCCTGCGACGGGCGCGATCCGTCCATCGCGGAGATGATCGCCGAACTGCGGCGGCCGGTCGCGCGGCGTACCGGACACGGGGTCAAGCCGCGCAATTCGCTCTGGCAGGACCTCTATCTCAAACGCGACCAGATCGAATCGGAGTACATCCACGGCCCGATCATTGCAATGGGCCGGGACCACGGGGTGCC
The DNA here is from genome assembly GCA_036273975.1 of Candidatus Krumholzibacteriia bacterium. Classification (GTDB taxonomy): domain Bacteria; phylum Krumholzibacteriota; class Krumholzibacteriia; order WVZY01; family JAKEHA01; genus JAKEHA01. Next base: position 9,483 of record DASUGO010000064.1, read on the forward strand.
CACGCCGTACAACCGGGCCATGCTGGGGATCGCGCGCCGGCTGCACGAGACGGGTACGGGTCCCGAGACGCTACGACTCATGGAACTGTATGACGCGGTGGAAAAGGCGAGGAAGGCATCGTGAGGACGCTCGCCTATGCACTGTTCCTCTCGCTGCTCGTCGTCGCGAGTCTGCTCCTGTTGCGCTCTGTCGAACCCGAACACGAGGCCGCGCGCGTGCCGCGTTTTCCCGGTGCCGTCACCCCCGAAGTGTCCAGCATCGACATGACGCAACTCGAGAGCGCGAGCGCCGATGAACTCTACCAACTCGGCGTCGAGTATCTGCGCATGTGGCGCGTGCGTGAGGCGACCGTGGTGCTCGAGCACGCGGTGGTGGTGGATTCCACCCGCGCCGACGCGTGGACGCGGCTCGCCGAGTGTTATGCCCACCCGTTGATCGACGACGAGGACGCGCTCGCGTACGCCGTCAGCCGGGCCATTGCCACGTCCGGCGCGGATACGGCGTACGCCGGCGGTCTGCGCCAACTGCAACTCGACCGCGATTATGCCGGGGCGGTGGCGTCGTTCTCGGCGCAGTTGCGCACCGCCCGCGACGATGCCCCCGACGTGCGTTATCACCTGGCGCTCGCCTATTTTCTGCTCGGCCGGCTCGACGATTCGCAACACCAGCTCGCCCCGCTGATGCGCACCGATGCGAGCGTCGGCCCGGTGGTCGAACTCTACATCCGTCAGGCCGCGGCAGCAGGCGACCTGGACCGCGCGGCCGACGCCGCCCGCGAGCTGGCGCGCATGTACAACGAGGAGCCGTTCCCGTACGTGCTGATTGCCCAGGTCGAAATGGCGCGTGGCAAGCCGGAGACAGCGGTGGAGTTCTGCAACAACGCGCTCGCACTGGACGCGCGCTGCATACCCGCCATCATGACCCGGGCGCTCCTGTACGCCGCGGCGGGCGACTTCGCCGCCGCGCGTGTCAGCTACGAGAAGCTGATGTTGTTCGACGAACTGGTGCTCAAGTCCATCGGGCAGGAGGGAATCGGATTCGTTGACTTCCTCTCGGGCGAATTCGACGCCGGCGCGGACGCCATGGACGAGGCGATCCGCCTGGCGATGCTCGCCGGCGCCACCCGTCGCGGGCTCACGCTGTCGCTGCAGCTGGTCGAGTATCTCTGCCAGCTCGGGCAGGCCGACAACGCGGAGAACGTGGTGGAGCGTTGGGTCACCGGTTTTGGCGAGGTGCCGGTGCGGTTGGCGCGCGCGCGGATCCAGATTCTGCGCGGCGATTTCCGATCGGCGGCGACGGTGACCGACGCGCTCGCGCACGAGAAGGACTGGGTCCTGTGGTCACGTGTCCTGTCGGTGGACGCGGTTGAGATCAACGCGCTGGCGGACATCGGGCAGCAGCGGCAGAAGGAAGCTCTGGATCGCCTGGCTTCGGATTCGCTGGGTGTGGCGGTGGGGCCGCGTGAGCAGAGCCGGCGCGATTTCCTGACCGGCTATGCCGCGTTCGAAAGCGGAGACGCGGAGGCGGCGGCGCGCTCGTTCGCCGCGGTACACGAGCGCCTCTACGGGCCGGAGTTTCCCTACCACGGCGACCCGGTGCTGTTCGTGCAGTCGATGTTCTTCATGGCGGAGTCCGACCTCGCGCGCGGCAACCAGGCGGCGGCGCGGGGAAGCTACCAGTCGTTCGTGGGATTCTGGGGAAACGCGGCCTGGGACCTCGATGCCCTCTCGCGCGCGCGCCAGAAAATTGAAGCCCTGGGTGGGACCGATGTCCCACCACAGGGCTGAGCAGACTGTCTCCGCGTGGCGCGGGGACGGTTCGATACGGCGCCGATCAGGGGAAGATACCGCGCTCGGCGTAGACCTTCTCCAGGCGCGAGAGCGCCAGAGCCATGGCCCCGGTCCGCGGGTCGCACTTGCGCTTCTTGACCTCATCGATGACCGCGTTGGCGGCCCGGCTCATCATCTTGAACAGCTCCTCGTCCACCTTCGCCAGTTCCCACTGCTCGCTGTTCTTGTTCTGCACCCACTCGAAGTAACTCACGGTCACGCCGCCCGAGTTGGCCAGAATGTCCGGAATCACGGTGATGCCCCGGCTCGCCAGGTTCTTCTCCGCCTGCAGGGTCGTCGGGCCGTTGGCGCCTTCGATGACCACCTTGGCCTTGATGTAGCTCTCGGTCTCCACGTTGACGGTGCACTCCAGCGCCGCCGGAATGAAGATCTCCGCGTCGGTGCTGAAGAACTCGGCGATGGTGACCTCTTTGGCCTTCTCGTAACCCGCCACGCCACCGGTGCGGGAGACGTACTCGGCGAGGTCATCCGCGTCGATTCCCTTGGCGTTGGCGATGTAGCCGGTGTGATCGCCGGCCGCCAGCATCTTTGCGCCCTGGCTCTGCATGATGCGGGCCGCGTGTGAACCCACGTTGCCATAGCCCTGCACGAAGAATGTGGAGCCCTTGATGGTGAAGCCCAGATACTTGGCCCACTCCGCGAGGCAGTACACGAGCCCCTGCCCGGTGGCCTTGTCGCGCCCGAGGCTGCCGCCGTTGAGCAGGCTCTTGCCGGTGACCACGCGCCGGGTGGCGTTGCGGTCGGAGGCGTTGAACATGGTCATGTAGGTGTCCATCATCCAGACCATCTCGCGCGCGCCGGTACCGACGTCCGGGGCCGGGATGTCATACTCCGGGCCGATGTTGTTGCCGAGGGCGTGGGTGAAGCGGCGGGTGATCCGGAGCAGTTCGCCCTCGGAGAAATTCCGGGGGTTGACGGTCACGCCACCCTTCGCGCCGCCGAACGGGATGCCCATCAGGGATGACTTCCAGGTCATCCAGGCGGCGAGGGCCTTGACCTCGGCCAGGTTCACCGACTCGTGGTACCGGATCCCGCCCTTGTAGGGGCCATTGGTATTGTTGTGCTGGATCCGGTATCCCTTGAAGAGCCGGATCGTACCGTCGTCGAGGCGGACGGGGAAGTTCACCGTGATCTCGTTCTGCGGCTCGGACAGGACGGTGCGAACGGTTGGATCCAGCTTGATCGCCTCTGCCGCCTTGTTGAACTGGGCGGTTGCCATTTCGAATAGATTCATTCGATCGCTCATAGGGATTTCTTTCTGGGGGAAAATATGGTTGTTGTGATTTGCTCGTGGCGCCCACCGGTGCGTCACTACGCGCCGGTTGCCGGGTGCCCCGTATGAAACCTCTGTAGGGGATAACCGTATCAGAAATTCAACCGCTCGACAAGCCCGCCGAACATGACTGCGATTTTCCGCGCCGTTCAATAACTCATTGTTGTCAAACGACTTGTATCGCTGGGCGCGCCAGCGCGGCGCCCGCCACGTATCCCTCTATAATGAGGGCGTGGCCGGCCCGGGTGGCCGAACCTCCGGACGGCCGCAGGGCGCCCCGCACACAACCGAAAAGTGACTTGTTAACACTCGCTGCGCGCGGGCGGTTGCGCGTCGCATGTTCGCGCCGGTGGAGTGACGCGGTGGCCGACGTCTGACCCTCGTGTCGATGTTGCTTGCGCGTGATCGAGTGACCGATGCAACGCGGCCGACATGTGCGACACGAAACCGGCACGCGGTGGTTCGCGCGCGCACCCGTGATGCGGGCGACTCCGAATGGACTCGAATGAGTGTCCCTGGACGGTGTGCTCCGGTACCTCGACCGGAGAATTTTTGGCGGCCGGTAATAAAAATTTGTTGACAGGTATTTAACATATGCAAGAATTCCGCCTGCGGTGAGACAGTTCGTTCTGTCGAGCCGTTTTTAACGTTGGTTGGTTAAACCCTGTAGGTGCGGACGAAGGAATTCGTTTGCCGAAGGAAGGAACCAAAGATGGCAGCTAAGAGGAAGGCAAAGGCCAAGGGCAAGGCCAAGTCCAAGGCGAAGGCCAAAGGCAAAGCCAAGAGCAAGGCAAAGGCTAAGGGCAAGGCGAAGCGCAAGACCAAGCGCAAAGCCAAGAGCAAAGCCGCTGCTATGTAGCTAGTCTCGCGGCCTGGCCAGGCTGCGAACACGAGAAGGGAGGCGCAAGTCTCCCTTCTCTTTTTTTTGCCCGTCGGACCGCGGGGCGCCCGCCCACGCCCCACTGCGAATCTATTGACACCACGGGTCGATTCTCCTATAAGTAGCCCGAATTTCAATTCGCCGCGCTCACTGCCACCGGCCACGGTGGCGACCACCGGAACAGAGGAGACGAGAATGGAGCTGGTACCGAGGGAAATGTTCCTGACCAAGGGTGTGGGCCGCCACAAGGAGCAGCTGACGAGCTTCGAGCTGGCGCTGCGCGACGCGGGGATCGCCCACGTGAACCTCGTGACCGTATCCAGTATCTTCCCGCCCCAGTGCAAACTGATCTCCAAGAAGCGGGGGGGCGATATGCTGCACCCGGGCCAGATCGTCTTCTGCGTGATGAGCCGGCTGGCCACGGAAGAGGCCTTCCGCATGGCGGCCTGCTCCATCGGCGTCGCCATTCCGGGAGACGCCAAGAAGTACGGCTACCTGTCCGAGCACCATTCCTATGGCCAGAACGAGAAGACCGCCGGCGACTACGCCGAGGATCTCGCCGCCAGCATGCTTGCCTCGACGCTCGGCATCGAGCTCGACCTCGACCGCGCGTGGGACCAGCGCAAGAAGGAATGGAAGATCGGGCGCCAGATCGTCCGCACCTCGAACATCTGCCAGACGGCTCTCGGCAAGGACGGCGTCTGGACCACCGTCATCGCCGCCGGCGTCTTCTGCAAGTACTAGCTTGAGCAGGGACGGCGGCGTGAAGAGCGGCTTCCTCGAGGACAAGGCCGATCCGGGGGACATCACCCTCGACAGCAACGGGTATGTCCTCGGACTCATTCCCTACGAAGAGACCACCACGTATGGCAAGGGTGTGGGCAAGGCGCCCGAGGCCATTGTCGAGGCGTCCGGCCACGTCGAGCTGTTCGATGAGGTTCTGGCGGTCGATGCGTCGCGCCGCGGGATCCTGACCGAGCGCCCCCGCATCACCGATCTCGCGTCCGTGACGCGGGCGGCGCGCAAGCTCCGCGATGAGAATCCCGGCGCGTTCCTCGGCTTCATCGGCGGCGAGCATGCCATTACGCCGGCGCTGATCGAGGCGGTTGCAAAGCCGAAGATGGGCATCGTCTGGATCGATGCTCACGCGGACCTGCGCAGGGAGTTCCACGGCCGCCCGGACAACCACGCCTGCGCCGCCTACAACAGTCTGGGCTACGGGCCCATCGTCCAGGTGGGGATTCGCACGCTGGCCGAAGAGGAGCACGCGTTCCTCAAGAAAACAGACCGCGTGCGCATGCACCGCGCGTGGGGCAAGGCGGCCCGCGCGGACATCCTCGGGCTCCCCGAGGACGTCTACATCAGCGTGGACTACGACGGGTTCTCGCCGGAAACGATCCGTGCGGTGGGGACGCCGGAGCCGGGCGGATTGTACTGGGAAGAAGTGATGGAGATCCTCGACACGGTGTTCCGCTACAAGAACGTGATCGCGTTCGACGCGGTGGAGCTGTGCCCGCACAAGGACGACATCGCGTCGTCGTTCACGGCGGCGCGGCTGGTCTACAAGGTCCTCAACTACCACGCCTACTATTCGCAGCGCGCCGAGAAGAAGAGCGCCAAACCGGCCCCGCGTAAGAACCGCAGCGGCCCCAAACCGGCGCGCACCCCGCAGCGCAAGTCGCCCTCGTCGCCCGCCCGCAAGACGCGCTCGAATCGCCGCGCCAACTCACGCTAACCTGGAGGGCCGCACGGGTCCTGTCGGCCGGCAGCCCATCGTGTTCGGGTCGACCGCGCCTTCGCACTAGTCTCCCCCTCACACGTGGGCGCCCGCCGTCCGCCACCCGCGCGGAACAACGCAAAGCCGCGCGAGCGGCCGGACACAACCTCATCTCGTACACCCGCCGAACGTCTACTTGGACCGCGCGATGAAGTAGATTCCGAGGACGATCAGCAGGATCGGGAACACGGGCTGTTCGAGGATGCCGAGGGAGTGGAGGAGCCAGACGATGCCGGTGAACACCATGACCAGGCCGAGCCGCGGCGAACCCTTGCGGGGCGGTGTGGTGGTGTCGTCGCCTGTCTCGGAGGTGCTGCTGCTGTGGACGCCGGAGCGCGAACCCGCGGTTTCTTCCTTGAGCGTCTCCTTGCCCTTCTCGAATGCGTCCTCGAGGATGTGCACGCCCTGGCGGACGGCGTCGGCCGTGCGATCGGCGTAGTGGTCGAGTTTCTTCTCCCAGTCTTTCTGTTCCATCATCTTCTCCGGGGTTCCGGGTGGCTGCCGGCCGGGCGCTCCCGGCGCGCCGCTCAAGGGTAGCGCAGGCCGCGCGGGAAGGTCGAGGTCAATTGCGGATCGCGGGGACGCGCCGTGACACCAGCAGCATCGTCGCCGCGCTCAGCGCCAGCAGCAGCACCGCTCCCGCCAGAAACGCGTATACCATTTCCAGCGAGTAGCGCGTCTTGATGGGGGCGATCAACTGGACCACGCTGGACCCGATGCCAAAGTTAAGCGCGAACTTCACCGCAAAGCTTGTGCTGCGCCAGCGCGCCGGCGTGATGCCGGCGATCAGGCTGTTCTCGATGGGCTGCATCCCGAACGAGAAGAACCCGTAGAGCATCGCGCACAGGACCAGCGTGGCTTCGTGCGTGAATGCCATGGCGAGGATGAACGGAAAGCTCAGTCCGTGGAACAGGAGATAGGCGCGACGCAGCTCCATCCGGTCCGCCACGCGCCCGCCGACGATCTGCCCGAACAGTCCGATGAACATCACCAGCGACGCCAGCACCGAGGCCGCGAGCGTGGTGGTGCTGTGGCCGGCGGGGATGGGCAGGCGCTCGATCAGGTGGGCAAAGAACGTGGTCTTGATCTCCATGTAGGCGGGCAGCAGGAGCATGTTGCCACGGTAGGCGATGCC
>DASUGO010000065.1:0-5533 GCA_036273975.1 Candidatus Krumholzibacteriia bacterium
GTACATTGAAGTATTCGATATCATTGATAAAGACGGCATCGGCGGTCCGTGTCACGCGATACCCAACCTGCCCACCCCGTGCTTCCGGCTCAACATGCCTGCCGAGGAGATAAAGATCACACCCAACCATCAAGGTATCCGATCTGCTGGAATAAGCCACTTCACCGCTGGCCCACGCTTGCGCTCCTCCCACAACAAGCCCCAGCATCACAATTACGATTACCATCACCGTGGGTGCGGCAGCAACAGCACAACGGCCGGCAAATCCGAGGTCGGCGCTCGTCTGTATGCCTCTTGTGTCCATAGGTCAACTCCCGCAGCTCAGTACCCGCCTCGGCATTCCGCCGCCCGTCTGCCATATCGCCCATCTCGATCGCCTCCAACCGCCCTCCCATGGATACTAACTTCGTGTCTCACTATTGTTGGCACATTGGAACGCCACACCCCGTCGGGTCACGCCATCGGCCGGAACGGGCGGATGCGAAGGTCGGGGCCGTCCACCTCCAGTAATGTCCCGGGCGGCACCGGGACCCACATGTCCGCAAAGCGGCCGATCGGCTCGGAAACGATCGCCCGGGAGCCGGGCTGAAAACGCCCCTCCAGCGCCGGGTTGATCGCGATGAGGTGTTCCAGTTCGCGCGAGTAGAACAAGGTGGGGGCGTTGCCGTCGCTTGCGTAGCGTACGGCCCAGACGCGATGGCCGTCGCTCACGCCGAGGGTCATCCACACCGATTCGTCGATACCATGCTGGCGCGCGGTGTCTTCCACGAATGCGGCCATGCGCGCGAGCGCCAGCGGCGCATCGCGCTCGAGACCAAACGTGAGTGCCAGATGAAACATCAATTCCGAGTCAGTCGTGCCGAGAACGTTGTTGAAGTATTCCTCGCCGACCTTCAGCAGGAGATCGCGGCGCAGGTGTTCCATCCCATCGATCTCACCGTTGTGGACGAACAACCAGTTGCGGTAGCGGAACGGGTGGCAGTTCGTCTCCTGAATGGTGGCGAGCGACGTGGCCCGCACATGCGCGAAAAACATCCGCGACTCGATCTGTGCGGCGAGGTCGCGCAGGTTGAAATCGTTCCAGGCGGGCCGGATGCTGCGAAACAGGCCCGGCTGCTCGCGCAGGCCGTACCAGCCCACGCCAAAGCCGTCGCCGTTGGTGGGCGTTTCCCGCGAACGGGAACTCATGCTCTGGTCGATCAGGTTGTGCTGCGCGTTGAACAGCAGGTCTTCGAGTAGAATGGGACTGCCCGCGTACGCCATCCATCGACACATTGTATTCCCCCGGAGTTGACTCGCACGATGCACAAAGGGCCCGGCCTTGCGGCCGAGCCCTTGCGTGACTTCAGAACAAAAGAAAGACCTCTTACAGGTCGGACGGCTTGAGCGTCTTGCGCTTGTTGGCCTTCGCGCGGTCGCCGGCAGCCTTGATGGCCGTGCGGACATACTTGTCCAACGCCGGGTAGAACTCGCTCGACACGTTGTAACCCTTCGCCGCGCCCTTGGTCCGCGACTTGGAGATGATGAGCTCGACGCTCGCGGCCTTCTTTGCAGCTTTTGCCATTTCGGACTTCCCTCCGAGAGAGATTGTGAATGGTGAGAAAACGGCTCTCCAGAGCCTCATATGCGTTGGGAATATCAGGTACGCGAAAACCTGTCAAACATAAAAAAGCCCCAGACGCCCGATTTCGAGCGTCCGGGGCCGAATCCCGCCTGCCGGGGTCCGGGGTGCCCCCCGGGAAACCCCGGCAAACCTCATTTACCGGGCACTTTGGGGAGGGTTATCCCCACCTGCTTCTGGTATTTGCCCTTCTTGTCGCCGTACGAGACCAGGCAGTCCTCGTCGCTCTCGAAGAACAGCACCTGCGCGATACCCTCGTTGGCGTAGATCTTGGCTGGCAGCGGTGTCGTATTGGAGATCTCCAGCGTCACGAAGCCCTCCCACTCGGGCTCGAAGGGGGTCACGTTGGTGATGATGCCGCAGCGCGCGTAGGTGGACTTGCCCACGCAGATGGTCAGGACGTTGCGCGGGATGCGGAAGTACTCGACGCTCCGCCCCAGCGCGAACGAGTTGGGCGGAATGATGCAGACGTCGCCCTTGTAGTCGACGAACGACCGCGGGTCGAAGTTCTTGGGATCGACGACCGTCGAATTGATGTTGGTGAAGATCTTGAACTCGTCCGCGATGCGGATGTCGTACCCGTACGACGAGACGCCAAACGATACGGCGTTGTCCTTGACCTGGGAATCGACGTAGGGCTCGATCATCCCGTATTCCTTGACCATACGGGTGATCCACTTGTCCGGCTTGATCGACATGTTGCCTTCCTCGGAGATAAAGGGTTTCAGGAATGGTGCGCAGGATACGCTACCGGCGCCACGCTGTCAAAGTGCCGCGGACGGCCCGTTCAGCGGGTCCGCGGGCCGGCCAGCAGCGCGTTGAATTCGGCCATCAGGGCCTTGTCGGTCTTGAAAACGCCCAGCGCATGCGCGGTGACCACGTCGCTCGCGCGCTGCTCGACGCCGCGCATCGCCATGCACAGGTGCCGCGCCTCGATCCGCACCGCGACGCCCTTCGGTTTCAGGTGCGTGTGGATGTCGCTCGCGATGTCGCGCGTCATGCGCTCCTGCACCTGCAGGCGCCGCGCGTGCACATCCACCAGGCGTGCAAACTTGCTGAGCCCCGCCACGCGCTTCGCCGGCACGTACGCCACCGAACAGCGGCCGAAGAACGGCACCAGGTGGTGCTCGCACACCGAATAGAAGTCGATGTCACGCACGAGCACCATGCCATCGTACGCGTCTTCGAAGACACCCTCGGAGAAGACGGCCTGCGCGGACGACTCGTAGCCGCGCGTGAAATGCCGCCACGCCTCGGCCACGCGATCGGGCGTGGCGCGCAACTCGCTCGCGTCGGGGTCGCGCCCCATCGCGGCGAGAAACGCGCGCACTGAATCCGCGAGCGGGTCGCGGGAGAGAGACTTCTTGCTGGCCATGCGTTTCCCCTCAGGCGGCGGCGTGCAGCACGCGCCTCAATGGTGGTCCGCCAGAAACCGTTCCGCGTCGAGGGCCGCCATGCAGCCCATTCCCGCGGCCGTTACGGCCTGGCGATACACGTGGTCGGTGACGTCCCCCGCGGCGAACACGCCGGGGACGTTGGTCTGGGTCGAACCGGGCTGCACGGCCAGGTAGCCGTTCTCGTCCATCTCCAGCTTGCCCTGGAAGATGGCGGTGTTGGGGGTGTGTCCGATGGCGATGAACAACCCGCCACAGTCGAGCGTGCGCTCCTTGCCCGTGGTGACGTCGGTGAGGCGGACGCCCGCGACCTTGCCGTCGCCAAGGACCTCGCTCACCACCGCGTTCCAGATGAACTCGATCTTGGGATTCTTGAACGCCCGGTCCTGCATCGCCTTGGATGCGCGCAGCTCGTCGCGCCGATGCACGACGTACACCTTCGACCCGAACTTGGTGAGGAACGTCGCCTCCTCGAGTGCCGTGTCGCCACCGCCGACGACCACGATCACCTGCTCGCGGAAAAAGAATCCGTCGCAGGTGGCGCACGCCGACACGCCGTGCCCCATCAACTTCGACTCGCTGGGAATCCCCAGCCAGCGCGCCGAGGCGCCGGTGGAGATGATCAGCGCCTTGCACCGGTACGCCTTGTCGCCGGCGTAAACCGTCTTCACCGGGCCGTCGAGTTCGACGCGGTCGACGCTGGCGAATTCGAACGCGGTGCCGAAGCGCGCGGCCTGCTTTTTCATGATGTCCATCAGTTCCGGGCCCATGATGGCGTTTTCGAAACCGGGATAGTTTTCGACCTCGGTGGTGATGGTGAGCTGTCCGCCCGGCTGGATGCCTTCGATGACAAGCGGCGCCAGATCCGCGCGGGCCGCGTAGATCGCGGCCGTCAGTCCCGCCGGACCGGAGCCGAGAATAATGATGTTGTGGATGTCACTGGTCATGAAAATGTTGCCCTTTCGTGTCGTTAACCCGTTGACTATACACCGCTTTCGCCCCAAGTCAAGACCGGTGGTTGATCCCGGGCGCCGCGCCGCGTACCATTCTCGCGTACCCCACGTGCGCCCACGGAGTCTCCATCATGTCCATCGCGCCTCGCACATCGGTCGTCGTTGCGGCCGCCCTGTTCCTTGCACAGGCGCTCGCGTGCGGCGACGACGGATCCGGTCCGGATTCGCAGGGGCCGCCGCCACCCACGGGCAGCGACGAGGTCGCACCCCAGACCATCACCGACCTGGAACTGGCGTACCGCCCCGGCACGAAGGACGTCGCACTGGCGTGGTCGGCGCCCCGCGACGACGACCACACCGACCACGTGGCGCGCTATGACATCCGCTACTCGTATTCGTTCCCGCTCGACTGGGACCGGTCGGTCGCCGTCACCGATCCGCCCGTTCCCGAGACCGAAGGCACGCCGCAATCGTACGCGCTGACCGATGCGCGCCGCGGGCGCGACCTCTACGTTGCGGCACGCACCTACGACGCCGCCGGCAACCCGTCCGCCATCGGACCGCTGACCTACCTGTACGTCCCCGGCCTCAGTTTCGAAGCGCAGTGCGAAGACGTGCTCGCGGCGGCACCGGTGGCGGGGCTGGATGCGCTGGTCACGGCGAGCGAGGCGTGGAATCTGGTGACCGATGCCAACGGCCAGATCCGGCTCGATGACATCGGCGGCGGCGCGCTGGGAATCCGGATAGAAACCGGGTCGGCGCCGATCGCCTACCACACCTTCGAGCAGACGCTGACGGTCGCGGACGACATTGCCCTCTCCATCCCGATGATCCCCGCCATCCCGACCGACTCCCCCTCCTTCAACAGCGTCCTGCAGCTCCTGCTCGCGGCGCTGGTATCGGCCGGACCGGGCGACATTCTCCGGCGCTGGGACACGTATCCGATTCCGTGGCACGCCGACGAGTTCGTGAACGTCAACGGCATCGACTACACGGCGCTGGCGCGCCAGGCAGCCGCGCGCTGGAACCAACGCACCGGGCTCGAGATATTCGTTGAAGTCCCGGCGACACCGGCCAAAGGAGTTTCGATGCTGTTCCAGACCCGCGCCCAGATGGGGATTCAGAACGGCGTTACGTCGCGACAGAATGACGCCGACGGCTACCCGCTGAAGGACACGATCCGGATTGTGGACGACTTCTCAGACGCGGCGAAGCTCTACTCGATCATCATGCACGAACTCGGGCACACGATTCGGCTGGACCATCTACCGGCCGGCTTCCTGATGTTCGGGGGACAGCCTCTCCCGGGTGACGTGACCGACGATGAGGTGCGGGTGGTGCAGATGATGCTCGCGCTCCCCAACGGTACCGACCTCGCGCGCTACGACTACCTGCTGCCGACCCGCTGATCGGGCCCGGCCAAAAAAAAAGTCCTTCCCTCCGTCGCAACGGTCGAGATGCTGCGGGGAGAAACAACATCTCATGTGGAACCCGCGCGAGCGAAGGGAAGGATCCTGTCAGATTCTCATCGGGAAGTTATACGCGCGGCCGGGGTCCCCTCCCCA
>DASUGO010000066.1:0-28006 GCA_036273975.1 Candidatus Krumholzibacteriia bacterium
CCGCCGGTGCTGGCGGCGTTCAAGAAACGCCGCACGGGCCGCAAGCACGGTTGACCCGGCCGGGCGGTTTCTGCTAGCGTATCGGCTCCTCCCACGAGGCAGTCCTCCCGAGTTGTTGTTGATCTACCCAGGCAGGCAGAATCCGGGTTTCCGGAAACCGGCGGCACACGGTGCCGCGAGGAGTCCACGCGCGTGTTCATCGATCATGTAATCCTCGACGTTCGAGCCGGCGACGGCGGCGACGGGTGCGTGTCGTTCCGGCACGAGAAATTCGCGCCGCGCGGCGGCCCCAACGGCGGCAACGGCGGCCGGGGCGGGGACGTGGTCGTGGTCGCGTCCCGCGGGGTGTCGACGCTGATCGACCTGCACTACCACCGCCACTACCGCGCCGAGCGCGGCGAACACGGCAAGGGCAAGAGTTGCACGGGCAAGGATGGCGCGGACGCGGTGATCACCGTGCCGCCCGGGACCATTGTACGCGACGCCGACAGCGGTGACGTGGTCGGCGAGTTGTTGAACGACGGCGACCGCGTGATTGCCGCGCGCGGCGGGCGCTACGGCCTCGGCAATGAGAACTTCAAGAGCCCGCGCAACCGCACGCCGCGCCAGTTCACCTACGGCGGCGATGGCGAAGTGCGCCGCCTCGAGATCACGCTCAAGCTGATCGCCGACGTCGGGCTGGTCGGGGAGCCGAACGCGGGCAAGTCCACGCTGATCAGCAGCGTCAGCGCGGCGCACCCGAAGATCGCCGAGTATCCGTTTACGACCACGACGCCGGTGCTCGGCATCGTGCGCTTCGATGACACCGATGCGTTCGTGATGGTGGACATCCCCGGACTGATCGAGGGTGCGCACGAGGGGCGCGGCATGGGCAAGGAGTTCCTGCGCCACGTCGAGCGCTGCCGCGTGCTGGTCTACATGGTGGACGTGATGCATCCCGACCCGGCCGCGGCCTACCAGATGCTGCGCAGCGAGTTGATGCACCACGACCCGGTGCTGCTGGAGCGGCGCAGCATTCTCGCGCTGACCAAGTGCGACGTGCTGCCGGGAGGCGTGGCCGGCGTCGACCCGGAGCTGTTGCGCCTGCACGAATGCACGGTGCCGATGTCGTCGGTGTCACGCGAAGGACTGGATGGGTTGTTGCGCGAGCTGCGCAAACGTTTGCGGGAGTAGTGGAGTGACGGGAGGTGGGGTGGATGGATACGCTGCGCGCGGCGCTGGCCGTGTTGTGCACGGAACATGTATGGCCGTCGGACTGGGTTCACATCGCCGCGCAGGATGCCGCGCGGGTGCTGGATGACCTCGAGACCGGCGGCCGTGTGCTTTCGGACCTGCTGGGGCGGCGCCTGGGACCGACCGACTGGGCGCGCGTCGACGCGCAGCTCGAGCGGGTGCGCGAGATCGGGGCGGGCGGTATCACGCTGTGGGACGACGCATACCCGGTGCGGTTGCGGGAGACGCCGTTTGCGCCGCCGCTCCTGTTCGTGCGCGGCCGCGCGGAGTGGTTGCGGACGCCGGCGATCGCGATCGTCGGCACGCGCACACCCAGCGCGCCGGGATCGGCGCTCGCGCGTCGCCTCGCCGCGGCGCTGGCGGGATCGGATATCGCGGTGGTCAGCGGTCTCGCGCGCGGCATCGATACCGCCGCGCACGAGGGCGCGCTCGGCGCTGCGGGCGTGACGCTGGCCGTGCTCGGGACCGGCGTTGACGTGGCCTACCCGCCGGAGAACGCGGGGCTTCTGGCGCGCGTGGCCGCGACCGGGTGTGTCGTGTCGGAACAACTGTGCGGCACACGCGCCACGCGCTACGTATTTCCGCGCCGCAACCGGATCATCAGCGGGTTGTGCGAAGCCGTTGTCGTTGTCGAAGGCGGCCCGAAAAGCGGCGCGTTGATCACCGCGCGCTGGGCGCTCGATCAGGGACGGGAGGTGGGCGCGGTCCCCGGATTCCCGGGCGACTTTCGCAGCGCGGGTCCGAACCGCCTCTTGCGCGACGGCGCGTTTCTGGTCGAGGATGGCGTGGACGTGCTGATGAATGTTCCCGCGTTGCGCGCGATCGCGGGGAGGGTGCCCGACAGCGTGGTTCCCGCGACGCCCCACGGGGATGTTCCGGCGGTCGAGGCGCGGGTGCTCGATCTCGCCGGCCCCGGGATCACGCCCGACGAACTCGCGCTGGTGGCGGGGATGGAACCGGAACGCGCGCTGGAGGTGCTGTCGCGCCTGGAAATCGCCGGGCATATCGTGCGTGACGGGCTGGGCCGCTTCGTGAGAAAACCAGACTGATGACCACCGGAAAGAAGATCCAGCACCAGATCGAATACGCGGCGGTGCGCGGCGCGCTCGGACTCGCGGGTGCGTTGCCGGTCACGGCCGGCCAGCGGGTCGGGGCGGTCCTGGGTTCGGTCGCGTTCGACGTGTTCCGGATTCGCCGCCGCCTCAGCGTGGAGAACATCGCCGGCGCGCTGGGCGTATCGCGCGCCGAGGCGACACGGATCGGCCGCCGCGCGTACCGCAACTTCGGGCGCTCGCTGCTCGAATTCGCCGCGTTCGGCAAACTCCTCCCGGCGGACCTGAAGGCGTTGATTTCGATCACCGGACTCGAGCATCTGGAGCGCGTCCGCGCGGAGGGGCGGGGTGCGGTATTCGTGACCGGACACCATGGCAACTGGGAGTTGATGGGTCTGTCGATGTCGCTGTTTGGGTTCGCGACCGACTTCATCGTCGGGGAGCAGGCCAACGCGCGCGTCGATGACGTGATCAACGCGTTGCGCGCGCGGCAGGGCGTCGGGCTCATCCACCGTGGACTCGCGCTGCGCAAGGTACTGCAGGCGCTCGCGGCGAACCGGCTGGTTGCGCTGCTCGCCGACCAGGACGCGCGCCGGCAGGGGATCATGGTGGAGTTCCTCGGCCGCCCGGCGTCGACGGTCCGGGGTCCGGCGCTGTTTGCGATCCGGCGCGGCTGTCCGATCGTCACCGGCTTCATCCACCGCGAGGGCACGCGCCACCGGGTCGCCATCAACCCGCCCATCTATCCGCCCGACCTCCCGGAAGAGGAGGCCGTGCGGTTCCTCACGCAGGCCCATGCCGATGCGCTGGCCACCCACATCCATGCCTACCCGGACGAGTACTTCTGGCCGCACCGGCGCTGGAAAACTAAAAGCCTGTAAGCGGCTTTGTGGCAGCTAGATACGGGGTGTGCCTAATCTTCTTTCGATGGGCCGGCCGGCGGCGTGTGTGGCTGGAAACCGATGGGACCGCGCGCGGGGTCTCCGGGCGCGAGCTTGATCTCGCCGTGCTCCGCTTCAAACCGTTTCAGGTTGGCTTCGAGTGTCCCCATCAACGCCTTGGCGTGCTGCGGGGTCATCACGATGCGCGAGAAGACCTTGGCCTTGTGGGCGCCGGGCAGCATGCGCGCGAAATCGAGGACGAACTCGGAGGGCGAATGGGTGATGATGACGAAATTGGAGTAGACGCCCTCCCACTCCTTGTCGCCGATCTCGATGTTGACGGTGCGCGGGTCGGTCATCCGGTCTCCTTTCGGGGTCTGGACGCGCCGCGGGCCACCGGGATCCCGGGGTGGGCGCGTCCGGGGCCAATCTAGCACGGGGACGGGACACGGGCAAGCGGGGCGCCCGTTCTTGACACCCCCGGGGGGCTATGGTAGCGTGACGCCGTTTACGGTACCGCGCCGCACGCCTACGACCCGTCCCGCCCGTTTCCCTGCGGTCAGGGGCTATTTTTTTGAGGAGTTCGACGGACTTGAGCCAGACGCCTGGAACGCGTCCCACGCTGCCCGCGGAGCGGGTGCAGCAGTACGTGGACCGTTTCTCCTCCGCCACGGTCGCCGTGCTCGGCGACGTCATGCTCGATCGTTACTTCTGGGGTGACGCCGACCGGATCTCGCCCGAGGCGCCGGTGCCGGTGGTGCACGTCACGCGCCGCAGCAAGCGCGCGGGTGGCGCCGCCAACGTGGCGGCCAACCTGCGCGCGCTGGGTATCCGCTCGGAGTTGATTTCAGTCCGGGGTTCGGACCGGGAGGGGCGCGAACTCACGCGCATGCTCGAACGCCGGGGTATCGGGACGGCGGGTCTGGTGGAAGCGCCCGGACGCACCACCACCGAGAAGGTCCGCATCATCGCGCGCAACCAGCAGGTGTTGCGCGCGGATTTCGAGGACGACGACCCCGTCGCGGGCCCCGTGTGCGACGCCATCTATCAGCGGGTCGAAGCGTTGGCCGAGACCGCGGGCGCGCTGGTCGTGTCCGATTATGGCAAGGGCGTGATCGTCGAAGACCGCCTGCGCGCGGTGATCGCGGCGTGGCGCCGCCGCGGCAAACCCGTCCTCGTGGATCCGCACGTTCCGCATTTCGAATGGTACCGCGGGGCCAGCGTGATCACGCCGAACGCACGCGAGGCGCTGGCCGCCACCGGGATCGGCTACCGACGGGGCAACGATCCGGCCGCGCTGGCGTTCAATGTGGTCAGGCGGATGCAACTGGACGCGCTGCTGGTCACGCGGGGCGAGGACGGCATGAGCCTCTATTATGGAGAGGACGCGCAGGTGCACATCCCGACCGTGGCCAAACAGGTGTTCGACGTTACCGGCGCGGGCGACACGGTGATCAGCGTGCTGGCGGCGGGGCTCGCGACCGGGATTGACCTGGTGGATGCGGTTGTCGTATCGAACCAGGCCGCGGGCGAAGTCATCAAGGAAATCGGCACGTCCACGCTCACGGCCAGCCAGCTGGTGGCGGCGTTCCGGTGAGCGCACGCGGCGGTGAAGCCGGCGCCGCGACGGGTGGACTGATTGCCCGCGAGCGGCTCGCGGATGCCGCGGACGCCTGGCACCGCACGGGACGCCGGATTGTGTTTACCAACGGGTGTTTCGACCTGTTGCACCCGGGCCACCTCGCCATTCTCGATGCGAGCGCCTCGGAAGGGGATGTGCTGCTGGTGGCGATCAACGACGACGCGTCGGTGACGCGTCTGAAGGGGCCAGGCCGGCCCATCTACCCGGCGGCCGAACGGGCGGAGCTCCTGCTCGCGCTGCGCTGGGTGGACGCGGTCACCGTGTTCGCGGAGGATACGCCCCGGGAAACCATCGAGATTGTGCGGCCGCACGTACTCGTGAAGGGCTCGGAATACGGCGCCGGTGCGATCGTCGGCGAGGACTCTGTCATCGCCGGCGGTGGGCGCGTGGTCCGGTTCCAGATGAAGCCCGGTTATTCGACGTCAACCATCGTCAGCAAGATGAAGGAGCGCGGTCCATCCGCGAAGTGATCAACATGGCCAGGACACGCATCGTCATTCTCGGGGCCGCCGGGCGTGACTTCCACAACTTCAACGTTCTGTACCGCAACAACCCCGACTACGAAGTGGTCGCCTTTACCGCGACGCAGATTCCGCATATCGACGGCCGCGCGTACCCCGCGGAACTCGCGGGTGACGGCTACGCCGGCGGGATCCCGATCATCCCCGAGAGCGAGTTGCAGGATCTGCTCGTCCGGGAGGAACTCGACGCGGCGGTGTTCTCCTACAGCGACGTGCCCTACAACTACGTAATGCGCCATTCGGCGCTCGTGAACGCCCATGGCGCCGACTTCCTGCTGCTCGCGGCGCGACGCACGATGCTGCCCAGCATCAAACCGGTCATCGCGGTGACCGCGGTCCGCACCGGCAGCGGGAAGAGCCAGACGACGCGGCGCATCGCCGAACTCATGCGCGAGCGCGGGTACCGCGTCGTCGTCGTGCGCCACCCGATGCCCTACGGTGACCTCGCGGCGCAGGCCGTGCAGCGTTTCGGCTCCTACGAAGACATGGAGCGCCAGCACTGCACCATCGAGGAGCGCGAGGAGTACGAACACCACGTCGCGGCCGGCAGTGTGGTTTACGCGGGCGTGGACTACGCGTCCATCCTCAAGGAAGCCGAGAAGGAGGCCGACGTCGTATTGTGGGACGGCGGCAACAACGACATTCCGTTCTACCGGCCGTCGTTGTGGCTGACGGTGGCGGATCCGCACCGGCCCGGCCACGAGATTGCGTACTACCCGGGCGAGATCAACGTCCACTCCGCCGACGTGGTCGTGGTCAACAAGATGGACTCGGCCGATCCCAAAGCGGTGGAGACCGTGCTGGCCAACGTCCGCGCGCTCAACCCGGGCGCGACCATCGTGCGCGCGAAGTCGCCGGTGACGGTGCTCGGCGACGCGGAGTCGATCCGCGGCAAGCGCGTTCTGTGCGTCGAAGACGGACCCACCGTGACGCACGGCGAGATGCGCATCGGCGCGGCGGTGGTGGCCGCGAAGGCGCACGGCGCGGCGGAGATCGTCGACCCGCGGCCGTGGGTCGTGGGCGAGATCAAGGAAACCTTCGAAAAGTACCCGCACATCGGCCCGCTGCTGCCCGCGATGGGATACGGCGATGCCCAGGTCGCGGACCTCGAAAAAACCATCAACGCCATCCCGTGCGACGTCGTGCTGGTGGGAACGCCCATCGACCTGCTGCGCCTGGTCAACATCCACAAGCCGAGCATGCGCGTGACATACACGCTGGAAGAAATCGGAACGCCGACGCTCACCGAGATCATCGATGGTTTCGCGGCGCGGCACCCGCTGGTCCCGGCCGACGCCTGAACCAGAATCACATCCACCGAGAAGGAGCCAACATGAAGGTTCACGAATATCAGGCCAAGGAACTGTTCGCGCGCGCGGGGATTCCCGTCCCGCCGGGCAGCGTGGTGCGCACGCCCGACGAGGCCGAGAAGGCCGCGGCCGCAATCGGCAAGCCGGTGGTCGTCAAGGCGCAGGTGCTGGTGGGCGGGCGCGGCAAGGCGGGCGGGGTCAAGCTCGCGCAGACGCCGGCCGAGGCCCGCGAAAAGGCGGCGCAGATCCTGGGCATGGACATCAAGGGTGAGACGGTACATCGCGTGCTGATCACCGAGGCGGTCGACATCGAGCGCGAGATCTACGTGGCCGTCATCATGGACCGGCGCACGCAGCGGCCGTTGATCATGGCCTCCGCCGAGGGCGGGGTCGAGATCGAGATCACCGCGCGTGACAACCCGTCGGCGATTCAGCGCGTCGAGGTCGACCCGCTGTACGGCCTGCCGGGCTTCGCGGCGCGGCGCCTGGCCGAGGCGCTCGTGCACGACGCCGACCTGGTGCGGCCCGCGGCCGACATCATCGAGAAACTCTACCGCGTGTACGACGAGACCGACGCCAGCCTCGCGGAGATCAACCCGCTGGTGGTGACGAAGGACCGCCGCGTGCTCGCGATCGATGCCAAGATGAACTTCGACGACAACGCGCTCTACCGTCATGCCGACATCGAAGCGCTGCGCGACAACGAGGCCGAGGACGAGGGCGAGGGACGCGCGCGCGCCGAGGGCCTCTCGTTCGTGCGTCTGTCCGGCAACGTGGGGTGCATCGTCAACGGCGCCGGGCTCGCGATGGCCACCATGGACCTCGTGAAGGAATACGGCGGCCAGCCCGCCAACTTCCTCGACATCGGCGGCAGCTCGCGGCCGGAGAAGGTTGTGACCGCGCTCTCCATCATCCTGGAGGACAAGAGCGTGCGTTCGATCCTGTTCAACATCTTTGGCGGCATCACGCGTTGCGACGACGTGGCGCGCGGGCTGGTGACCGCGTTCGACGAGATGAAGCTCGACCTGCCGGTCGTGGTTCGCCTCACGGGGACCAACGAAGCCGAGGCGCGCGAGATTCTGCGTAGCGTCCCGTCGCTGCACGCCGCGGAAACCATGGACGAGGCCGTCAAGAAGGCCATCGCACTCGCCGCCTGACGCGACGAAAGAAAGGACAACAGTGAGCATCCTGATCGACAAGAATACGCGCCTGGTGGTGCAGGGAATCACCGGCCGTGATGGTTCGTTTCACACTTCGCAGATGATGGCGTATGGGACCAATGTCGTTGCTGGCGTGACGCCGGGCAAGGGCGGCACGAAGTTCGAGGACAGGGTCCCGGTGTTTGAATCCGTCCACGCCGCGGTTGCGGAGACGAAGGCCAACACCTCGGTGATCTACGTCCGCGCGCCCTTCGCCGCTGACGCGATCTGCGAGGCCGCGGACGCCGGCGTCAAACTGGTGGTGTGCATCTCGGAGGGCGTGCCCGTGCGCGACATGTTGCGTGTGGTGCCGTTCCTCAAGGAGAAGGGGACGCGTCTGGTGGGCCCCAACTGCCCCGGGTTGATATCGCCGGTGGCGAAGGTAAAGGTCGGCATCCTGCCCGCGAGCATCGTGCTGCCGGGTCCGGTGGGCGTCGTGTCGCGCAGCGGAACGTTGACCTACGAAGTGGTGTTCCAGCTGACGCGCGCCGGTATCGGTCAGTCCACCTGCATCGGCATCGGCGGTGATCCGATCATCGGAACCAACTTCATCGACACGCTGCGCATGTTCGAGGCCGACTCCGAGACGGAAGCGGTTGTGATGATCGGCGAGATCGGCGGCAGCGATGAGGAAGAGGCGGCCGCGTTCATCAAGTCGAAGATGAAGAAGCCGGTGGTTTCCTTCATCGCCGGACAGACAGCGCCCCCGGGCAAGCGCATGGGCCACGCCGGCGCAATCGTCACCGGTGGATCGGGGACGGCGGCCGAGAAGGTCGCGGCGCTCACCGCGGCGGGGGTTGCGGTGGCGCGGGTGCCCTCGCAGATCACCGACCTGGTGATGGCGGCGGCCCCGGCGCTCAAGCGTGGCGCCTGAGGCACGCGAAGACATTCCAAATTTATAAGGAGATCGAATGAAGACGCTGTTGATGATCAAGCCGGATACCGTTGCGGAGGGACGCATCGGTGATATTGTTTCGGTGGTGGAACGCCATCGATACCGCATCAACCGCATGCATATGACCCGATTCACGCGCGAGCGCGCCGAGCGGTTCTATGCGATGCACCGCGAACGTCCGTTTTTCGCCGACCTGGTTGCGTACATTACCAGCGGCCCGGTCGTCGCGATGGAGGTCGAGACCGGCGAGGCGGTCAGCCGCATCCGGGAGCTGATCGGCGCCACCAATCCGGCCGACGCGCGCCCCGGCAGCATCCGGGCAATGTACGGTAAGAGCTTGCAAAATAACGCGGTACACGCCTCGGACTCCCCCGAGTCCGCGGAAAAAGAACTTGAAATTGCGTTTTCCGAAGCCTAAAGTCGACAGGATTCGGACGAAACCGCCCGTCGCGGTGGAAGTTACGGCGGGGGCGGCGGCAAGATGATCATCGATCTGCGCGAACTCCTGCATGCCAGCGGACGAATCGAGGGTGCGGTCCTGTCGCACCTGGATGATCCGGTGGGCGGGGACGTGGTCGTGCCGTGTCAGGTGACCGTCGACTACCGCTTCTCGCAGGGGATGTTCTATTTTCATGGATCGGTGGCGGGCGAATTCGCCACGGCGTGTCACCGCTGTCTCGCGCCGGTTGCGACGCGGATCAGCGGGGAGTTCGACCTGATCGTGCGCCGCAGCGAACACGAGGGCGAGTTCGGCGAGGACGTGATGACGCTGGCCACCCACGAGCACGAGGTGTCCATCGATCCATGGGTGCACGAGACGGTGGTGGTCAACGAGCCGATGATCGTGCTGTGCCGCGAGGACTGCAAGGGGTTGTGTCCCACCTGCGGTACCGATCTGAATACCGGGACGTGCAATTGCGAAAGTGGCGATGACCCGCGGTGGGATGCACTGCGCAGGATGAAGTTGGACTGAACCCGTCTGCGTGACGGAAGTCCGGAGTTTGCAAGGAGAGAACCATGGCTCAGCCAAAGAGAAGATTGTCGAAGACGCGCAAACGGAAGCGGAGAACTCACTGGAAGCTGTCCGCGCCCGGGCTCACCAAGTGCAGCCACTGCAGTCAGCCCAAGACGCCTCACAGCGTGTGTCCGCACTGCGGGTTCTACGCGGGGCGGGAAGTCGTTCGGATCGAAGAGGAGTTGTAACACGTGCGCATCGCGGTTGACGCGATGGGTGGCGACAAGGGCCCACGGGTCGTCGTTGCCGGCGCGATCGACGCCGCGCTCGCGCGCCCCGGGGAGATCCAGATCGTGCTGGTCGGCCGCGAAGAGCAGCTCCGCCCACTCGTGGGTGGAGTTGACTCGTCTCTGGTCGAAATCGTGCATGCGTCGGAGAGCATCGACATGCACGAGCCCCCGGCCACTGCCATTCGCCGCAAGAAGGACGCCTCCATCAGCGTGGCGCTGCGCTTGATCCGCGAGCACCGGGCGGACGCCATGGTCAGCGCCGGCAACACCGGCGCGGTGGTGGCGAGTTCGCTGATTACCATCGGGCGCCTGCACGGCGTGTCGCGGCCGGCCATTTCCACGCTGTGGCCCAACAAGCGCCAGGGCGCGGTCGTGCTCGACGTCGGCGCCAATCACGAATGCACGCCCAAGAACCTGGTCCAGTTTGCGGTGATGGGTTCGGTGTTCGCCGAACGCAACCTCGGGATCAAGAACCCGCGCGTGGGGCTCTTGAACATCGGCGAAGAACGCAGCAAGGGGAACGAACTCGTCCGGGACTCGTACGCGCTGCTGGAGGCGGACCCGCGCATCACGTTTGTCGGCAATGTTGAGGGACGGGATGTATTTGATGGCGCGGCCGACGTGGTGGTCTGTGACGGGTTCGTGGGCAATGTCATTCTCAAGTTCTCCGAGAGCATTTATTCGTTTCTGTCCCACCTGGTTCGCGACGAAATCCGCCGCGGAATGATGGCCAAGGCGGGCGCGCTCCTGATGAAGCCGGCCTTCACCAATATCCGCTCCCGGCTTGATTACGCGGAATACGGCGGCGCGCCGCTCCTGGGCGTGAATGGTGTCGTGATCATTTCGCACGGCAAGAGTTCGCGGCGCGCAATCAAGAACGCCATTCTCGCCGCGGCGAAGTCTCTCAACGCGAATGTGAACGAACACATCGAACGGCGCTTTGCAGAATCCACGGAGAACGTCGCCAGTGTCTCTTAGATCATCCCGCATCATCGGAACGGGTCACTATGTGCCCGACCGCGTCATGACCAATTTCGACCTCGAGAAGCTGGTGGAGACGTCGGACGAGTGGATCACGACGCGGACCGGAATCCGCGAGCGGCGGATCGCCGCGCCCGAACAGGCGTGTTCCGACCTCGCGTACAACGCCGCCGTGCAGGCCATCACCATGGCGGGAATCGATGCCACCGATCTGGACGGCATCATCGTCGGGACCATCAGCGGAGACATGCAGTTTCCCGCCACCGCCACGCTGGTGCAGAACCGCCTGGGCGCCGTCAATGCGGCCGCGCTGGACGTGAGCGCGGCGTGCAGCGGGTTCATATACGGTCTGAGCCTCGCCCACGCGATGATTGCGTCCGGACAGATGGACCGCGTGCTCGTCATCGGCTCTGAACTCCTCAGCAAGTTTATCGACTGGACGGACCGCACCACCTGCGTGCTGTTTGCCGACGGCGCCGGCGCCGCCATCGTGGAGGCGTGCCCGGTCGGAGAGGGCATCCTCGCCACGCACATGAAGAGCGACGGCTCGCTGGCCGAGCTGTTGTGCATCCCCGGGGGCGGGTCGCGGCGGCCGTTTGCACCCGATGCGATCATGGATCGTCAGCAGTTCATCAAGATGAAGGGTGACGGCGTCTTCAAGTGGGCGGTGCGCGCGATGACCGACGCGGCGCGCAACGTGATGGATGCCGCGGGCGTGACCGTCGATGACATCGCGCTCATGATTCCGCACCAGGCGAACGTTCGCATCATCGATGCCGTCGTCGAGCGTCTCGAGGTGCCACCCGAGAAGGTGGTGGTCAATCTCGACCGTCTTGGAAACACGTCGTCCGCGACGATTCCGATCGCGTACGACGAGTCCGTGCGCGCCGGCCGCGTCAAGCCCGGCGATCTGGTACTCCTGACCGGTTTTGGCGGTGGCTTCACGTGGGGGGCCGTACTGCTGCGTCACACGATTACGCGTTGATGAGGGGGTCCGACCGCATGCACGCCGGAATGCTGTTCCCGGGGCAGGGGTCCCAGTTCGTCGGAATGGGCCGTGACTACCACGATGCCTTTCCCGAGGCACGCGAACTGTACCGGTCCGCCAACGACGCGCTCGGTTTCGACATCACGGCGCTGTGTTTCTCCGGAGACATGGAGGAACTCACGCGCACCAAGAACGCCCAGCCTGCAATTCTCCTGCACAGCCTCGTCGTCATGCGCGTCCTCGCGGCGCGCGGCATCCAGCCGGCCATCGTGGCCGGCCACAGTCTGGGAGAATTTTCGGCGCTGGTCGCGGCGGGGTTCTTCGATCCGATGGACGCGCTCAAGATCGTGCGCCGGCGCGGCGAGCTCATGTACGACGTCGGCGTGAGACGCCCCGGAACCATGGCGGCGATCATCGGGCTGGACGAAGCCGCGGTGGAAGACTGCGTGCGCGAAGCTGGCGGCACGGTGGTGGTGGCGAACTACAATTCTCCGGGACAGTACGCGATTTCAGGCGATGTCGACGCCGTGGAACGCGCGTGCGCCGTGTGCAGGGAGCGCGGCGCCAAGCGCGCGTTGAAACTTCCCGTGAGCGGGGCGTTTCATTCGCCGCTGATGGAGCCGGCGGTCGCCGAGTTTCGTACCTTCCTCGCCGGCTTCCGGGCGGGGAAGTTGCACGTGCCGTGGGTCGCCAACGTGACCGGCGGCGTGGTGACGGACCCGGATGCGGTGGTCGACCTGCTGGCGCGCCAGCTGTCGAGTCCGGTGCGTTGGACCGCGGGCATGCAGGCGTTTGCACGCGCGTATTCGGGGCCGGTTTTTGAAGTTGGCCCCGGGGCGGTGCTGGCCGGACTGATGAAGCGGATCGTCGACGGAGGGGAAGTTGTGCCGCTTTCGGCGGCCGACGCGCTGCCCGAGGCGGCGTAACTTTTTCTTTCCCGGGCGTTCCCGCGTCTGTTATAAGGGGAATCCCCGCGTGGGGGCCAATGGATGCGTTGAATCTCAGCAATCGGGTGGCGGTGGTGACGGGCGGCGCCCGTGGCATCGGGCGTGCCATCGTCGACCGGCTCGCCGCGGCCGGGGCCGCGGTGGCGTTGCTGGACGTCGTCGAGGACGCGGTGACCGGGGCCGCGGCGGAAGTGGCCGCGACGGGCGTGAATGCGCGCGGATACCGCTGCGACGTCGCGTCCTACGAAGATGTCGGGGCCTGCGGTGACCGGATTCTGGCCGATTTCGGCCGCGTCGATATCCTGGTCAACAACGCGGGTATCACCCGTGACCGCCTGTTCATCCGCATGACGCCGGATGACTGGGCGCAGGTGATGGCGGTGAACCTGACTGGTGCGTTCAATTTCAGCAAGGCGCTGGCTCCGGCGATGCTCAAACAGCGTGCCGGGTGCATTGTGAATATCGCCTCCGTGGTCGGCCAGTCCGGTAACGCCGGCCAGGCCAACTACGCGGCCAGCAAGGCCGGTTTGATTGGGATGACCAAGTCCCTGGCGCGGGAGTTCGCCGCGCGCGGGGTGCGGGTGAACGCGGTTGCGCCGGGTCTGATCCGCACCGCGATGACGGATGCTCTCAGCGAAGAGACGCAGGCGCAGATGAAGCAGACGATTCCCCTGGGACGCCTCGGCGAAGCGGGGGACGTGGCCGACGTGGTGTTGTTTCTGGTATCGGATCTGGCCAGTTATGTGACCGGCCAGGTCGTCAACTGCGACGGTGGCATGATCACGGCGCGATGAGCGCCGTGCAGGAGGTGAAAGACGCATATGTCGGATATCGAAGTCAAAGTGAAGAAGATCATCGAAGAGAAGCTTTCCGTCAACGCGGATCAGATCACGAACGGGGCGCGTTTCGCCGAGGATCTGAAGGCGGACTCGCTGGACACGGTTGAGCTCGTGATGGCGCTGGAAGACGAGTTCGGTCTGGACATTCCCGACGAAGAAGCCGAGAAGATCAAGACCGTTCAGAACGCCATCGATTACATCACATCCAAGGCTGGCTGATCCGGCCGTAACGACGGCGGACCCATCGCCGCTTCCGGTGCCCGCGGCACGGGGCTGCGGGTGGTCCGGAGTGGTTGTCACGTCATGTCCGAACAGGGAACGAGAAGAGTTGTCGTAACCGGGGTCGGCCTGGTGACCGGTTGTGGGAACACCACCCGCGAGACGTGGAACGGCGTCATCGAGGGGCGTAGCGGTGTGTCCCGCATCGCGGGTTTCGACGCGTCCGCGTATACCACGCAGATCGCATCGGAGGTACGGAACTTCGATCCCTCCGACTACATGGACAGCAAGGAAGCGCGCCGCACCGACCGGGTGGTTCACCTGGCCGTGGCGGCAACGCGGCAGGCGGTCGAAGGGATCGATTTCGAAGCACTCGACCGCGACCGCCTTGGTGTCGTGATCGGGTCGGGTATCGGTGGCATCACCACGTTCGAGCAGCAGCACGCGATCATGCTTGCGCGCGGCCCCGGCAAGGTGAGTCCGTTCTTCATCCCGATGATGATTTCCGACATGACATCGGGGTACGTCTCGATCCTGATGAACCTGCGCGGTCCCAATTACACGACGGTGTCGGCGTGCGCGTCGGGTGGCAACGCCATCGCGGATGCATACATGCTGATCCGCAGCGGGCTCGCGGACGGCGTCCTCACCGGCGGGGCCGAGGCGGCCGTGACGCCGATGTCCTTCGCGGGGTTCTGTTCCGCGCGGGCGATGTCGCGCCGCAACGACGACCCGGAAGGCGCGTCGCGTCCCTTCGATGCCGGTCGCGACGGGTTCGTGATGGGTGAGGGCGCGGGCATCCTGATGCTGGAGGAACTCGAGTACGCCCGCCGGCGCGGTGCGAACATCATGGCCGAGGTGGTCGGGGTGGGGTTGACCGGCGACGCGTTCCATATGACGTCACCCGCACCCAACGGGGAAGGCGCGGTGCGCGCGATGAAGATGGCGCTCGACGTGGCCGGACTCGCGCCGGACGCGGTCGACTACATCAACGCCCACGGGACCAGCACCGAGCTCAACGACGCCAGCGAGACCGCCGCCATCAAGTCGGTTTTCGGCGCGCACGCGAATCGCCTGATGGTCAGTTCGACCAAGTCCGCGCTGGGGCACCTGCTCGGGGCGGCGGCCGCGGTTGAGCTGATCTTCTGCACGCTCGCGCTGCGCGATGACATCATTCCCCCGACCATCAATCAGCACGATCCGGACCCCGCCTGTGACCTCGACTACGTGCCCAACACCGCGCGCCGCAAGCGGATCGATGTCGCACTGTCAAACTCGTTCGGCTTCGGCGGGCACAACGTCTCCCTCATCATACGCCGCTTCAACGGCGCCTAGAGGGCGGGTTCGTGGGCGGCGTGCTCCGAAGGCTGTTCTCGCGGCTCGCCGGATATCGCACCGACGTTCCCGACGTCGACCAGACCCGCTTCGCGACCCTGGAAAAGTCAATCGACCACCGCTTTCGCGACCGCTCGTTGCTGGTCGCATCGCTGATGCACCGCTCGTACTACGCCGGTGGGGAGGCGAACGGCGAGATGCGTTCCAACGAGCGTATGGAGTTTCTTGGTGATTCCGTTCTCTCACTGGTTGTGAACGATTACCTGTATCATCGTTATCCGGAAAAGAGCGAGGGCGAGTTGACCAAGATGAAATCGGTCGTGGTCAGCAAGCAGGTCCTCGCCCACCTCGCGAAGAAGATCAATCTGGGTGCGTTCGTTCTGGTGAGTGACAATGCGCAGCGCGCCGGCGTGAGCACGATGGACAGCGTGTTGTCGGATACGTTGGAGGCCGTGTTCGGCGCCGTCTTCATCGACGGAGGCTTCGAGTCGGCGCGACGCTGCATCCTCGCGGTGCTTCCGGACAACCTCAATGAGGTCGTCTACAAGGAAGAGTCGATCAACTACAAGAGTCTCCTGCAGGAGTATATCCAGGCGCTGCACAAGGTGCCGCCCCGCTACCGGGTGCAATCGACCACCGGTCCCGACCACGACAAGGATTTCGTCGTCGAGGTGGTTGTGAAGGGGAACACCCTTGGGCAGGGATCGGGCAAGACCAAGAAGATCGCCGAGCAGGAAGCCGCGCGCGAGGCGTACCGCCGCCTCACCAACGCCGTTTCCGGCGAGTGAACCCGGGGGCCCGGCATGTTTCCTGCAAGTTGAGCCCCATGGGACGACCCGAGATCAAGATTCCCGAAGCACCCTACGTATACGGCGGTGACCGTGAGCGCCTGTGCCGGGACTGCCAGTTGCCGTGCTCGCTCGCCGAGACCAGTCCGGATTGCTTCCGCCGTTTCTTTCTGCAGGGAATGCTCCACTGCACCTATCAGGTATACGGTTATTGCTTCCTCGACACTCCGGGGTGCGTGTTCGACAACGGTGGCGAGCACGACCGCTACTGGGCCAGGCTCCTCAACGAATACTTCCACAATGTGAACCGGGCCGGGGAGAACGATCCGTCGTTCTCGCAGCACCGCGAACAGGTCTCACGTCTGGTGGACGAGCGCATCGCGGACCGGCAGGTGCCGCTGTGCCGCTACTTCGAAGAGTACTATCACCGTCTGCTGGAAGACGGTGGTGGGCTGAGCGAAGACGTGATGGCACGGCTCGACGAAGCCTATCTCGCGCTGCTGTCGGGAACCTCGCGCAAGGCCTGAGCTAAAACCAGTACGACCCCTGCAACGAAACCTGCGCTGCGCTGTAGTCGTCGCTCACCGTGGGGGCGCTACGCGTACCACTCGAGTGCGAGTACGCCGCGTCGAGCGTGATTCGCTCCCGCACCAGCACCGCAGCCCCTGCGGACAGGCGCAGGCGGCCGCTCTGACTCGTGAGCGGCTCCAGCGCATCGTTGTCGATTCGATCCGTCTGCAGATAGGCCAGCGGGCTCGGGGAATGTTCGATTCCCGCGCGCACGCGCAGGGGCAGCGTCGCCACCGACCATTCGATGCCGGCGGCGAGGGTGACGACGCGCCGCAGCACCGGATCGCTCTGCTGGGTCAGCACGTGTTGGCCGTCGATCGCGGCATTCGACCAGTTCGCGAAGCGCGCCTCGGCGGTAACGTAAAACAAACCCAGCGGGATGGCGACCCCGGTGTCGACGCGGTAGGGGAGGATGTACTCGGTGCTGTTGTCGGTGTCGGCACGCTGGTAGGAGCCGACGTCGTTGACGATCTGGATGGTCTCCTCGCGCACGCCGGTTGCGTGCAGCTTGACCACGGTTGGCGTCGCGAAGCGCACACCAATCTGAATACGTTCGTTGAGGAAAAGCTGCAGGCCAATGTTGGCACCGTACCCGCTGACGCCGGCCTCGGTATCCTCGAGGACGAAGTGGTGGGCCGATGGATTCGTGACCAGAGGTTGCCAGTCGTACTGGCGCAGCGCGTCGACGCGGCCGTCGAGCACGAATACCGACGCCCCCACCGACAACGTGGACGACAGATCGCTCGCGACACCGAGCGTGTACGCATAGGTTGCGCCGGTCTGCTGCAGCGAGTAGTTTTCGGACCGGCCGTCGCGGGTGTTATCGCGCGTGTAGGCGAGGTCGCGCGCACTGGAGAACGCGCGGTGAATCGAAAGCGCCGGCACCAGACTGCCGCGCAGCACCGGCAGCGGAAATGCGATGCCCGCGAAGTCCAGGTGCGACGACGAGACCCGCTCGCCCGCCGGTCCGGTCCCGTAATCCAGTTGCAGGCGGGAATTGCCGTTCGCCAGCGCGAGCATCCCATGCGGCCGCCTCACCCGGACCAGACCGGCTGGATTATAAATGAGCGCGGTCGCGTCGTTGGCCGCCGCGACGAGCGCCGGCAGCGCGGCGCCGCGCGTCCCGGGCCGGGCGGATTCGGTCAGCCCGAGGTCGTCGAACTCGATTGCCCGGTCGGGTGCCTGAGCGGCGAGTGGCGTGGACGATGCCACCAGCACGACGGCCGCCACCCCGACGAGTCGGCGGACCCGTCGTCCAGACGCCGGCAGGTGGGATATTGTCACCGGCCGCCCCCGGTGGTGTCCGGTTCGACCCACCAGGGGTCATCGAGGACGGCCCACGCACCCGTCTCGGCCGCGAGGTGTTCCTGACGGACGAACGCGCGGATTGCGGCGGGTTCATGGCAGGCGGTGCAGGCCTCTCCCTGGGGGCGGCGAAAATTCATCGAGGCGACACGCGGGTGCTGGACGAGTGTATAACAGGCGGTCAGCACCGCGGTCGAGGCGGCGAAGAGGAAGAGAATCACAAGGCGGGCGGCCCCGGAATGTCGTAACGTTGTCATGTCAGAGGTCACCTGTTAAACTCAGTGCCGGAAAGGTACTAGGATGATGGCTGTTAACGCAAACCCGCATTTCCGCGCCCTGGCGGCATGCATTTGTATGAGCGGACTGCTCGTGGCGGCCTCGGCACCCGCCGGGCGCGCCCAGGGGCCCGAGGGCGCCGCGGCGCTCGAGGAACTGGCGCTCGCGAACTTCACGCGTGGCGTGCTGCTGCTCGAAAGTGGCCAGGCGGACCTTGCGATCGCGCCGCTCGAGGAGGCGTGGCGGGCCAGCAATCACGCCGTGCCGGTGGGAGCGCGGCTTGCGGAGGCGTACTACGCCGTCCGGGATCTGACCCGGGCCGAACTGATCGCCGACGACGTGCTCGAGAGCGATCCCGTGCGCGAGGATGTGCTCCAGCTCAAGGCACGTCTGTGCTACGCGCGAAGGGATGTACCGGCGTCGATCGCCTATCTCGAGCGTGTGCGGGACGTGCGGCCGGCATCGTTTGAAACCGAGCGCCTGCTCGCCAGCCTGTACGCGGAGGTCGGCGAACAGGACAGCGCAATCGCCGCGCTGGAGCGCTGCGTCGAGATGGAGCCGGGGCTGGGTCATCTGGAAGTGCTGCTCGGGGACATGCTGGCCGAGGCGGGGCGCGGCAAGGAAGCCGAGGAACACTATCTCGCCGCGCTTGCCGAGGATCCGGCGGACGAGCGCGCGGTGGAATCGCTGACCGACCTCCTGGAAGCCGACGGCCGCCTCGACGAGGCGATTCCGCACCTCGAGCGGCTTGCCACGGCGCCGGACGCGTCCGAGGCGGCGGCGCTCGCCCTGGCGGATGCCTATCTGCGCGTTGGACGCGCGCAGGATGGGGTAAATCTGCTCGAGGCCCGGCGCGGGACCGCGAAGCTCTCACCCGAAGGTGAGATCCTGCTCGGCCGTCTGTACTACGAAACCGGACGCAGCGACGACGCCATCGCGATCTTCGAACCGATCTATCAGCACGCGGGAGGCAACGCCGAACTCGCGCGCATCCTCGGCGAGTTGCACATGCGCTCGGGCGACACCGCGAAGGCACGTACCTACTTCGAGGCGGCCATCGAGAAGCAGCCCGACGACTACCGCGGCTACCTGACGCTGTTCTTTGCGCAGTCAAAGGCGTTCGCGCAGGATGGACCGCACATCGAGATGAGTCCGGACGAGGCGGGGGACCTGCTGGTCAAGGCTGCCACGCGGGTCAAAGGCGACGACTTCGACGCAAACTATGCGCTCGGCATGGCCTTCTCGAGCGTCGATTCGCTGCAGTCGGCGCGCAAGCACCTCGGGCGCGCCAACACCATCCGCGCCGGCGACCGGGGCGCGCTCTTCAACCTGGCGGCGGTCGAGGAGAAGAGTGGTGACCTCGAGTCCGCGGTCGGGCACCTGGCGGAACTGCACGGACTCGTCCCCGACGACGCCGCGGTGTGCAACTTCTACGGCTATGTGCTGGCCGAGCTGGCGCGCGATCTGGAAAAAGCCGAGGGGCTGGTTCGTTCCGCGCTCGCGAAGGAGCCCGAGAATGGTTATTTCATCGACAGCCTGGGCTGGGTGCACTACCAGCGCGGCGATTATCGCGCCGCGGTGGATGAACTCGAGCGCGCCACACGCATCCTCGGCGACGACCCGACCATTCTCGAGCACCTCGGCGACGCGTATGCGGCGCTGTCCCGGTTCAAGGACGCGCTCACCGCGTATCGTCAGTCCAACAGCCTTCAGGATGCGAATCCCAAACTGCGTGAAAAGATTCAGTCGACCGAGCAGCGCCTGCAGTAACACGCTGATCGCGGTGGCCGTGGCCGCCGTCCTCGCCGGGTGCGGTCCGCGCAGCGTGGAAACCACGCGCGCGGTGCACGGCGACGCCGCGTGCGCTGCGCTGGACTCGGTGCTGGCCGGGTCGCTGCCGGCGCGGCCATGGAAACTCGCGGGGCGCGCGACCTTCGACGTCGATGACTACCGAGTGCGCGGACGTTACCGGCTTGCCGTCGATGCGAACGCCTCCGCGGTGTTCGAGTTCGAAGGTACGATGATGCTGGGCGGACACCGGGAGGACGTGGTGCTCTCGATGTCAGCGGACACGCTGCGCGTGCTCGACCGCGAGCGCGGCGCCTACTATCAGGGCGCCGACGTCGACGACCTGATTGAGCGCGGCGTTCACGCGCGGGGCAACTGGGTGGCGGCGTTGCGCTCGGTGATGGGATTCGCGGGCGCCTGCCCGCGGGAACTCGAGATGCGCACCGACGGCGAGCATGTGAGCGGGCTCGTCGACGGGGGTGCCTACGTCCTCACCGTGGACGGCGGGCGCCTCGTGCGCGCGTCCTGGCCGGATCCCACCGCCAGCCGGACCTTCAGCGACCGCCTCGACGTGCGTTACGAATGGGACGGGACCCGGCTGTCCGGGATCACGGCGGCGCTGCCGGTGCGGGGCTGGCGCATCGTTCTAACTGTAGAATAGAGAACAAGTTATTTTTACCGGCCGGATCGGGAACCCGCGCCGGGCTGGCCGGTATAACCGGTCGAGCTTGCGCAAGGAGTAAGAGTGCTCACAGACACGAGTCGAGACCGGGCCAGGTGGAAGGACCTCACGGACGAAGAGCTGATGCTCAAGGTCCAGGGTGGGGAGACGGACTGCTATGACGTTCTCGTCGAGCGGTACAAGAATCGCCTGTTCAACTATCTCCTGCGGCTGACGGGCAACCGGGATGAGGCGGAGGAGTTTGCGCAGGAAGCGCTGGTCAAGGCATACATTCATGCCGAGAAGTACAAGACCATCGCGAAATTCTCGACCTGGCTGTACACGATCGCAACCAATCTCGTGCGCAACCGGGTGCGGTCGCGGTCCCGGGCCCCGCAGATCTTTTCGCTGTGGACGCGGGTGTTCGGAGACGGGGACGACGAGCGGGTGGTCGATATTCCAGACGACTCGCAGCGTAGCCCGGAGGAAGCGATCAACGACAACGAATTGAGCGAGATCATCAGCGCGGCGATACAGAAGATTCCGGAGAAGTATCGGACCAGTTTCGTCCTGCGCGAGGTGAACGAGATGTCATACGAGGAGATCGCCGCCGTCACCGGTTTGAAGCTGGGAACGGTGCGGTCGCGGATCAACCGGGCGCGCAATCACTTTCGCCAGTTGATTGCACCCGTCCTGGAAAAGGGCATCGATTTTTAGGAGGATCGACCGATGAAGTGCCGTCGTGCACAACAACTGCTGTTTGACTTCTTTGACGGGCTGAGCAACGAGACGCTGCGCGCGGAGCTGGACCGTCATATCGGTGAATGCCGCGAGTGCGAGCGGTTCGCGTCGGAGATGTCCCGCAGCCTCTCGCTGCTGCGCCGGGCACCGTCGGCGTCGCTCGACGAGAACTTCAACTGGCGGGTGCGCCTGGCGATTCATCGTGAGCGTACGGCGCTGCGAACCCGCGACACGGGTTCGTGGGTACGCGCGTGGAATCTGCGCTACGCGGCCGGGGCCGGAGTGGCCTTTGCTCTGGTCCTCGTGGCGGGGGTGGCGTTGCAGCAGAGCGGGATGCTCGATCCGGGCAGCAGCGCAACCGTAACCAGTACCGCGGCGCGCGACGTGCCGGCCGTGCGCGAAGTCGCGACCCGTCCGTCCGGCGCGGCCAGTCTTGCGCAGCCATCGCTGGTGCCACGCGGCGCCAGTGGCACGCTGGTGTCGGACGGCGGCGGGTCCCACTCCCTCGTGGAGGGGCATGCCCCGCTGGGCGCGATCGATGACCCGGCGCGCACGGAGGCCGTGATGGATTCCATCTTCGAGCGCCAGCTGGTTCCGTTGACTCCGGAACAGCGCGCGCAACTCATCGAACGCTACATTCAGCGTCTTCAGTCCCGATTGCCAGGCCAGCAGCCAGTTCCGTCGCAGCCGTAGCCCCGGGGCGCGGAGGAGCGAAACCCAATCCGGTCCGCCTCGTCGGGAGGCGGGCCGGATTTCTTTTTGCCCCGGCCGGGGTGGGGCGCTATCCTGATCGCGTGTGGCATGTCGATTCCAGAATTGCGCTGGCAGCCGCCGCGGCGTTGCTCGTCGCGGGGGCGGGATGCCGCGATGTCTCGTTTCCGCCCGCGGGCTCGTACAACGAAATCGATCTCGTCGTCGAGGGCGGCGCGGCGGGCGAGTGGGCGAAGGAACTCGTCCCGGTGCTGCAGGTCGAACGCGACTACTTTGTCACGACCGAGCCGGCGTTTCACGTGGTGTCGATCGCGGACGCGCCGGCTGACGAGCCGCCCACGGTCAAGAACGTGGTGCTGTGCGGCGTGCTGGACGCGGCGAGTGCGGTGGGCGGGCGGATCACCTTTCTGCTCGGGGAGGAGGGCGTGCAGCGCGTGATGCATGGTGAGGCGGCGATTCTCAAGCGCGAGAACGTCCCGCTGGCGGGCCAGATGACGTTGATCATCACCGCCGCCAACGACGATGCGCTCCACAAAGTGCTGCGCGAACGCGCCGACGAGATCCCGGAAATCATCGATGCGAGTTGCCGGGAGCGGCTGCGCAGGAATCTGCTCACGCGGCGTCGGACCGCGCTGTCCGAGGAACTGCGCCGTCACTGGGGGTTCCAGATCGAGATCCCGAGTCTGTATACGCTCTACGATCAGAGTGAGAACCCGCCGGGTGTCGAGTTGCACCGGGATTCGCCGCCGCGCGTGCTCGGGATCTTCTGGAAGGAGTGGGACCACGCGCCTACCCTGTACAATACCGACGAGTTGTTTGACTTTCGCGCCCGCTACGTCGAGGAGCGCTACAGTGGGGACCAGATGCAACGCGATCGTGCGCGCTACGCGTACGTGCGTCTCGGCCCGTACACCGCCATCCGGATGAGCGGCTACTGGTACAACGACGAGTTTTCGATGGCGGGCGGGTATTTCGAGACGTTCTTCGTGTGGGACGAGAAATCAAAATTGTTGTGGGCGGTGGACGGTCTCCTCTACGCTCCCGGGCGCGAGAAGACATCGCTGGTGCGCGAGTTGCACGCGCTGGCGGAGACGTTCCGATACGACTGAAGCGTGCCTTCTTGGCACGGTTGGTGCATTAACGCTCGCGAAAGCACCGCCGCGACGAGTCAACGAATACCCATAAGCGATTATGGAGTAATAAATTACGGAACCCGGCCCGCTGGCGGACGGTTCCCCGGCCGGCGGAAAATCGTCCCCGGAGTAGACCGTGGGGCGGGAATTTGAACGGGAGTCACCCGCATGACGCAGCCCTTCCAGACGCATCGGCCCGAACTCGACGAGATGTTCGAGAAGTATCGGCTCGCCCCGCAGAGCACGGTGTTTGCACCGCTCGCGGACGCCTGCCGCAAGGGCGGGATGCTCGAAGAGGCCATCGAAATCTGTGAGAAGGGCATTGCCGCCCATCCGCGCTACCCGAGCGGCTACGTGGTGTACGGCAAGTGCCTCTACGACGCCGAGCAACCGGAGAGCGCCGAGGCGGCGTTCCGCAAGGTGCTCGAGGTCGACGCGAACAACCTGGTCGCGCTGAAGTTCATCGGCATCATTCTCTCGGAGCGGGGCGACATGGGTGCGGCCCGTGCATGCTTCGAGCACATCCTGGCGCTCGATCCGGACGACCGCGACATCCGCCGCCGCCTCGACGAGGTTGGCGACATCGCGCACGTGGCGGCCGACGAGCCGGCCGCGGCCGTCGATCCCCGCGGGCAGTGGGACGGCTCCGAAGACGCGGACGACGTGGACGGCGAATTCGAAGGCGCGCCGATCCGTCTCGGGGATGCGGCCGCCACCAGCGATGAGATTGCGACCATCACGCTCGCGGACATTTACGCGAGCCAGGGCTACACCGGCAAGGCGCTGCGCATCTACCGCGAGGTCCTGCGCCGCCAGCCCGGCGACACCGATCTCACGCGCAAGGTTGCGGCGCTGGAATCACGCGAGGCCTCCGACGCGAAGGCGGCGGCCGCCGCGACGGTCGCCGAATCCGAATCCGGGGCTGCCCCGGTTCCCGCCGAGGCGACGGCCGACGAGGCCGAGTCCGCGGCGCGTCCGGTATCCGCGAAGCCGGCCAGTGGTCCGCGCATCGACGAGACGCGCAGCTACGAGCAGTTCAAGCGCTGGCTCAAGAGCGTCTCCGACTAGTCCAACCCCATCGTTTTCAATCACTTCACGAACCGGGCCCCATGCCCGGACCCCAAGATAGTGCTGGAATCCGGCCGGGCTCGCGGTTAGAATCGCGGCGAAAATCAGACTCGCCAGCGTTAGATAATAATCATCATATCAAGGAGATAGAGGGATGGCCGACACCAGCGATATCCGCAATGGGCTGATCATGAATCTGGAGGGGGAGTACTGGTCGGTCCAGGAATTCCTGCACGTCAAGCCGGGCAAGGGCGGCGCGTTCGTACGCACCAAGCTGAAAAACGTGCTGACCGGCCAGGTCAAGGACGTGACGTTCCGGTCGGGCGAGAAGTTCCAGGAGGTGCGGGTGGTCCGCCAGTCGTACCAGTACCTCTATGCAGCGGGCGGGTTCTATCACATGATGGACCAGGAGACGTACGAGCAGATCGAACTCCCCGAGAAGATGCTCGAGGACGTGAAGCTGTTTCTGAAGGAGAACATGGTGATCGATCTCCTGATGGACGGCGCCAAGGTGCTGACCATCGAACTGCCGAATTTCGTCGAGATGGAGATCAAGGAGTCGGAACCGGGTATCCGGGGTGACACCGCACAGGGCGCGTCAAAGCCGGCCACACTCGAGTCCGGCCTGGTGGTGCAGGTGCCGCTGTTCGTCAACGAAGGCGACGTCATCCGGGTGGATACGCGCACGGGCAAATACGTCACGCGCGTGTAGGTCGCGCCGTCACTGCGTCGACACGTGAGGAGGTGCAGATGCGCAAGAACGAGATCGAAGAACTCATCCGGCTGGTTGAGGACAGCAACATCAACGAGTTGGAAGTGTCCCACGGCCGCAGCAAGATTCGCATTTCCAAAGGTGGTGGGACGCTGGCCCCGATGGCCGCCGCGGCGCCGGTCCCGGCACCGGTGGCGGTTCCACGGATGGTCGAGTCCGATGGGGTGGACGGTGATGGAGCGGGCGAGGAGAAGCTGGCATCAAACTTGAAACAGATCAAGTCACCGATGGTCGGCACGTTTTACCGGTCGCCGGCTCCGGGCTCCGAACCCTTCATCGATATCGGCCAGAATGTGGTGGCGGGCCAGACGGTCTGCATCGTGGAAGCCATGAAGCTGATGAACGAGATCGGTTCGGATTTCAACGGAGTCATTCGCCGCGTCCTGACGGAAAACGGGCAGCCCGTCGAGTACGGTCAGCCACTGTTTCTTATTGAAACAAAATAAGTTCCGCGTTCCGGGAGGGCGTTCGGATGAACATCAAGCAGCTTCTCGAAAAGATGATCGAGATGGGGGCCTCTGACCTCCACATCAAACCAGGGGTCCCGCCGCTGGTCCGCGTTAACGGTAAACTGCAACGAACGAGCTTCCCGGCCCCGGCCCCCCGCGAGATGGAGGAGGTCGCCCGCAAGATCCTGACCCCGCTCCAGCGCGAGAAATTCGAGAACACCCGCGAGGTGGATTTTGCATTCGGCGTGACCGGTCTTGCACGCTTTCGCGCGAACTTCTACGTCCAGCGCAGCTCGATCGTGATGGTATTCCGCCACGTTCCGGTCAATATCAAGAAAGTTGAAGAACTCACCCTCCCCCCGGTGATCTCCGAACTCTCGCTGCTTCCGCGCGGACTGATCCTCGTCACCGGGACGGTGGGGAGCGGCAAGTCGACAACGCTGGCCGCGATGCTGTCGACGATCAATCAGAACCTGAACGCGTCGATCATCACGATCGAGGATCCCATCGAGTTTCTGCACCGGGATGACAAGAGCATCGTGAACCAGCGCGAGGTGGGGAGCGACACGGCGTCGTTCCACGAGGCACTGCGCCACATCCTGCGCCAGGACCCCAACGTGATCATGATCGGCGAGATCCGCGATGCCGAGACGATGGAGATCGCGCTCAAGGCTGCCGACACCGGGCACCTCGTGCTCAGCACGCTCCACACCGTGGACGCGCCGCAGACCATCAACCGCATTATTTCCTTCTTCCCGCCGCATCACCACCAGGAGATCCGTTATCTCCTCGCGTCGACCCTGCAGGCCGTCATCTCGCAGCGCCTCGTGCGCCGCGGCGACGGCGCCGGACGTATTCCCGCGGTCGAGGTGCTCGTGACCACCGGTACGGTGCGCGAGTGCATCGTCAACCCCGAGAAGACGCCGTTGCTGCACCAGGCCATGCGCGAGGGTGTGACGACCCACCAGATGCAGACGTTCGACCAGGCGCTCATGAAGCTCTACCAGGATGGCATCGTCACGCTGGACGACGCGCTCCGGGCGAGTTCCAAGCCGCACGAGTTGACGCTGCGCCTGAAGGGCATCCAGGCCACCAGCGACCAGTCGTGGACCGGCTTCGAGGGCAAGGCCGAGGAACCGGCCGGGTTGACCAAGATCTAGCCCCGGGGAAGGCCAAGATCTGGATTAACAAGCCGTGCCGGGCTGTGGTACGTTAGCCCGCATGTTCAAGAAAATTCTCGTCGCTAACCGGGGCGAGATCGCGTTGCGCATCATGCGCGCGTGTCACGAGATGGGCATCCAGACCGTCGCCGTGCACAGCGAGGCGGACACGGACTCGTTGCACGTCCGCTTTGCGGACGAGACGGTCTGTATCGGGCCCAATCCTCCCGGTCAGAGCTATCTGAACTTCAACCGCATCATCTCGGCGGCGGAGATTACCAGCGCGGAGGCCATCCACCCCGGCTACGGTTTCCTCTCGGAGAACGCCGAGTTCGCCGAGGCGGTGGTCTCGTGCGGGATCGGGTGGATCGGGCCGTCCCCGAGCGTGATCGAGCGCATGGGGAACAAGTCGCTCGCCAAGGAGATGATGAAGCAGGCCGGGGTGCCGGTGATTCCGGGCTCCGACGGCGCGGTGGCGGACGAAGAGGCCGCCATCGAGGTGGCCGCGTCGATCGGCTACCCGGTGATCATCAAGGCCGCTTCGGGCGGCGGTGGCCGCGGGATGCGCGTCGCCCGGGACGAAATGGATCTCGCCAACGCACTCC
Source organism: Candidatus Krumholzibacteriia bacterium (assembly GCA_036273975.1). Taxonomy (GTDB): domain Bacteria; phylum Krumholzibacteriota; class Krumholzibacteriia; order WVZY01; family JAKEHA01; genus JAKEHA01. Next base: position 27,315 of record DASUGO010000066.1, read on the forward strand.
TGATCGCCCGCGCCGAGGCCGAAAGCGCGTTCGGTGATCCCTCGGTTTATATTGAGAAGTACCTGCCCGCCCCGCGCCACGTGGAGGTGCAGCTGCTCGCCGACGCGCACGGCAATGTCGTTCATCTGGGAGAGCGCGAATGCTCGATCCAGCGCCGGCACCAGAAGCTCGTCGAAGAATCCCCGTGCGTGGCGCTCAAGCCGGAGACGCGCGAGAAGCTGACGTCAACCGCCGTGCGCGGTGCGGCCGCGATGGGCTATACCTCGGCGGGAACCATGGAATTTCTCGTGCAGGGCGACGAGTTCTTCTTCATGGAGATGAACACCCGTATCCAGGTGGAGCATCCGGTGACCGAGATGGTGACCGGGCGGGACCTTATCAAGGAGATGATCGCGGTCGCGGCGGGTGACGCGCTGTCGTTCGGGCAGAAGGACGTGCGTTTCGTCGGCCACGCCATCGAGTGCCGCATCAACGCCGAGGACCCGGTGAAGGACTTCATGCCGTGCCCCGGCCGCGTGGGTTTCGTCCACCTGCCGGGCGGGATGGGTGTACGCGTGGATTCGCACGTCTACCAGGGCTACAACATTTCTCCGTTCTACGACTCGATGATCGCGAAGGTGATCTGTCACGGGCTCTCGCGCGAGGAAGCCGTGGGGCGCATGCTGCGCGCACTCGAAGAGTGCGTCGTGGAC
>DASUGO010000067.1:0-4510 GCA_036273975.1 Candidatus Krumholzibacteriia bacterium
TCGAAATACGCGCCGTATGCCGGCGGTGGTATCACACTCAACTGGTTCGACTACGACGGTGGGAGCGATACCAAGTTCGGCGGCAGCATTCTCGGCGGAATGCAGCTCTCACCGAAATTCTTCGCCGAGGCGAAGATCGGCCTGGGCGACGTGCCGGACTGGAAGTTCGTCCTCGGCTGGGAAATGCCCTAGCGCGCGCAATTGCTTGGATGCAGCGGAACGGGGTCGGCCATCTGGCCGGCCCCGTCGTCTATCTGCACCCGCCGAGGCGTGGCTACGACGTCATGACGGCGAGCGGCTTCATGCCTTGAAACGACCGGCCGCTGCACCCGGCCCGCGCCGGGTGGGTGTGTTTGCCGCGCCGGGGGCTATTCCGCGAGCAGTGAACGGATGGCGGCTTCCAGATCGACGGTTCCCGTCCACGTCGACGCCAGGCGAATGATCCCGTCGCGGCCGATCAGATAGGTCGCGTTGGGGGACGTGCCGTAGGTACACCAGACCGGATTGATCAGGCCGTTCGGATCGAGCGCGTCCATCACCTGAATCTGATTCCCGACGATCAGCGGCCGTACCAGCGCCGCGTTGACCATGCGGCCTTCGTAGGTTCGGGGCTGGCGAACCGTGCTGAAGCGGGGGTCCTCGGCGACAACGCCGACGTGCGGCGCGGGGTCCGGCGCCATCGGGTGCGGTTCAACCACGTAGACGTGTACGAAGTGAACCCGGTCCGAAAAGCGCGTCCCGGCGTCGTAGGGCTTTTCGGCGAGTTCGTTCAAGCCAGGCACGCTGGCTCGGTACTTGGCTCAGGTGAACGTCCCCATGACGAGGAGGACCGGCTTGCTCTCCAGGAGCGCCGACAACCGGTAGACATTCCCGTCCAGATCCGCCAGCGAGAACTCGACCGCGCGCGAACCGGCCGGCAGAGCGGCCTGCAGCGCGGCGACGTTGCCCGGCGAAAACGCCCGTTCCGGCCACGCATAACAGTTGGACTGGAGGTTGCGCGACAACGGGAAGTCCTGATCCGGCGGGCGGGCGATTCCGGTGTCGTGGTTGCACCCGGTCGTGGCAGTCAACAACGGGAGCACGAGCAGCAAAGCGCATGCGAATATGCATTTCATCGGGATTTCCTTCAGAACTTCTGTGAGCACTTCCTGGCGGCATCGGGAACATAACAAAAGACGGTGGGCAGGAAAGATCAAAATTGCAACGGACCGGCCCGCGTCTGCGGGCGTTTCCCCGCGGGCTCATCGCGACAGGTGGTTCTGGATGGCGCGGGCGAAGCGTGCGGGCGCTTCAGGGTGGTGGGCCAGAAACATGAGCGGTTCGAACACTTCCAGCTCCATCAGCAGGAAGCGACCGTCCTTCACGACACCGTCCACGCGTGCGTAGACCGGCAACGCGGGCGCGGCCGCGACGCAAACGCGCGCCTGCGCGATCAGATCGTCGCTGACTTCGGTATCCTCGTGGGTGCCGCCATACTGGAACTGCACCCGGTAGTCGCCGCCCGTTGCGCGCTTGAGTACCGCGTGGCTGAAGACCCCGTCGAAGAACAGCAGGGAGAGTTCGCCACCGGTCACGACCTCCGGCAGGAATGGTTGCACCAGCAGCCCACGGTCGGCCAACGTTTCCGCGATGTCGTTTGAATATTTCGGAAGCTCGTCGAGCCGGAAGCGATACGTGCGATAGGCGCCGCCGCCGATGGTCGGCTTGACCACGATGTCGTCCCACCCGCGCGCGCGGGCGAGGGAGGCGATGTCGGCTTTCTCATTTCGCGCGATGCAAATGGTGGGCACCAGCTCGACACCCTTGCGCGCGAGATCCTGCAAATAGCTCTTGTCGAAGTTCCAGTCGAGAATCCCGGGGGAATTGCACATCGGCATGCCGCTGGCGACGCGATCGTCGAGCCACCGGCGAAACTCGACGGGGCGTTCAAAGTAATCCCAGGGCGAGCGCATCACCAGCGCGTCGAATGAGGTCCAGTCGATGCCGTCGCGGCTCCACACGGCGGGGATTCCGCTGATGCCGATTGCATCGAGCGCGTCGACCAGCAGGAGGTCGTCCTCGTAGAGATTCGAGAACGCCTCGCTCGTGATGAGCGCGACGCGAGGCGGTCTGGATGTCGTCGGCACGTGGATCCTCCTCGGAGTGCATGGCGCGAAGGCGCCGGAGCATAGCCCGTCCGCCGACGTCATTCAAGCCCCAGCCGCCTGAAGGGCAATCGTGTCTACCGCGAGGCGCTCGACTTCCAGATCGTCGGCAAACAGTAGACGCGGCGAATGGCTCGTGACGACTTCCCAAAAAAATGGCGGCCCCACCGTTGGGGGTGGAGCCGCCATGTTGATTCACTCGCTGAAGATGGGTCGCTGCTACTTCAGCATCTTCCACAGGTACGCGTACGTCAGCGCGGTGCTGTACGCGCGCTGGTTGAGATTGGCGCCCGCGCTGTGTCCGCCCTCGGTGTTCTCATAGTAGTAACAGGGCTTGTTCAGCTCGGTCATCTTCATGACCATCTTGCGCGCGTGGGCCGGGTGCACGCGGTCGTCGCGCGTCGACGTGTAGAAGAAGACCTTCGGATAGGTCTGCTTCGGATCGAGATTCTGGTACGGCGACCACTTCTGGATATAGGACCAGTCGTCGGTGTCCGGATTGCCGTACTCGGCCATCCAGCTCGCGCCGGCCAGCAGCTTGTTGTAGCGCTTCATGTCCAGCAGCGGGACCTGGCACACCACCGCCTTGAACAATTCCGGGCGCTGCACGAAACACGCGCCCACCAGCAGCCCGCCGTTGGAGCCACCCACGATGCCCAGGTGCTCCGGCGACGTGACCTTGCGCTTGATGAGGTCCTCCGCCACCGCGATGAAGTCATCGAACGCGTTCTGGTGCTTCTCCTTCATCGCGCCCTGGTGCCACTTGGGACCGAACTCGCCGCCGCCGCGGATGTTGGCCAATACGTACACGCCGCCGCGCGCGACCCAGCTCGAACCGATGGTGCCGGAATAGCTGGGCCGCATCGACACCTCAAAGCCGCCGTAGCCGTACAGCTCGGTCGGGTTCTTGCCGTCCGCCTTGTAGCCCTTCGGCATGAAGATGAAGTAGGGGATCTTCGTGCCGTCCTTCGAGACCGCCTCGTACTGATCGACCTTCATCCCGGTCGCGTCGAACTCCGTCGGCATGCTCTTGATCTTCTTGAGCGTCTTGCCGTCCTCCACGATGAACAGACTGGACGGCGTCAGGAAGTCGGTGTACGTGACGTAGAACACGTCGTCCGCGTCAGTCGCGCCCGAGAAACCGGCCGATCCGAGGCCCGGCAGCTTGATCTCCTCGGGCTTCCAGTCCTTGCCGGAGAGCGTGTACTTGTACAGCCGGGTGCGCACGTTGTCGAGCGTGCTCACGAGCAGGTAGTTCTTCGTGCTCGCAACCGAACCCAGTGAGACGCGCTCCTGCGGCTTGAACAGGACCGCGAAGTCGCGGCTCCCGCCGAGGAAGTCCTCGAGGCCGATGGCGAGCAGTGCGTCCTGCGGATACGTCTTGCCGCCGACCGTCCAGTCGGTGCGCATCGACACCAGCAGGTGCTCCTTGAAGATTCCCTGGAAGTCCGCGTCGTCGGGGAACTCCAGCTTCACGAGCTTGCCGTCGCGCATGATGTAGTTGGTGCCGCGGAAGAACGCCGGGGTCTCGTTGACGATGTCGTAGCGCCCCTCGGGCGTATGGATGCTGTAGGCACCCGCGGCGACATCGTCGACGGAGCCTTCGAAGACCGTCGTCGCGCTCTCGATCGGCGTGCCGCGCTTCCACATTTTGGCGATGCGGGGGTAGCCGGACGTCGTGAGCGAGCCCGCGCCGAAATCGGTGCCGATCCAGAGCGTATTCTCGTCCATCCAGCTGATTTCAGCCTTCGCCTCGGGGACGTAGAAGCCGCCCTCGACGAACATCTTGCTCGTGCCGTCGAACTCACGGATGACGGCCGCGTCGCCGCCGCCGCGCGACAGCGTCACCATGAAGTGCTGATATTCCGGCGGCAGTCCCTGCGCGCCCTTCCAGACCCAGTTCTCGCTTTCGTCCGCGGCGAGCTTGTCGAGGTCGATGACGGTTTCCCAGTTGGGCGACTCGGTGACGTACTGGTCGCGCGAGGTGCGGCGCCAGATTCCGCGCACGTGATCCTTGTCCTGCCAGAAGTTGTAGACCCAGGGGCCGCGTACCTCGGGGAACGGGATGCGGTCGCTGGAGTTGTAGATCGCGGTGAGCTTCTCGTGGATCGGCGCGAACTCCGGCACCGCTTCCAGTTCCTTTGTGTCTGTGGCGCTCCGCTGCTTGACCCACTCGAGGGCCCTGGCGCCGTCGACTTCCTCCAGCCACAGATACGGATCAACTTCGTCAGCAACACACACCGACGCCACGAGCAGCATGGCAAGGGTCAGTGCGATTCGTCCGAGTCGCATCGGTCTCTCCTTTATAGGGATGATGAAGATTATCGGGTCCGGGTTGCCCCCATGCTACCGCGACAACGGCCGGA
>DASUGO010000068.1:0-8311 GCA_036273975.1 Candidatus Krumholzibacteriia bacterium
GAACCGCCGACTCCGGAGCGGAAGGGCCGTTCTGGGAACCCGACAGCCGGAAGTCCGCGGTCACGGTCTGCCCCGCGGCGACGGCGACGCGTTGCATCGCCGATGTCTTGTCGACACGCAGGATGTAAACGCCCGCGGGAATGTTGTTGATCGTGTACGCGCCGTCGTTGCCGGTCTGCGCGCGGAACTGCGTGCCGTCCACGACGACCGTCGCACCCGCGACCGGTGATTGCGAGTACGAATCGAAAACATGGCCGGTGATTCGACCGCTGCCATCCGCGATCGACATTGCAGCGGACAGGATGATGGCCAGCATGGATGTGGCCCAGATGGTGATCTTCATGGGATGCCCCTTTCGGTAAGGATGAGGTCACCCCCTGACGCGGTGACTCTCGACTACACCCATGAGTCGCCGTAACCCGGCGTTTGGTTTGAAAAAAATGGAAGAGAACGGTCAGCGCTCGTCGCCGAGCTGTATGCGGATGACGCCGTCGGATGTGTAGATGAGGAGTATGCGGCCGTCCGGGCCCTGCTCGACGCGCAGACTGTCGGGGAATTCAACCACGACGGGCGAACCGTTCACCATGAACGTGAGCGTTGCGAGGCCGGGGCCGGCCAGGTCCTGCTGCACGCGCGACCGGGCCGCGGACTCATTCAACGCGGCCGCCGGGACCGCTTTCTTTTCCGCCAGCGCCGGCACCCCCGCGGCGGGTGCCGACTTGCCCAGGTCCGTCGACACCGCCGGGACCGGCGCCTCGAGTTTCTCTTTCGACTCCACATAGCCGCCGGGGGCCGGTAAGTCGTGGCGGGCTTCGTCGGTCACCGCCGGTTCCGGCACGTCCGCCATCTGCCGCGCGGGCGGAGAAGCAACGACGTCCTCCCGTGGCGCCTCACTCGCCGCGAGATCCTCGTCCCGGAACGCATTGTCCTTGCCCGTGGGCACCCGTGGTGATGCCTGCTCACTCTTCTCGCGCAGCAGCGTTTCCGCCATCGGGATCACACCCGCGCGGTTGCCGCGGTTCAGTCCCACCGAATACGCGCCGATCACGAGCGCCATGCACGCGGCGACCAGTCCGGCCACGCGCGCATTGCTGAGCACGATCATGCGCCGGCGCTTCTCCAGAAAGCCGTGTTCGCGCATCGCGCCCACGACCCGGTCCTCGAGCCCGGCCGGCATGCGCTCGCGCGGGAGGCCGTCGAGTGCCTTGCGTTCTTCGGGTGTCAGTTCGTCACTCATGACTTCGTTCCCTTTCTGGACATCATCGCGCGCAGCTTCGCCCGCGCGGTGGAGAGGAGTGTCTTCGAGGTCCCCTCCGGGATATCGAGATGATCCGATATCTCCCGGTGCTTCATTCCTTCCACATCGTGCAGCACGAACACCATGCGCTGGTCATCGGGCAGCCGCGCGATCATCCGTTCCAGATCGATGCGCGTCTCGTGCGGTTCCGGCACCACCGCAATATCTGGCAGCACATCGACGCCGGACTCGCGCGAGCGCCCATACTTGCGAATGCGGTCGCGCACGCGGTTGAGGGCGATGCCGGTCAGCCAGGTGGCAAACGCCGAGTTCCACTCGAAGCGGCCCATGCTCTCGAACGCGTGGACCCAGACCTCCTGCACGACATCCTCCGCCTCGTGATCGCCGCGCGCCACGAGGCGCGCGACCAGCGCAAACAACCGCGGCGTGTGCCGGCGATACAGCTCGCGAAACGCCGGCTCATCCTGGCGTTGCAGGACGGCGTCGACCAGTTCGCGGTCGGATCGATGGCTGTGCTGGGGCGCGCTCATCTCGTTCATTGAGTCGTTCAGAAGCCGCAAAAGGTTTGGGTGAATCGCGGAAATGATCGCACGCGAACCGACAATCTGGCGAATGTTCTAACTGACCGCTGGCAAGCAGGTTATACAAAGGGGCGCGAATCGCGCGCCCGTTCCGGCCCGGGATACCGCCGCACCGGGCCGCGGCTGCGCGGTCTGACGGCGCGATGGCTGGAGTGTGATATCATCCCCCGGGCAATTCCAAAACAGGAGGCTGGCACAGCATGCAGAGGATCCTCGTCGTCGATGACAGCAAGGAAGCCCGCGACCTCGCGGGCGAGTGTCTGCGCGACCATGGCATGACGCCGATCTTCGCGACCAATGGCCGCGAGGCCGCGCGGGTCATCGAAGAAGATCCCCCCGACGCCGTTCTCACCGATCTGCACATGCCGGTAATGGACGGTCTTGAGTTGGTGCGCCTGGTCCGCAGCCGGTACGCGGGGCTGCCCGTCGTCCTGATGACGTCCGACGGGAGCGAGGAAACCGCGGTCAGGGCGCTGCGCGCCGGGGCCCTCAGTTTTGTTCCCAAGGCGGAGTTGCGCAACAATCTCTGCAACGCCATGGGAATGGTGATGGCCGCGGTGGAAGAACGCCGCTATCGCGAGCAGGCGCGCGCGTTGCTCGATCACAGCGAGTCCACGTTTGTGCTTGGCTACGACATGGATGCGCCGAACGCCCTCATCTCCCACCTGGAGGGTCACCTCCGCCAGGTCAACTTCTGCGACGACACCGAGCTCTTTCAGATTGGCACCGCACTCGCGGAAGCCATTTCCAATGCCATCGATCACGGTAATCTCGAACTCGATTCCTCACTGCGTGAAGACGGGATGGACACGTACATGCGGCTCCGCCAGGAGCGCACGCAGCAGGCCCCGTACCAGGACCGGCGCGTGCGCGTGACCGAGCGTCTCACCCCGGACCGGGTGGAGTATCAGGTGCGCGACGAGGGTCACGGATTCGACATTGCATCCGTTCCGGACCCGCTGCATCCCGAACATCTGCTCAAGGCCAGCGGCCGCGGACTGCTGTTGCAGAGAATGTTCATGGATGAGGTGTCGTTCAATGATGTCGGCAACGAAGTCACGATGACCCGCCGCCGCCGCGCAGCGGAGTAGTTACCCGCCGTTGGTGCTCTCCATGGCCAGCCGGATCGCAATCACCCGCCCCGTCAGCACGAGTATCGTTCATTGCGAACTCACCCACCTCACGCGCGAACCCATCGACTACAGCCGCGCGGTCGAACAGCACGCGGCCTATCAGGCCGCACTGGCCGCGCTGGGGTGCGACGTTGTTTCCGCGCCCGCGGGACACGACTTCCCGGACGCGGTCTTCGTGGAAGATGTCGCGCTGGTGCTCGATGAACTGGCGGTGATGACGCGGTCCGGGGCTGTTTCACGCCGGGGTGAGGCGGACGGTGTGGAACCGCTGCTCGCGCGCTATCGCGACATCGTGCGCATTGACGCGCCCGGCACGCTGGATGGAGGCGATGTGCTGCGCGTGGGGCGCCGGCTGTTCGTCGGATGTTCGAGCCGCAGCAACGCCAACGGGATCGCGCAACTGCGCGCGCTGCTCGCGCGGCACGGTTACGAGGTGGATGCGGTGGATATGCGCGGCTGCCTGCACTTGAAGACGGCCGTTACCGCCGTTGCCGAAAACACGCTGCTCGGAAACGGCGCGTGTGTGGAGCGGAGTGGGTTTGGCAATGTAACGTGGATCGACGTGGATCCATCGGAGCCGCACGCGGCCAACGCGCTGTGGGTGGGTGACGGTGTGATCTATCCGCTCGCATACGCGCGCACGGCGGATCGTCTGGAGGCCGCCGGACTCGCGCTCCATCGCGTGGACGCCTCGGAACTCGCGAAGGCCGAGGGCGGCGTGACCTGCTGCAGTCTGATTCTTGCCCGCCGGTGAAGCCGCGACGTTTCAGCGCGCGGGCTTGCTCTCTGGTGTGAGCACCCGCAGGGAATCTCCGACAATTTCGAGTACTTCGACCTCACCACCGTAGCACGCGGCCATCCCGGTGTCGATGCACCACACACGCCCGTCGCAGAGCGGACGGATCCCTTCTTCCTGCACGCTATGTCCCACGATCATGCGCTTCGCGTGGAGGCTTTCGAGAACCTGTTGCAGCGTCGCACAGTCCGCCGGGTCGACATCGTCCGAGTAGTTGCGGGCCCACACGACGCTCCCGCGCGCGAGGAGGGTCTCGGGCCTGGGTCCGGTACCCAGCAACCAGGCGCGCACTTCGGTGTTGATACGCTCGAGACCGTACGCAATGTGTTCGGGCAGCACGCCCCCGTGGACGAACACGTTGTCGCCGATGATGATGACGACGCTGCGTTCCGCCAGCACGCGCGCGTAGCGCCCGCCGGGCCGGAATGCGACGATGCGCGCGCGCACCGAATCGGGATAGCCGGTGAGTGTCGTGTCGGTGCCGTCGACGGTGACCGCATCGCGGAAGTCTGTATAGCCGCCCGGGGTCACGTAGCGCATATCGAGCGCGGCGTTCATCAGTTCGTGGTTGCCATTCAGCGCGTAGACGGCGCCGCCTGTTGCGGGAGCTTCCGTCGCCAGTCTTGCGAAGAGATCGAGGATGGCCTGCTCATCGTCGCCGCGGTCGAGCTCGTCGCCGGTCTGCACCACGACCAGGTCGCCTCCAACCCAGCGGTCATGCGGGTCGATGGCGCCCGCGAGTCGAAGCGCGCGGCGGGTGGCGTCCAGGTCACCGTGGAGATCGCCGATCGCGACGATGCGCGCCGCGGGTGGCACGCGCAGCGGCGTGACCCCGTGGGCGGCCGTGATCGGACCGAGCGCGAGAATGAGCAGCAGGCAACAACGGCGAATGGTCATCGCCGCGATGATAGCAGGAAGGCGGACGTTTTCTACAGGCCGACGTTCTCGCTGCGGACCGTCGAATAGACCCAGCCGATGTCACCAGACGCCGTCTTGATCTTCAACCACGGTCCGTTCTCGTCGAGCACCTTGAGCGAATCACCGCGTGTGATGTTGGTCAACAGGCGCCGGGCAAACGGGTCGATCCTGTTGGCGTTCGGATCCGGCTCCGGGTCGCCCTTGAACACGCACGCGAGGCGCTCGAAGAAACCCCTCGGTTTCGGGGGCTCCGCGGTGAGCCGGGCGTGCGCCAGGTCGAGTTCGCCGGAGATTTCGCGCAGGCGGCGCGTGGTCTCGCGCGCGAGCGCGGCTTCACCGGCGATGTCCGACTCACAGAACGGGCAGCGGTTGATCGTGATTTCAACCGGCACCGTGCAACTCGGGCATGGGATGCGATTGCCGTCCATGCGGCGGCTCTGCTTCAGGCGCAGGAGTTCGTGGATTTCTTCCGCGTTGTCCCGGGCGGCGTTGATGGCCGCGGCCGGTTCGGGCGCCTGGCTGGCGACCTCGGCGACCGTTTCGGTGAGCGACTTGACTTCGTCCATAATGAGCGTTTCCACAAGATCACCTCTTGGCTTCACGCTGGCCAACGAGTGGTAAAAAGTTGTCCGCCGGAGATGGCTCCATGGCCTGCGTGCAAATTCCGAACCAAGCGCCCCGGCGGGCTCGAAATCGGTTCTGAGAGGGGGCGCCGTGCCGCACCGGCGCCCGTTTCCGGAGGTGCCGGGTGTGACGAAGCCCCCCGGCACCCGGGCCGGAGGGCTTCGCAATTTGAAACCGGGCTATGGCGTTGTCTGCCCGTTACTTCAGCAGGACGACCTTGTGGGACAGGGTCCGGTTGCCCGCGGTCAGGCGGTAGAAGTAGGTGCCGCTGGCCACGGGGTTGCCGTTCGCGTCGGTCCCGTTCCATTCCCGGGTGTGGGTTCCGACGTCGCGCGAACCCGTTTCCAGCGTCCTGACCAGCCCGCCCTCCACGTCGTAGATGGCCAGCGTCACGTGGTCCGGCTGGGACAGCGTGTACTCGATGGTCGTGGCCGGGTTGAACGGGTTCGGGTAGCTCCGGGCGGAGAAGACGGTTGCCGGGACCGTGGCGGTGATGGGAGCCGAGCGATACTCGCCGTCCTTTGTGACTGCCACGACGACATAGCGGTACTCGGTGCCGGGAAGCACCTCGGTGTCCAGGTAACCGGTTGCAGCCGCCGGCAGGTCGCTCTCGCCGAGAATCGACGCCGGAATCGCAACGCCCGCCGCGGCGCGCTGAACGTCGAAGCCCTCGATGGACTCGTCGGCGATGACGTTCCAGTGCAGCTGGACACCGCCGTCGACGACGGTCGCCGTGGCCCGCTGGAACGCAACCGACACCGGCTGCTCCTCGGTGACCTTGTAGCACTCGCCGTGGAAGCTCACCAGATACATCGCGCCGTTACAGAATGCGACGTCGGCCGCGGTCGGCATGGAGGCGAACAGCGTGCGCGTACCGTCGTCCTTGATCCGCCAGACTTCGCTGGTGGAAACGTCGGCCGCAAACATGTCGCCCATGAAGAGCGTGCCCGTCGCCCAGTCGAAACCCTCCGGGTTCGTGAATCCGGTGCAGAAGTTGGTGGCGTTCCCGAGCGCGTCGACCTTTACGTAGCCCACCGCCGACTGCGACGTGGAGTACATCCCCGTGCCCCATGCGCCACCGGGCCCGAACTTGATGTATAGCGACGGCACCGCGGCGAATACCGTCGCGACGCCGGACGGGTCCACCGTGTAGATGGGGCCCGAGTAGCCGGTGACGGCAAACAAGTCGGTGCTGTAGGCGCCGGTCGGATCGAACGTGGTCGACGTGGCGAGCGAGAGTGTCGTGAACGGCGTCACAACGCCGGCCGGGTCGACCTTTTCGATGGTCGACGTGCCGTAGTCGGCGACATAGATGAAGTCGCCAAAGTTGTTCGCTGGACCGGGGCCGAACGCGAGTCCCACCGGGAACGCGTTGAAAGGCATCGTGGCAAACAACGAGGACACGTCCGCGTAGTCCATACGCTCGATGATGTTGTACACGCTCGCGGCCATGTAGACGTAGTTGCCCCACACGCCGCCCGGGCTGCACTCCACCTGCTTTGCGCTGGAGGCCGACCCGAGGTTGGTGACGGTGAAGCCGGGCTCCATCATCGTGAGCTGGGCGCGGGCGGGTTCAATGGAAGTGGACAGGAACGACAGACTGAGGACGAACACACACAGAACCACATGCGCGATTCGACGTAGCAGATGCGACATCAGGCGACCCCCAATGTGAGCGGTGAACTGCAACGGCATCGGCACCGGCGGGGGCGAAGGAGGCGTACAGGACAGTCACGCGATGAGATCGGCCACCGGACCTTGACAGAGGTGCCAACTATAACACACAGACGACGGGGCCGGGGAGCCCGGGCGAGGATGCGGACGATTGGGTTGCGATTTCGGCGGACGGTTTACCCGGCGGTTTGCCGGGCTTCTTCGTCGTCGCCGGAGGTCTCTTCGTCTTCGGCCGCCGCGTCAACTTCGCCGTCGACGGGCGCCGTCTCGTCGGTAACGCCGAGCTTGGCGGCACGCTTCTTCTCGAGCTTGGCTTCTTTTTTCTTGCGGCGCTTCTCTTCCTTCTGTCGCTTCTCGAATCCGTAGTTGGTCTTTCTCGCCATTCAGCATGCTCCTTTGAAAAATAATGTCGCAGGGATATCGGGCCGGATGGGACGTTTCTGGCGTCCCGGGCGCGTGCTGACAGTGTACGGAATGTGACCGCTCGTGGCAAAGGAAAAGGGGGGCTCTAATCCTGACGGGTGGGTCCGGGAGGCCGGCCGGGCGTGAGTTTGAGGTCGATGGAGGCGCTGGAGCGCATCAGTACTTCGAGTATCTCCGCGCTGGATCGGGGTGGCGTCGTCGTCGTTCGCCGGTCTTCCAGGAGCGGCCGCATCCCCTGCCACACGGCACCGGGCAGCACACTCTCGAGATACTCGAGGCTGGTGCCTCGCAGCACGCTGTCATCGGTGAGAAGCCCCTTGAACGCAATCTGCAGCGGCTCGCGCGGCAGCACCAGCGACAACAACGTAAACACATGCTCGACGCTTCGGTTGGCGCGCAACCGCAGCGCCTCGTCGATCACCGGGTTGGCGTCGTTCTCGGACGGTTCGTCGAGCAGCCGCTGGTCCTGCCACAGCGGTTTGCCGACGCGCGTTTCCCGCGCCACCGCGGCGTACACCACCGCGTGGCTCAGCGGTACCGCCGGAATCTGCGCGTGGATGCGGGCGAGTGCGCGGCCGGACTGGTAGCGAACTTCGAAACGCGGGTCATCCAGTGCCGCGACCAGACCGTCGAACGCACGCGGCGTGTGGCACGTGGCGAGAATGCGAGGAATGCGACGGCGGATTGCGAAGTCTTCGGCGGGGTCGAGCAGGCGGTCGATCAACTGCCCGGTGATTGACGGAGCCGCCTTCGACAAAGCGCGCGACGCCCATCCGGTGACTTGATCCCACGCCAGCAGCGAAACCACCTGCGACGCGACCGCCGGGCTCATCGTGCGTGTGGCGCGCAGCGCCGCCGCGACGCGGGTGGGGTCGCCGGAGCGCAACTCGACGATCAGCGCCAC
>DASUGO010000069.1:0-13344 GCA_036273975.1 Candidatus Krumholzibacteriia bacterium
AGCGCGTCGACGTCGGCGGCTTTGGATACGTCACAGCGGGTGAAGACCGCCTCGCCGCCGAGCCCTTCGATCAGCGCGACGGTTTCTTCCCCGCCGGCGGGAGCAACGTCCGACACGACGACCTTTGCACCCGCGCGCGCCATCGCCAGTGCGCACGCGCGGCCGATCCCCGACCCGGCGCCGGTCACGAGTCCCACCTTGCCCTGCAACGCGGAATTCATATCTCCTCCTTGCACAACAGACATTTGTCTGTTACTCTTGCGCGGCCATGAACCGCTTCTCCTCCCTCGCAGGGTACGCCCCGCTGTGGTGCAAGTCCAACTTCTCCTTTCTCGAAGGAGCCAGCCACCCGGACGAGTTGATGGAGGAAGCGGCGCGGGTGGGCATCCGCTCGCTCGCGCTCACCGACCGCGACGGCGTCTACGGGCTGGTGCGCGCATTCGTCAAGGCGCGCGAACTCGGCGTCCACCTCATCGCCGGGTCCCAGCTGACCACCGAGGACGGCTCTCACATCGTGCTGCTCGCCGCGGACCGGCGCGGCTACGCGAACCTGTGCAACCTCATTTCCGACGCGCGGCTTCGCTCCCCCAAGGGCGAGAGCGTGGTGCGCTGGAGCGAAATATACGCGCGCGCAGAAGGACTGCTCGCGTTGTGGGGTGGTGACGGAAGCCTGATTGCAGGCGCCACCGACCCGGTGTTCGTCGCGCGCGACCTTAAACATGCCTTCGGCGACCGTCTCTACGCGCTCGTGACACGCCACCGGCGCGCGGAGGACGTCGGTGGCGAGAAGCGACTGCGCGAGCGCGCGGCACGTTTTCGCATCCCCACCGTGGCGGGCGTCGAGGTGCTCTACCACACACGCGCGCGCCGCGACCTGCAGGATGTGCTCACCTGCATCCGCCACGGGGTTCCCTTGTCCGGCGCCGGCCGCATCACGCGCCCCAACGCGGAACATGCCCTCAAGTCGCCCTACGCGTTCGGCGTGCTGTTTGAGGACGACCCCGCATCGGTGACGCGCACCGAGGAAGTCGCCGCGCGCTGCACGTTCTCATTGTCCGAGATCCGTTACCGCTACCCGCTGGAGGCGTTGCCGGACGGGAGCAGCGCCTTCGACCACCTCCGTCACCTCACCCTGGAGGGTGCACGGGGACGCTATCCGCGCGAGCAGTTCCCCGCCGGCATTCCCCTGGAGACCACGGCGCAAGTGGAGAAGGAACTCCAGATCATCCGCGAGCTCGAGTACGAGGGTTACTTTCTCACCATGCACGAAATCGTGCGCTTCTGCCGCGCGAGCAACATCCTCTGCCAGGGGCGCGGTTCGGCGGCGAATTCCGCGGTGTGTTACTGCCTTGGCATCACCGCCATCGACCCGGTGCAAATGGGGTTGCTGTTCGAGCGATTCATTTCCAGAGAACGCGCCGAGCCACCCGACATCGACCTCGACATCGAACACAACCGCCGCGAGGAAGTGATCCAATGGGTGTATGGCAAGTACGGCCGCACGCACGCGGCGATGGTCGCCAACGTGGTGCGTTACCGCGCGCGGTCCGCGGTGCGCGAGGTGGGGAAGGTGCTGGGCGTCCCCGACACCACCATCGACCGCGTCGCGCGGCTGCTCTCACACCACGACGACGTCACAGCGGCGTCGCTGGCGAGCGCGGGCTTCGACATCGACACACCCACGCACCGCCATCTGGTGCGCCTGACGGCGGAGATCCAGGACTTCCCGCGCCACCTGTCGGTGCACCCGGGCGGCTTTCTGCTCGGGCACGAGCCGGTGCGCGACCTCGTTCCCATCGAGAACGCCACCATGCCGGGGCGCACCGTGATCCAGTGGGACAAGGACGACCTGGAGTCCATCGGCCTGTTCAAGGTGGACCTGCTGGGGCTTGGCATGCTGACCGTCGTCAACCGCGCGTTCGACCTGCTTGCCACCCACCACGGGCGTCAGCTCACGATGGCGGCCGTCCCGGCCGACGACGAGCCCACCTATGCGATGATCCGCCGCGCCGACACCGTGGGGACGTTTCAGATTGAGAGCCGGGCCCAGATGGCCATGCTGCCCCGCTTGAAGCCGCGCAATTACTACGATATCGTTATTGAAGTTAGCATCGTGAGACCCGGCCCCATTACGGGCGGGATGGTGCACCCGTACCTGCGCCGTCGCAACGGCGAAGAAGCCGTCGTTTACCCGCACCCCAGCCTCGAGCCGGTCCTCAAGAAAACCCTCGGGATCCCGCTGTTTCAAGAACAGGTGATGAAGCTCGCGGTGGTCGCCGCGGACTACACCCCGGGTGAAGCCGACCAGCTGCGCCGAGACATGGCGGCGTGGCGGCGGAGCGGACGGCTGGAGAGGCACCGGGAAAAACTGGTGTCGCGCATGCGCGCCAAAGGCATCGAGGAGGAATTCGCCGAACGCGTGTTCGAACAGATCCGCGGCTTCGGCGACTATGGTTTTCCCGAGAGTCACGCCGCTAGCTTTGCGCTGATTGCCTACGTGTCCGCGTGGCTCAAGTGCCACTACCCCGACGTTTTCACCTGCGCGCTGTTGAACGCGCAGCCGATGGGGTTCTACACCCCCGCCACCCTCATCGAGGACGCCAGCCGTCACGGCCTCCCGGTGCTGCCCATCTGCGTCCAGGCAAGCATGTGGGACTGCACACTGGAGCGCGTGGAAGGTTCGCTGGCAGCGCTCGCGCGGCGCCACCCCGGTGACGCAGGAGTGCGTCCGTTTGCGGTGCGCATGGGCCTGCGTTACGTCAGGGGACTCGCCGCCGCCATCGGCGAACGCATTCTTGCCGCGCGCAACGATCACGCCTTCCACTCGGTAACGGATGTCGTCAACCGCGCAGCGCTGGATGAACGCGCCCGGACGAAACTCGCGGAGGCAGGTGCGTTCGACGCGCTCATCGCCGGCGCGAACGGGCGTCGCGACGCACTGTGGCAGGCACGCGGCGCGCAGGAGAACTCCCCCATCGAGATGGCGGGCGGAGAGCGGGACGTCACCTTCGACGGGCTGTCGCATCTGGAAACGGTCGTCTGGGACTATGAAGCCAGCGGGCACAGCACCCACGGGCATCCGCTGGGTGCGATGCGCGCCCGGCTCATCGCGCGGGGACTTCCCGACGCACGCGGCGTCAACGCGCTCCCCAACGGCCGCCGCGTGCGCTACGCGGGGCTGGTGATCGTCCGGCAGCGTCCGTCGACGGCGAAGGGCGTCGTATTCATGACCATGGAAGACGAAACGGGTTTCGTGAATATCGTGCTGTGGAAGGACGTCTTCAGCCGGTACGCCCTGCTCGCGAAGACGTCGTCGTTCCTGGGTGTGACGGGCAAGATCCAGCGCGAATCCGGTGTGGTGCACGTGGTCGCGGAATCGCTGTGGGAGCCGGACTCGCTACGTGCGCCCGCCGGCGCCCGCAGCCGCGATTTTCACTAGTCGTCGCACCGGGACCATTGCGATCAATACCCCTCCCCCTCACGCGGCACCGTGACCTTGCCCGCGTGGACACGGAACTGAACCACGAAGTACGCCACCACCAGCGGAATGCCGATGGTCCACCAGCCCAGCGCCGTCCTGAGTCCGCTCGGGTCGTTGCCCGCGTTGAACGCCGTCAGCGAATCGCCCTGTCCCCCCACCGAACGCAGCATCACCGGAAACACCGCCGTGGCCGTGGCGGCCATCAGTCCCACCAGAAACGCGGACGAACCCAGAAACGCGCCGCGATATGACCGTCTGCGCACCGCGGCCAGCACGGCCACGAGCCCCACGGCAGCCAGCAACGCGCATACCCACGCCAACGGACGGGTGGCAAACTGTGCAAACATCTGCGGACTTGTTCGCAGCGTAAGAATTGTCATCACCGGCCAGAGCCCGCACAGCACGCCGGCAGCCCCTGCCGCCAACCGGCCGCTGCGTTGCATGACCGGGCCATCGGTCTTCCACGCCAGGTAAGTTCCGCCCTGCATGACCAGCGCAATCAGCGCAAATACGCCGACGAGCACGGTGAACCAGTCCAGGATACCGACCGGGGAGCGGGTTGAGAAATCCGTGAACAGCGGCAGGCTGAACCAGCCCTCCGCATTCAGCGGCAGACCGCGCAGCAGATTGCCGAGCGCGCAACCGAAGAACACGCACAAGAGCGTGCTCCCGAGCGCGAAAACCGAATCCCAGAAGGCACGCCACAACGTCGAGTCGACGTGGCCGCGGAATTCGATCGACACCCCGCGCAAGATGAGACACCACAGCACCAGGAAGATCGCAAAATAGAAACCGGAGAGCCCCGATGCGAGCACGCGTGGGAAGGCGACGAACAAGGCCCCGCCGGTCGCCAGCAGCCACACCTCGTTGGCGTCCCAGTACGGGCCGATGGCCGCCAGCACCTGCCGGCGCTCCTCGTTGCTGCGTGCGACCAGCAGATGCAGGACACCCGCCCCCAGGTCGAAGCCATCCATGACCACGTACATCGTGAGCATCACCGAGACGATGCCGAACCACAACTCAACCATGTCCACCCTCCGCGGCCGGAACCGGCCCGTGGACGACTTCCCGCGCGACGAGGAACAGAAACAGTACGCCCAGCACGAAATACATGCCGCAGAAACCGATGAGCGTGAACAGCGCGGTTCCCGAGTGCACGAGGGTGCTCGAGGCGTCCACGGTGCGCAGCAGCCCGTAGACGACCCACGGCTGTCGCCCGAGTTCCGTGGTCAGCCACCCAGCCGTGTTCGCGATGTACGGCGCCGGAAACATCAGCATCAGCAACCACAGCATCCAGCGCGTCCCCGCCAGACGGTGGCGCCAGGCGAGCAAGAGTGCAACCAGCATGACGCCGATCATGATGGTCCCGAGACCCGCCATGACGTGGAACGCGTAATAGAGCAGCTCGATGTTGTCGGGCCAGTCCTGTTCCGGAAACTCGTTCAGACCCGCGACGTCGCTGTGGAACGTGCCGTATGCGAGAAAACTCAATGCCCCCGGCACCTGCACCGGGTTGTCGAGACGGCGGCCGGGCACGTTCGGCTGGCCGATCAGCGTGATCTCCGCCATCGGACCGCTCTCAAAGCGTCCCTCCATGGCCGCAAGCGATACCGGCTGGTAGCGCGCGACCAGCTTCGCCTGCATGTCGCCGGTCGGAAACGCCACCAGCAGGCTGGACGCCGCACCGACGATGACCCCGAGGCGCACAAAGCGGCGGGCGGTTTCCAGGTGCTCGCCGCGCAGCAGGTAATAGGCCCCGGTCGCGGCGACGACGAAGGAAGCGGTGACGACAGACGCCATAATGGTGTGCGCGTACTGGGCGATGGCCCACGGATTGGTGATGAACGCGCCGAAGTCCCCCAACCGCAGCGTGCCATCCGCCGCGAATTCGTATCCGACCGGCCGCTGCAGGAAAGCGTTGGTCGTGACGATGAAATAGCCCGACAGCCAGCTCCCCACCCACAGCGCGATCGCCGCGAGATAGTGTACGCGCCGGCTCACGCGCCGTTCGCCCCAGACCAGGATCGCGATGAAGCTGGATTCCAGGAAAAAGGCAAGCAGCCCCTCCATCCCGAGCGTGTGCCCCACCACCTTGCCCGCGTAGCTGGTGAAGCGGGCCCAGTTGGTGCCGAACTGAAACTCCATCGGAATGCCGGTCACGACCCCGACGGCGAAGTTCAGCCCGAATATTCGAATCCAGAAACGCGCGGCGTCGTTCCAGCGTTCGTCACCACGAAGCGAACGCCACTTCATGATTACGATCAAGAACGCCAGCCCCATCGTGAGCTGTGGAAAGATGTAGTGGTAAACCGCCGTGAACGCAAACTGAAGGCGGTGCCACACAAGGGCATCGGCCAAGGTGTCAACCTCCTGCAAGTCCCGCGAGAGTACCGCCGGCGCAACGCCGCCGCAAGCGGATCTCTATGGGCGGTCGCGCACGGTCCGCAGGTGCACCCCACCGCGGTACAGAAACACCACGCCGGCCATCAGGACCACGTGGTAGAGTCCGCTGGCGTTCAATGGGGAAAATCTGTCCACGTGCAGTGCCTGAATGGCGGACGCGAGCAGCATGACCACGAGACCCGCTGCCAGTGCGGCCGACCCGCTCCCCCGACGCGTCTCGCGCACGCTCATCACGAGCAGCAACCCCAGTACCGGAACGTAGTTCACGATCACCAGCGCGAAGCTCCCGGCAGCGTAGATGGCAACCGTGTAGGCCAGCAGTTGTACGGCACCAACAACGGCGACGATGCGCCGCGCGCGCGGCACGAAGAAATGCTCGGCCGTGGTCATCAACATGCAGAAACTCACCAGCCCGATCACCAGCCAGTTGCCGCGCTGCAGGACGTAGCGGGGGAGCCCCTGCGCCTCAAAGAAGCCGTGATCGATCCCGCCCAGCAGCGCGGAGAATCCCAGCAGCACGAAAACGCCACACCAGAACCAGGCGGCAGAATAGCGCTGCTTCGGGCGCTGGAGCAACATTCCCGCAAACAGAAACACCTCGCACGCGAGTAGAAAGTTGGTAAGCGCGGTTACGGAGAGGACAGTCACGAGTGCCGATAGACTAGCGCCCGCGTGATGCGGCGGCAAGCTGTTCGATCAGTCCGCGAAAGATAATCCGGTGCACAGGATAGAGGACGTACCAGTAGAGCAGACCACCCAGGCCACGCGGCGCGAACAACGCCGTCTGTACCAGGCGCGTGCCGTCCCCTTCCGGCGTGGCCTCGAACTCCAGCCAGGCACGTCCCGGAACCTTCATCTCCGCGCGCAGGCGCAAGAGGCGCCCCGGCTCCACGGCTTCCACCCGCCAGAAGTCCAGCGCATCACCCACGCGCACATCCAGCGGGTCGCGCCGTCCGCGCCGCATGCCCACGCCCCCGAGCACGCGGTCCAGCGCCCCGCGCACGTGCCACGCCCAGTTCCAGAACAGCCACCCGCGTTCCCCACCGAGCGCGGCGAATGCCCGGTAGACCACAGCCGGCGCCGCGCCGACCGACCGCTCCCGCCGCTCGATGATCATCCCCTCGCGCGTCGACAGCACCAGCGGCCGGCGGTCACCCTGCGTGCTCATCAGCGCATCGCTCCACGACGTCTCGACCGCGTTGGCGTCGAGTTGCGCGAGCGCCCGCCGCACCGCATGATCGTAGCCCGCCGGCGTGATGGCGGGAAACAGCCGCCGGGCGCGGTCGTCATGCACGACCACCTCACTGCGCAGTCCCTCGATCAACGGTTCGGCGATTGCGGACGGTACCGGGGTGACGATGTGCACCCAGTACGACGACAGCCGCGGCGTGAGCACCGGCACGGGGAGCAGCAGGCGTCTCAGGCCCCGTGCGCGTGCATAACCGGTCATCATCTCACCGTAGGTCACGACATCCGCTCCGCCGATTTCGATGACGCCGGCCGGAATGTCCTGGCGCGGGAGAATCGCGAGCAGATACGCGATCACGTCGTCGATGGCGATCGGCTGCGTGCGCGTGTAGACCCACCGCGGACAGATCATCACCGGGACACGTTCCGCGAGGTAGCGGATCATCTCAAATGACAGACTGCCCGACCCGACGATAACCGCGGCGCGGAACTCCGTCACTGGAACACCCGCCTCCGCCAGCGCCACGCCCGTTTCCTGGCGCGATCGCAGATGGGGTGAGAGGTCGGCAGACGGCTGTCCCAGTCCGCCGAGATAGACGATGCGCCGCACACCACCCGCGGCGGCCGCCGCACCCACGTTGCGCGCGGCGCGCAGATCGCGATCGTGGAAGCCATCCCCGCTTCCCATGCTGTGCACGAGATAGTAGAGCGCGTCGACTCCGGCCATCGCGGGCGCGAGCGTGTTCCCACCCAGCACGTCACCTTCGAGCATTTCAACGCGCGCGCCCCACGGCCGTCCGGTCAGACGGGCCGGGTCGCGCACAAGACAGCGGACCCGATGTCCGGCGTCCAGCAATGCCGGCACCAGCCTTCCGCCGACATAGCCGGTCGCCCCGGTAACGAGAATGTTCATGGATCGACCTTCCCCGCCCCGGCTTCCAGCATGGACGGGCGGCACGTGGAGTCCTATGCTGAGGAAGCTACGAACGAAAGGACCTGACATGCAAGCAATGTCGCAGTGGCTCGTGCGGACGTTCGCGTACGCGCCGCCCGCGGGCGAATACCCCGCCATCGTCGAACGGCTGCGGGGGACGCCGGCGCGCGTCGAGGCGGCCGTGCGCTACGTGCCCGAACCCATCTTGACCGCACGCGCCGGGGACGCCTGGTCGGCGCAGGAGAATATCGGTCATCTGCTGGATCTGGAACCACTGTGGCTGGCGCGCGCGCGGGAGATTCTGGCCGGCGCGAAGGAGTTGTCGGCGGCGGACATGTCCAATGGCCGAACCTACGCCGCCGGACACAACGCCCGTTCCGTGGTGGCCATCGGCGCCGAGCTCCGGGTCGCGCGCAACAACCTCGTCGCGCTGCTGGACGGAGTAACCGACGCCGACGTGTCCCGGGGCGCGCTGCACCCGCGCCTGCGACGCCCGATGCGGCTGATCGACCTGTGCTTCTTCGTCGCCGAGCACGACGACCACCATCTGGCAATCGTCACGCGCCTGCTCGCCGGCGCCACCCGCTAGCGAAACTTCGGCGGATGCTGGGTGTGGAAGCCGGTGGCGTCCTGATACGCCTTCGCGACTTCGAGCACGGTCGCGTCCGCGTAGAGCCGGCCCATGAAGGTGATGCTCGTGGGCTCGCCGTCCTCGTCGAAGCCGTTGGGCAGCACCACGCACGGGTGGCCGGTCAGATTGGTGAGCAGCAGGTTGTCGCCACCGAAGGTCGGCGTCAGGTAGACGTCGACCGGCAGCTTCTCCATCTCCTGCATGACCCGGGTTCGAATACGATTGGCCTGAATGTACTCCACCGCGGGGATGAAGCGCGCGGCGCGGAACGTATTCGGCCAGGCGTTCCGGATCTGCCGCACCAGCAGGTCGTCGCGGTTGCTGCGCGTGAGTTCGTCGAACGCGGCGGCGGCCTCCGCACTCAGGACGCAGGCGAGCGGCGACACGTCGATCGCGGGCAGCTCGATGGGTTCGAGCCTGGCACCCAGCTCGCGCAGCTTGTCGAGCGTGGCCGCGTCGCGCTCGTGGTTGGGGTAGTCTTCGTCGAACATCGACTTCACGTACCCGATGCGGATGTCTTTGAGCATCGCGTCAGGACGATATGAGAACGAGCCATCCTGCACGGCCGGGTCGATTCCGTCAGCGCCACGGATGGTATTGAACACGATCGCGCAGTCCTCCACGGAACGGCAGATCGGCCCGATCTTGTCCATTGACCACGAGAGCGCCATCGCGCCCGCGCGGCTCACGCGCCCGAATGTCGGCCGCAGCCCGGTGTCGCCGCAAACGGTCGACGGCGATACAATGGATCCCCACGTCTCGGTGCCGATCGCGAACGCCACCAGTCCCGCCGCGGTCGCGGAGGCCGAACCCGCCGACGAGCCGCTCGACCCCTTCTCGGTGTTCCACGGGTTGCGTGTCATCCCGCCGAACCACACGTCGCCCCATGCGAGCGCACCGAGCGTTGTCTTTGCAACGAGCACCGCACCGGCCTCGTCGAGCTTGCGAATCACAGTCGCGGTGTCGTCGATGACCTGGTCCTTGTACGGCATCGCGCCCCAGGTGGTCTTCGTCCCCTCCACGGCGAGCAGATCCTTGGCGCCGTACGGGATGCCGTGCAGCGGACCGCGATATTTTCCCTTCGCGATCTCCGCGTCCGCGCGACGCGCGGCTTCCAGCGCGCGCTCCTCGGTGAGGCTGACCACACACTCGAGCGTTGGTCCGTACTTCTTCAGCCGGTCGAGATACATCGTCGTGAGTTCGACCGACGTCACCTGCTTCGTCCGGATCAGCTCCCCGAGGTCGCGCACCGGCCAGAACGCGACGTCCTCCAGGTTCTCGGGACGCTTCACCTTCTTCGCCTTGCTCCAGACCGGCGCTGCCCCATCCTGTGGCGGCAAAGACGCGATGTGCAGCACGAGGGCGGGCGGGAGCGAGTTGGGGATATCCGTGGACCGCATGGCCGCATAGGCCTCGTGATAGTCGGCCAGATCACCCTGCATCGAGTCGCGTTCCGCGTCGGTGAACTCCAGCCCGATCAGCTTCTCCGCGGCCGCGATGTCGTCCTTGCTGAACGGGAGTTCACCCTCGGCGGCGCCGATCACATACCCGCCCAGCAGAGCGACGATCGCGATGGTCACCACGTTGCGAATACGCATTACCGCTCCTCCAGTGAATCGAGCATTTCTTTTACCCTTACGAACTTCTCGCGGGGTTTCCCGCTGGCGCCGCCCCGGGCGACTTCCGCGGCATCAATGCGCTTCCAGTCGTCGTAGGTGACCACGTGCACGTTGCGCGATTTCAGCAGCGCCTGCAGCGCGGCGCGGGACGGCTCTTCGCATGACGGGAGTTCCGGCGCGTCGGCGATCAGGTGCTTTACGGTTTCAAAACTGTCCGGCTTGTTGGTGCCAATGATGCCCGAGGGGCCGCGCTTGATCCAGCCGGCCACATACAGACCGGGGACAACGGCGCCGTCGTTCATGACGCGCCCCGCGACATTCGGAAAGACACCGGCTTTCTCGTCGAACGGAATACCGTCGATGGGGACGCCGCGGTACCCCACGCTCCGGAACACGACGCCGCATGGCACCAACTCGGTGGCGCCGGTGCCGCGGGCTTTCTGCGCACCGGCCTCGCCACTGAGCGCATTGCGCTCCATCACTACGCCGTCGAGATGGTCTCCACCCACCAACTCACGCGGGCTACGGTAAAACTGAATCAAAAGCCGGCGTGCCTTACCGGCCGGCGGGCGGGAGACGAACTGCGTCAGCAACTCATAGTTCTTGATCGAATCGCGCCACTTCAACACCTCGAGCTCGGCACGGCTCGCGTCGTTGAGTTCCAGTTCCGCGGGATCCACGACGATGTCGCAGTCGGAGAGTTCCCCCAGCTCCTTCAGCTCCGGAGGCGTGAACGCCGCCTGCACCGGTCCCCGCCGGCCCACCATGCGCACCTCGCGCACGCGGGACTCCGCCAGCGCGTCCAGCGCGTGCGCGGCGATATCGGTGTGCTTCAACTCGTCCACCGTTTTGCAGAGAATACGCGCGACATCCATGGCGACGTTCCCCTGCCCGACGACGATCGCACACTCGTGCGACAGGTCAAATTTGTGATCGCGATAAGCAGGGTGCCCGTTGTACCACGCGACGAATTCGGTCGCGGTATAGCTCCCCGGCAGATCCTCGCCCGGAATCCCGAGACGGCGGTCGGTCTGGGCGCCCGACGCAAACAGGACCGCGTCGTAGAAGCGGCGCAGTTCGGCAATGCTGATGTCCCGGCCAACCTCGACGTTGCCGAAGAACGCAAAGCCCGGCAGCGCCGCGGTTTTTTCGTAGCGGGAGATGATGTTCTTGATCTTGGGATGGTCGGGGGCAACCCCGTAGCGGACCAGCCCGAATGGTGCCGGCAGCACGTCGAACATGTCGACCTGGGCTGGAATGTCACCGGCCAGCAGCGCCTCAGCGGCGTAGAAGCCACTCGGACCGCTGCCAACGACTGCGATGCGAAGCGGACGATCCCCGCGCGTCATCGTGAACCCCTTTCTCGGGAAGATCGCCGAACGCGCTTCGCGGCCGGAAACGGACTTCGGCGGGTGTATCGAGCCCCACTCGCGGGCCCGATCGATTTCTCGCACCCAGAATTACCACACCATGCGGCCTCCAGTCACCCTCAGGGTGCGGTCGGAAGATCGCGCAGATAGGCGGCCACGGCGGCACCCTCGCGCTCGCGCAGATTCACACAGTCGCCAATCTGGTCACCGACCTTGGCCAGCGACGCCTCCGTGCCGTCCACCTGGTGCGCCGGATCGGCAAAGAACCTGCGCGCGGCTTCGAGACGCTGTTCGGAACAGCCACTCACGAAGTACGGAAAGTACGACGCGAACTCCGGCGGGACGCGGCCGGCCAGCGTGGCGTAGTTCTTCGTCAACCAGTTGAACACTTTGTCGCGCCCGGCTTCGGTGGCAAACAGACCGCCGATGAGCTGCCAGGTCTCGGTGGGACGCACCTTGTCGGTCAGGGCGTACGCGAGCGTCATGTCCTGTAGATCGGGATCCTCAAAATGGCTCAGCGCGGACAGGTAACGGCTCTTTTCCGCGGGGAGTTTGGCCGCCTCGTACTTGCTCCGGTACAACTCATACTGCTCACGCGTACCATCCACCGCGGCAACATTGAGCACCGCTCCCGCAATCGTCGCATCCACCGACGATGGATCCGCCACGTAGCGTTCCGCCATCGTCTTGCAGTACGCACGCACCTCGGGATCGCGGCCGTCGTCGCCCAGCATGCGGATCAGCCCCGGCCGGATGTCAGCGATGGCCTCGCTGTCGTCGGCACGCGGCTCGATCCCGTAGCGCTCGCGCGCCGGGCCCAGCGCGGTGCGCACGTAGTTGGCGTACGGTTCGGCCAGGTCGTCGGTGACGAACGCGGCGTGCAGACTGCCGAGGTCCTCCATCACGCCATCGACAATATCAGCCTCGGGTGTACTGGCGAAGGAAGCCGCCAGCGCCAGATACTCGTCACCGCTGATCTCACCCGCCGACAGCAGTGCGCGCGCGTTGCCGAGGAAACGGGCTCGTTCGCGCGGCGTCATCGTCTTCTCGGGGTCAGCCGCGATCTTCATCATCATGTCCGCGGGCACGATCCAGCGGTAGTAGCCGGTCCCACCCTCGTCGGGCATCACCCAGTCGACGTTCCCCGCCGTCTCCACGCGCTTCGACTCCCGGTCGAGCAGAACCACGCGCGTCTGCACATTCTCACCGTCCGAAATCTTGAGCCGCACCGGCGCTGTCCACAGGGACGCGGGCGCCTCGACGCCCGCGTTGAGGAAGCGTTTCTGCGACACGGTCAACATGCCTCCGTCACCGGCCTCGACGCGCACCAGCGGGAAGCCCGGCAGATCGAGGAAACTCGAGAGCATCGGTTGCAGATCGCGGTCGGCCGCGTGCGAGAGCGCCTCAAACAGATCGGTGCCAACCGCGTTGCCCCATGCATGATCCTTGAGGTACTGGCGCACACCGCGCTGGAACGCGTCCTCGCCGATGAACTGCTCGGTCATGCGCAGGATGGTGCGCCCCTTCTCGTACGCGAGGCCGACGTCCTCCATGACGTCGTTGCCGGAATCCACCTCCTTGCGCACCGGGGTCGTCGACGGGCGCGCGTCCCCGATCATCGTCCGGTTGACCTCCTGCGCATAGTTGGTCTCGAGGTCGGAGTCCGGGTAGAGCTTCACCGCGATCTTCTCGGACAGCCAGTCGGCAAACGACTCATT
>DASUGO010000070.1:0-17574 GCA_036273975.1 Candidatus Krumholzibacteriia bacterium
ATGTTGCAGGCACCTTGGCAATCCTTCTTGGCGGGGTCTTTTTGCTGCTTGCACTCCTGAGATGACTGCGGGAAGGGGGAACTCCCCACTGACAAAGAAGACAACAGGCTAACTACTTGTGCCGTTGCTGTAACGGTGACCACCTCTCGGATGAGATATCCACGAGGTTTATTCTGAGACCCCTACCCCTTCATCCAGTCACAGAGTAGTTCGATTGCCCGGAGGGTGCGGTCGCAGTTGGTGCGCATGAACTCTTCGGTCACGGGGGCGCCCTTGGGCATGGTCGAGAGTGCCGAGTGCGCCCGGGCGCCGTCGAAGTCGACGTAGGCGATGCGCATCGTGAGTTCGTTGGTCGGCCGGCCAAACTCGCTGCCGGGGAGTGCGGCCACGCCGGTTTCGTCGAGGAGCTTCTCGCACATCTGCCGGCTGGTGCGTATGCCGCGCTCTGCGAGTCTTGGGCTCAGCGGCGTGAAATCCGGGAACAGATAGAACCCGCCCGTCGGATCGGGCAGCAGGGCGCCCGCCTCGCGGAGTTTCGAAGCGCTCCACATGCCCAGCGCGCCCAGGATGCGGCGCGAGATCCACAGGTACTCTTCGATCCGGAGTCCGCCCTTGAACGCGCGCACCGCGGCGTACTGGATGGGTGCTGAGGTGGACGTGTACGTCTCGCTGGCCACCGCCGCCATCGCGTCGATCAGCCAGTCCATGTTTCCGGGGAACGTGAAGGTGCCCAGGCGCCAGCCGCCCGCGCCGCACCACTTGGACAGTCCGCTGGAGATGATGGTGCCCTCGGGATAGTAGCGTGCAATGGATGTGTGGCGTCCGTGGAAGTCCAGCTCGCCGTAAATCTCATCCGACAGCATGACCACGCGGTAATCGCGCGCGACTTTGGCCAGCGCTTCCAGCTGTTCGTCGGTGTACGAGCAACCGGTGGGGTTGCTGGGATAGTTGAGCACGACGATGCGCGGCTTGTCGGGATCGTCGCGGCAGACGGTCTCGAGATCCTCGGGCGTGAGGCGCCAGCCGTTTTCGCGGCTGGTGTGTATCCAGCAGATCTGCCGGCCGACAATCCGCGCCTGCGGCGCGTACGACACCCACGCCGGGCTGGGGATCACGATGTCACCGTAGTAGACCAGCTGCAGGATGAACATCAGCTCTTTGGAGCCGGGGCCGATGATCACGTCGTCCGCGGTGCGGGCGACCCCCTGCGAGCGCATGTGGTACTCGGCCACCGCCTCGCGCAGCGCCGGCAGTCCACGCACGGCGAGATAGTCCTTCTGGTGGGCGTTGGCCTGGAGTTCCTCGACGACGGGACGCGGCACCGGGAACGGCGACTGTCCCAGTCCGAGCCGGAACACTTCGCGCCGCTGTGAGCGCAGGAGCGCGCACTTTTCCTGAATGGCCAGCGTGGCCGACGGTGTCATTCCCCGGACGTTCAGATTGAGATGAATATCCGGTGCATTTTCATCTGCGCCATCGTGGGCGCGGTCCGTGTGCCGGCGTCGAGGTATTGCCATCTACTCCCACTCCACGGCGCCGAAGAGCACCAGGGAGCGCCGCTTGCTGGGTGCCTCGCCCCATGCGGGCATCCGCCGTTGGCGCTTCAGTTCTCCCATCTTCTTTTCAAAGAAGAACTCGGACTCTCCGAACGCTGGTTTCAGATCCGTCAGCCAGGTGGCTGCGGGGTCGAACTTAGCAAAGAACGGCTTGTTGGCCCAAGCGGGATCGCGCGACTGCAGGAACTTCAACACGAACACCTTCTCGCCGTGGACCTCGGTCACGCCGTCCACCAGCACCTTGCCCGGCGTGGCCGACATCGATGGTCCGCGCACGGTCCGTGCCAGCCCGGACACCTTGCTGAAGGCCTCGCTGAAGATGTCGAGCGCCCGGCCCAGCGGCACCCCGAAGTAGTTCTTGGGGCCCGTGTCGCGTTCCACGAACATGTAGTACGGCACCGCGCCCAGCGCCACCTGGGTACGCCACATGTCCGACCACGCGTCGGCGTTGTCGTTGACGTGCTTGATCAGCGGCGCCTGGCAACGCACCACCGCACCCGTGGATGCGATTCGCCGGATGGCTGCCTGCGCCACCTGGGTCTCGAGCTCCCGGGGATGGCTGCAGTGCGCCATCACCGCCACGTGCCGCCCGGCCCTGCGGATCTGTTCGAACAGGCGCAGCAGGTCGTCGGCGTCGGGGTCGGTGAGGAAGCGGTACGGCCAGTATGCGGTGGCCTTGGTGCCGAAGCGGATGCTCACCAGGTGGTCGAACTCCGGCTCGAGCAGCGGCTCCACGTAGCGGCGGATCACCGCGGTCTTCATGATCATCGGGTCGCCGCCGGTGAAGAGCAGGCTCTGCACCTCGGAATGGTCGCGCAGATACGCGGCCAGCGAATCGGTCTCGCGCGCGGCGAACTTGAGGTCGTCGATACCGACGAACTGCGCCCAGCGGAAACAGTACGTGCAGTACGCGTGGCAGGTCTGTCCCTGGCTCGGGAAGACGAGCACGGTCTCGCGATACTTGTGCTGGAGGCCGGGCACCGGCGTGCCGTGCAGGTGGGGTACGTTGAGTTCCATCTGCCCGGCGGGGTGTGGGTTGAGGCCCATCTGAATCGCACGCGCGGCCTGCTTGATCTTCTCCTCGGGCGCTTCCGCGCGCAGGAGGTCGACCATCCGGTTGAGGTCGTGGCGGGCGAGCATGCCCTCCTGCGGGAACGTCAGCTGGAACATGGGATCGTCGGGAATGTGATTCCAGTCGATCAGTTCATCCAGGACATACTCGTTCACGCGGAAGGGCAGTACGGCCGAGACGGCTTTCATTCGCAGGCGTTGGTCGGCGTCGAGGTGACGCAACTGGGGGATCCGGTCGATGTCGCGCTGAGTGAACGCACGATACTTCCGGGGATCAATCCGGGCTTTCCGAATCATCCGGTTCTCCTTTCGGCTTTCGCCGCTGGGGGCGGCGTACGGTCGACGAGCGCCGGGCAATGGCCACTGACGCGGCAGGCTACTTCAACGGTGGAGTCGAACCTTCTGCCCTGGCGACGGGTGTTGTCGGAAAACGGGCGGTTCGACGGTCAATCGGCTGATAATGGCGGGCAGAACCCTACGGAGTCCGGCGTCTGCCGGACCACACTATAATAATGAATGACGCCGTAAGAGGCAACCCAAACAATAGCTTGGATCAGAAGTCCTTGTGGCGGAACGTTCGCAGGCCAAAGGCAATCGGGACGGCGGCGTATACGATCATCGCTCCCGCCGTCAGCAGCGTTCCCATCTGAGATCCAAACACGTTCCGAAACACCGCGCCCGTGTATCCCATCAGCGCGGAGATATCGAGCTGCAGCAGAATGGCGATGCGGCCAAGATCGATGGGATTCAAGAACACAAGCCCCAACAGCCCGGGTTCATACGGGTAGTCGCGGAACACGTGTACGAAGAGGAGAATCAGTCCATCCCACACGACTGCAAGCATGAACCACGCCACGAGCGTGACGCCAAGTCCCTTGATGCGGTCCTCAAAACGGGTGGCCGCGTAGAACGCAAGTGATGTGAAGATGATGACGAAGCAGCAACCCACCGCCAGCAGTGTTGCAATCCGCCCCGCGTACTCGCGCAGCCCGTACGAGTGGATCAGAAATGGCAGTCCCAGCCCCACGACGAAGGCCAGACACAGCGCACTTGAGAAGCCGACCAGTTTTCCGAGATAGATGCTGGTACGGGTTACCGGCTGGGCGAGCAGGAGTTCATTGAACTCGCGCGAGTTGTAAAAATAGATGGTCCCCAGCACCACGCTCACCAGCGGGACGATGACGAGCACCACGTTCATGAGGCTGGTGATGGTCTTGCCGGCGTCGCCACCAAAGCGGAACAGGATCTCGGTCATGGCAAGCAGCATCAGCGCGATCCCGGCCAACCACTTGCTCCGCACCATGTTGTGGAGCTCATACTTGAGGATCTTACCGGCGTGTCCCATGACTGGCCCCCTTCGCCTTTTCCATGATCTGCACCAGCGCGCGGTCCAGCCGCGACTCCGCGGTGGTCGCCTTGACCTCGGCCATCGTGCCGTTGAAGACCGGTTTGCCGTCCAGCAGATAAACGATGTGATCGGCCATCTCTTCCACCTCGTTGACCAGGTGGGACGAAAGCAGGATGGTTTTTCCGGCTGCGCGTTCCTTGATGACCTTGTCCTTCAGAATGGTCGTCGATACCGGATCGAGGCCGACGGTGGGTTCATCCAGGACGAGGATGCGGGGGACAAACAAGAATGCGAGCGCGGCCACGATCTTCTGGCGAGTGCCGCCCGAGAGTGTCCCCAGACGCTTCGTCCCGATTGCACCCAGTTCATAGCGCGCGAAGAGCTCAATATCCACGTCCACGATGTCCTCGCGCAGGTCGCGCACCATCGCGAACAACTCGTCCACGGTGAGATTTTCGGGAAAGCGCGCGATCTGCGGCATGTAGCCAACCTTCGTGCGGTAGTGGGACTGGCCTCTGATGGAAACGTCGTCGATCAGAATCTTCCCGCGATCGGGATGGACCAGTCCCAGGATGCACTTGATCAGCGTCGACTTGCCGGATGCGTTGGGCCCCAGGATCGCGGTGACACTGCCGGGGTGGATCTCCAGAGATACGTCGTCCAGCACGACCAGTTCGCCGAAGGCCTTGTGAAGGTGTTGAATCTTGATCACTGCGCTGCCTCCGTGTGCATGGCTGTGGCCTGGAACGGCTCCGGTTGCATGCGTGGGTGGGTGTCGATGAGCGTCTCCGGGGTGAATACCGGCATCACGCGTTCGGCCGTGTCGATCAGGGTCACAAAAAGGCTCTTCAGCAGAACCACCCCGGGGGGAGCTTTCTCCACCAGCAGCGCAAACAGACGCACCGGGCGGTGAGGAACGTCGCCGACGCCGTCCTTGTCGAGGTCGTAGCCGCGGTATTCGCTCCAGTAGTTGGAGTCAAATGTATTGAAACTCTGGCGGCTGTTGGTCACCACATCAAAAGCATTCGCGCGAAAATCGTTGTCGGTGAAGGTGTTTTGCATCGAGTTGGCCATGACGCGTACGGCATACCCGTTGTCGGTGAACTCGTTGCGGTGCGCGCTGATCCGGTTGCAGCCTTCCATGTACAGGGCCACCGTGTTATTGCGAAATTCGTTGTCGCGAATGTCGCTGTCGCTGATGTCCTTGAGCAGCAGGCCGTAGGCATTCATGCCCCAGTTGTCGTCGAAGACGTTCCCGCGCATGATCACATCGTGCGTGTACATCACGGCCACACCCGCGCCGTTGCTGGCAAAGCGGTTATCGGTGTAGGAATCATGATGCGAGAACATGAAGTGCAACCCGTACCGCAGGTTGTGGGTGCTCACGTTGCGCGCCACCTGGCTGTCCTCCACGAACTCAAAGTAGATACCGTCGCGGTGCCCCTGAATGTCGTTGTCTTCGATGGTTGCGTGTTTGGAATACCACAGGTGGATACCGTTGCCGGTGGTGGTTTCACGCGTGTGGGGCCCGCGCAGGATGTTGCGCCGGATTGTGACGCTGTCCGAATGCTCTACGTAGATCCCAAAGAATGCGTTCTCCAGGCGGTTGTCCTCTACGACGACGTGCTTGACGGCGCGCAGGCGGATACCCGCGCAATCCTCGGTGAATGACGTGCCCACGTTGCGGAGCGTGAACCCGTGGACCACCGCGCCGTTGGCGGTGACGGTGATGATCTCACCCTGGTCGCGTGCATCGATGACGGGGTGGTCGGCGCCGGCCAGCAGAATGCGATGGTCAACCACGAGGTTGTGCTCGATATAGACGCCCGGGGAGACGAGCACGGTGTCGCCGTTCTGGGCGATGAGCAACGCGGAGGCGATGGTGCTGCACTTCCTGTCCGCACCCACATGGATTGTGGCTGCGGGGACGGCACGGACCGATCCGGTGAGTGCCGCAATCAGCGCGAGCAGAGGGAACAGCACGCGCACGGGTCTCATTAGCTGTGTACCTTCTGCGTGGCATGGACCTTGAGTGCGTCGAAGCCCATGATCTCTCCACCCTTGATCTCCTGCACATGCTCGGCGTCCTCTTTGGACGAGAACGCAGTGATATTGGCGCCCATCGGACTCGGCATATCCTCGGATACCAGGAAGATCACCTTGTCGATGGGGAGCAGCGTGCCTTTGAATTCGTAGGGAACCGCGTACATCATGTGGATCTTGCTATCCGCGAATTTCTCGCCGGGCATTTGTGCCTGCAGCATGCACTCGACCGAGTCGAACTTGTGAGTGCGGCCCCGGCTGGTGACGAAGGCGGCGCCGTAGCGCTCATTGCTGATGGTCATCGCGCAATACTCACAGGCGTCGGTGCCGAACGCGATCGCCAGGGGCTCCTTCGAGCAGCCCGACGCGAGCACCGCCAGCATGGCCAACGAGACCAGCGCGGCGGCACGAGATGAGACGGGCCGTGGAGCCTGATCGGGGCCTGATTGGCCGCGGCGCGGGCGCACGACGAACTCGTAGCCCAGCGCCAGTACCGACAGCCCAACACCGAGCATGGCGAGGATACCTCCCACGCCCGGCCATGCCGTGGTGTGGAAGTTCAGCAACTGCTTGGTCCCGAACATGGGCGGCTGGTAGGACATGCCTTCTATCTTGATCGCGGCCTCGGGGTTGAGATTGTGCCCGTAATTGTATTCCCACTGGTAGAAGTCATACAGGCCGATCCCCGACAGGCTCACGGCAATGATCACCCACGCGAGCAGCGCCCAGCGGCGCCGGAGCGCGGCAACCAGAGCCGCGAGGAACGCGAGACCGATGGCAAAGTACTGCATGAAACGCAACTCCGGAATTTCTCCCGGTTCGATGGACATCATGCCGATGTAGTGGTTGAGCCCGTTGATGTTCTGCAGATCGTGCGGGGCGGCGCCGTCGATCTTGTTGATCCAGATATGGATGCCGAGCCCCTGCGGATACTGCGGAGCCTGCAGGTGGATCACCCACAGCGGAAAGACGAACACGCCCAGCAACAGGAGCGCGGTTGCGATCATCGCCAACGTGGAAATTCTGGATATTCTTTGCGGCGCTTTCATGGTCTGCCTCTGTTGGTTGAATCCAGTCGTTGGCCGCCGGGGTGGTGCCCCGGCGGCCATGACAGTTCACTCTCCGTCAGCCCCGCTTGTTGAACGAGATCGGCGTGCCCGATCCCCGGGGCGAAACGCGGACGTATCCCGACATCTCCTGGTGGAGCGCCGAGCAGAAGTCCGTGCAGTAGAACGGGAACACACCTTCCTTGCCAGGGTGCCACGCGATGGTACGCGTCTGGCCCGGCATGACCAGCAATTCGGAGTTCTGGTTGCCGATGATGGCGAAGCCATGCGGGACGTCCCAGTCCTGCTCGAGGTTGGTGACATGGAAGTACACCGTGTCTCCCACTTTCACGCCCTCGATGTTGTCCGGCATGAAGTGCGTGCGGATGGTCGACATGTACACGTGCACGTCGTTCCCCTTGCGCTCGACACGGGCCTCTGCCTCGCTCTTGATCGCGTTGGGGTTCTTGTTGGCCGACAGCTCATAGTACTTCACCGAATTGTTCATGATCATGTCGGCGGGAAGTGCCTGTGCGTAGTGCGGTTCCCCAATGGTCGGGAAATCGAGCAGCATGGTCATCTTGCCGCTCTCGATGTCGATCAGCTGCGCGGACTGCGTCAGTTCCGGCCCGGTGGGCAGGTAGCGGTCCTTGGTCACCTTGTTGAGCGCGATCACGTACTTGCCCCACGGCTTCATCGAATCGCCGCCCGGAATCATCAGGTGGCCGATGGAGTAGTAGACCGGAATCCGGTCCACGACCTCCCACGTGCCGAGCTTCCACTTTACGATTTCGGAGGAGATGAACGCTGACGTGTAGGCGTAGCCCTTGCCGTCGAACTCGGTGTGTAGCGGCCCGAGGCCAGGATTCTGCACCTCGCCGGCCATCACGGCCTCGTACTCCAGCACCGGAATGTTGTCCACTTCGCCAACGAACTTCTTCTCCTCGATGGCCGTGAGCATCTTGCTGAATGAGTGCACGGGAATCACCGTGGCAAGCTTGCCGCCTGCCGCGATGTATTCGCCGGTCGGGTCGACGTCGACGCCGTGTGGCGACTTGGGGGTCGGCAGGTAGTAGATCATTCCCGGGCAGTCGGCCGGGTCCAGTACCTTGACGCTCGTGAGCATCTCGCTTTCGGCCGTCTGCGTGTCGTGGTTCATGTAGTTGTGAGCGTACTTCGCCGGCCAGGTCTTGGCCTTGCCTTGCGCGACGTACTCTTCGGCTTTCTTCCAGTTCACGGCCGCGATGTAATCCTTGTCGTACTTGGATGCGTTGACTTCAAGCAGCGTGTTGGCCTGCTCGGTGTTGTAGGTGGTAAAGAAGCACCAGCCGTGCGACGGACCTTTGCCCGCATGCGCCAGGTCGTAGTTGTAACCCGGCACCAGGATCTGGAACGCGATGCTCATTTTGCCATCGCTGTCCACTTTCACGAAGGAGATGGTACCCTTGAACTTCTTGGCGTACTCGGAAATGGCAACGTCCGCCTGGGGGATGGGAACGCTGAACCGTGTGGACGATACCGTGTACTCGGTATTCATCGTGATGAACGGTGAGGCATGATTGCCCGCGGCGTTGGGAATTTCGATGATCTCATCGGTCTCAAACGTCTTGAGGTCCAGACGCGCGATACGCGTGGTGTTGTTGCCGTTGATGAACAGCCAGCGCCCGTCGGGGACGCCGTTGGTCTGCGACAGTTCCGGATGGTGCGCGTCGTCCCAGGGCACGAAGCCGAAGGACGTGTTCAGCATGGGCTTGGTCTCTTCGGCGTAGCCGTACGCGTTCTCCGGATTCTGAGAGAACACGGGAATGACCCGCAGCAGGCGTCCGGACGGGAGACCGTAGACGCTGACCTGACCGCTGAAGCCGCCCGACATGAAGGCGTAGAATTCATCATAGGTGCCGGGCGCGACATAGACCTTCTCCGCACCGGACCCCATGACCGTGCCAGAGGGCTTTTGCGCGCAGTAGACGCTCAGTGCGGCCACGGTCGCCGCGGCGGCGGCGAGCAAACCCCACTTGCGCATACGCTTGAACCATTTCATACCGAACCTCCTTGGGGGACTGTTTGCATTACATTCGTGGGCCACACCGCGAGGCCCGAAAGAGAAAGCACTGAGACTAGTTGGTCCCCGGGGGCCCCTTCGGGGTCTCTTCCTCGGGTGCGGCCGTATCGGCGGAACCGTCCGCGGGCAGATCGGGAAGCGACTTGTCGTGTTCGCGGAAGTAGGCATAGACCGATTCGGCTTCGTGCTGCGTCATGTTCTGATTCGCCATGGGCGTCAGAAACTTGGCCAGGAGCTCCATCGCGACTGGATCCTGCGCCAGCATCAGTTCCGGCTTGAGGATCATGTTCAGGATCCATTCAGGTTGGCGGCGTTTGGTCACGCCGGAGAGTGCCGGACCGATGTAGCGTTCCTCGATCTTGTGGCAGGCGGAACAGCGCGTCTTGAACAGCTGTTCGCCCTCCGTCGCCCGGCTCGCTGGGATGGTATTCACATCAAAGTAGGTGATCGGGCCCACTCCGCGGCTCGGCGTGGCCCCGGGTACGAGTGCGGTCTCGACGACCGGCGCCTCCGTCGACCACGACGAGTTGTTGCGGTGCTTCTCGCAAGCGGCCGTGCTCACGGCGAGCGCGGCGACGATCATTAGATACCGGCGATGCATGGCGGCCTTCCTTTCAGGCGATCGGGGGTGAAACGGGGTCATTCTCGGGGAGCGCGGGCATCAGACCGGGCACCAGGGCGCTGTTGGCGAGCGCATCCGATACCACGAGCTCGGCGACCGACGTGTTCGAGAGCAGCGAAAGGTACGCGGTCCGCACGGCACCCCAGCGGGTGTGCAGCGGGCACGGCGTCTCATCGGAGCACTCCCTGCCGCCGAACGCGCACTCTTTCCAGCGGGCGACATCTTCAATGGACTCGACCACGTCATACAGCATGATCCGGTCCGGACTCTGTGCCAGACGGAAGCCGCCGCCGAGACCCTTCTGGGACTCAACCAGGCCGCGGCGGGACAACTGGAGGAGAAGCTTGCCGAGGTAGTTGCGCGGCGCGCCGGTGGTGTCCGCGATGGCGGACGTTCCACAGTAGGCGCCGGGGGGAAGGCTGGCGAGGACCACAACGGCTCGGATGGCGTGCACACAAGAACGGCTAAGCATTGTCGAACCTCCTGCATGGTTATCTATTACGCATATAAGGATACTTATATCTGCAACTATTGGCAACAACGTATTTTCACAAGCGAAAAAAACGCCGTAATAACCTGTTGAATAACAGGTTACAAAAGCGGAAATCTTAGTAGGTATCGGTCGGGATCTATTTGCGGGAGCGGGTCCGGCGCGTCTTGGACGCTTTCGATCGCGCACGGGAAGCGCTCGCGGCAGTCTTGCGGGCGCGCTTCGGGGCTCGCGCCAGGCGGAGCGCGGCGTCGATCCCGAGCCGGTAGCTGTCCGCACCGAATCCACTCACGATGCCGCGGCAAGCGCTGGCGGTCACCGAGCGGGCGCGCTCCGCACCGCGCGCGTGGAGGTTGCTCAGGTGAACCTCGACCACCGGTGTTGCGATCGCCCGGATCGCGTCCGCGATGGCAAGGCTCGTGTGCGTGTACGCGCCCGGGTTCAGCACGATCGCGGCCACGCCGGCATCCACGGCTCGCTGGATGCGGTCGATGATCTCGCCCTCGTGGTTGGACTGGAACGACTCCACCTCGACCCCGATGTCGCGGCCGTGGCGCGCGAGTCCCGCGTCGATCTGGGCCAGCGTCTGCGTGCCGTAGATTTCCGGTTCGCGGGTTCCGAGCAGGTTCAGGTTTGGTCCATGAATCACAAGGATCTTCATGCGGGTCCCTTCCCGACGTCCTCGGCGTGCGTCTCCGCCGCCGCGGCGAGGACTTCATCCGGTGTCACGTCGTCAATGAGTTGCACATTTCCCGGCACAACCGGGAGGACGAATGTCAGCCCGGACGCACGCCGCTTCTTGTCCAGTCCGATGGCGGCCAGCAGCGCATCGCGATCCAGGGCCGGCATTTCGACGGGAAGGTCGCACGCCTCCAGCATGCGGCGCGTGGCGACCAGCAGGTCGTGCGTCGCGATGCCGCGCGCAATCGACAGCCGGATTGCGGCCAGCATGCCGATGCCGACCGCTTCGCCGTGCAGCATGTTGCCGTAGCCCGACACCGCCTCGACCGCGTGTCCGAGCGTGTGTCCCAGGTTCAGCGCGCGGCGCGGGCCGTGCTCGTACGGATCCGTCTCGACGATGTCGATCTTCACGCGCGCGCACTCGGCGACGCAGTACTCGAGCAGTTCCGGGTCCTGCATCGCCGCGGCGGAAATCAGCCGCGAGCGCAGGATCTCGAACAGCGCCGGCGACCCGATGATCGCGGTCTTGATGACCTCGGCCATGCCGCTGGCGAGTTGCCGGGGCGGAAGGGTGGAGAGCGTGTCGATGTCGGCCAGCACCAGCAGCGGCTGGTGGACCGCGCCAATCAGATTCTTCGCGCGCGGGTGGTTGACCCCCACCTTGCCGCCGATGCTCGAGTCCACCTGCGCGAGCAGCGTGGTGGGAACCTGGATCAGCGGCATGCCGCGCATGTAGGTGGCGGCCGCGAATCCGGCGATGTCCCCGGTGACGCCGCCGCCCAGCGCAATCACGGCGCCGTCGCGCGTGGCGCCGGCGTCGACGAGTTCGTAGAGCAGGCGCTCGGCTTGATCCATCGACTTGGCTTCCTCGGCGTCATCGACCTCGATGAAGCGGTTGTGCACGCCGGCGGCGTCGAGCACCTGACGGGCGCGCGCGCCGTGAAAGCCGGCGACGCGGCGCGACGCGAACACCAGCGCGGTGCCGCGCACGCCGAATTCGCCCAGCCACGATCCCAGCGTGCCCAGCACGCCGCGCCCCACGACCACGCGGCACAGGCGCGCTTCGCCGTCGCGCAGCGCGTGCCCGGGGACCGGCCGCACCTCGGCGCGCAGGTGCTGGATGCGTTCGCGGTGGCGCAGACGCTCGGCAATTTCGAACGCGACTTCGGCCGGACTCCGGTGGGTGGTGTCGACGCGCCAGTCCACGCGGTGGTACTCGCGCCGGCGTGACTCGAGCAGTTCGCCCACGTGGGCGCGCAGCACCGGACCGGTCATCCCGGCCGGGAGCTTGGGGCGCGCGCTGCCTTCGACGCGGCTGACGATCGCGTCGACCGCCGCCTCCAGCAGCACCAGGGTGCCCAGCGAATCGAGGCAGCGGGCGTTTTCGTCGCGCAGCAGAATGCCGCCGCCGGTGGCGACCACCGCGCCCGCGCGCGTGTCGAGCGACGCGCACACCTCGCTTTCGAGGTCGCGGAAGCGCGCCTCGCCGTCGCGTTCGAAGATATCGGCGACCGTCGCACCCACGCGGGCTTCGACGAGCGCGTCGGTATCCAGAAACGGAACGCCCATCAGCTCGGCGAGCACGCGCCCGACCGCGGTCTTGCCCGTGCCCATGAAGCCGCACAGCACGACCACAGGCGGCGCGGTTACGCCCGTGGATTTCGCCCGGGATGCGGTCATTTCTTCAACCTCGCGGTCATCGCGCGCAGCAGCCGGTCGCGTGCGGCGATGGTGTCGCCGATGGTGTCGCCGCCCAGCTTCTCCAGCACCGCGGCGAGAATCTCCCACGCGGCTACTGACTCCGCGATCACCGCCAGCACCGGGATCACGCAGATGTCGGAGCGGACGTAGGGGCCCTCGGTTGCCTTCAGCGTGTCCATGTCGAACGTCGCCGCGCGCCGCGCGGCCGTCGGGATGGGTTTCGCGTACACGCGGACGACGATGTCCTCGCCGTTGCTCATACCGCCCTCGATGCCGCCCGCGTGGTTGGTGGCACGGATGACGCGGCCGCGCGCGAGGCGCATCGCGTCGTGTGCGTCCACGCCTCGGGCACGGTGCGACGCGAGCCCGTCGCCAATTTCAACCGCCTTCACGCTGTGCACGCTCATCATCGCGCCGGCCAGACGCGCGTCGAGCTTGCGGTCCCACTCCACATAGCTGCCCACACCCGGGAACATTCCCGTGACGATGACCTCCGCGCTGCCGCCCAGCGAATTGCCCTCCGCCTTGCCGCGCTGGATCTCTTCCACCATTTTGCGGCCCGCCGCGGCGTTGGCGCAGTAGACCGGCGAGCGCCCGGCGCGGGTGCGGATCGCGGCCGGGGACAGCGGTGCCAGCGCGGCGCGCGGCGCATCCACGGCGCCGATTGACAGCACGTGGCCGATGGTGTCGATCTTGAGTTCCTTGAGGAACGCCTTTGCGATGGCACCCACCGCGACGCGCGCCACCGTGCTGCGCGCGCTCGCGCGTTCGGAGACCGGCGGTACCTCGTCGAAGCCGTACTTCATCATCCCGGCGAAATCGGCGTGACCGGGCCGCGGAACCGTCCCCAGCGCGCCACCCGTCTTTCCCTGCACGGTGCGCGCGAGGTTGGGGAGGTGGATTCCGATGGGCGCGCCGGTGGTCCTGCCCTTCCAGATGCCGCCGAGCAGTGTGACCGTGTCGCGTTCGATCTTCTGGCGGCTGCTGCGCCCATATGCCTTGCGCCGCCGCCCGAGTTCGGCCTGGATCACGCGCTCGTCAATCTTGACGCCCGCCGGCAGTCCTTCGATGATCGCGAGCAGCCCTTCGCCGTGCGAGTCGCCGGCGGTCAGAAACCGGATCGCCATCAGTTGACCCCCCGGCCCGTCGGCGGCTCGGCGCGCGTGAACTCCTCCACCGCTTCCACCATCTCTTTGACGTCGAAGCTGTGGTCGGTCCAGATGCGGAAGCTCTCCGCGGCCTGCGAAACCAGCAGCGCGATACCGCCCAGCGTCCTGGCCCCGGCGCGTCGCGCCGTCTCGAGGAAGTCCGTCTGACGCGGGTGGTAGACGAAATCAAAATAGGTCTGGTCGGCGCGGATCCACGACGCGTCCTCGATCAGCGCGTTGCCGGTGACGCCCGCCATGCCCACGGGGGTCGCGTTGATGATGATGTCCGCGCGCTGGAACGCATCGCGCCGCGGCACCAGGTCGTCCGGGCCGGAGAATTTCACCACGTCGACCTCCTGCTCGGGAAACGCGTACTCGAAGCGCTCCAGCGCCAGCGGACCGTTCTCCGGGGATCGCACCGCAAAGGTTACGTGCTCGGCGCCGCGCTCCAGCAGTCCGTAGGCGGCGGCGCGGGCCGAACCGCCCAGCCCGTAGATGAACACCCGCGACCCCTCGATCGGCGCGTCGGTGAATGTCTCGAGCGCGATCGCGGTACCGGGCGCGTCGGTGTTGAAGCCCTGGATTTCGTCGTCGAAGAAGAGCACCGTGTTCACCGCGTTGATGATTTCCGCCTCGGATGAGATCGCATCGATATGGTAGAGGATTTCCTCCTTATAAGGATAGGTCACGTTGAGGCCGGCGATGCCCATCGTGCCCAGGCCCGCCACCGACGCGGCCATCCGGTCGGGACGGATCCCGAAGGCGACATACATGGCGTCGAGGCCCAGAAAGTCGAACGCACGGTTCATGATGAACGGCGAGAGGCTGTGCGCCACCGGGTCACCGATCAATCCAAACAGGAGACTCTTGCCGGTCGAAGCCACCATCTCTCCTAGCGTGTGAGCGAGCGCAGGTCGGTGTAGAAGCCCGGGTAGGATATCGCAACCGCGTCCGCGTCGTCGATAAGCGTGGTGCCGTCGGCCACCAGCCCGGCCACGGTCATCGCCATCGCGATCCGGTGGTCGCCAAACGACGCCACCGCGGCGCCACGGAGCGGGGTCGGGCCCTCGACGGTGAAGCCGTCCTCGATCGCCTCGATACGCGCGCCCATCGCGCGCAGGTCGGTCACGATGGATTCGATGCGGTCCGACTCCTTATGACGGAGTTCGCCGGCCCCGCGAATGGTGGTGACGCCCTCGGCCTGCGTGGCCGCAACGGCGAGGATCGGTATCTCGTCGATGATCGATGCCACCGTCCCGGGGTCGTCGATCGTGACGCCATGCAACGCGGAGGTGCGCACGGTGAGGTCTCCCGCCGCTTCGGCGCCCGCGTGGTCCGCCTCCACCTCCACGCTCCCGCCCATCGATCGCAGCACGGTGAGAATGCCGGTCCGGCGCGGGTTGATGCCGGTAAATGGCAGATGGACGCGCGACCCCGGGACGATCAGTGCGGCCACGATGAAGAACGCCGCCGACGACAGGTCACCCGGCACCGTCACATGGATGCCTTCCAGCGGTGTTCCACCACGCACGGTGATGGCGCCGTCCGCGCGCGTGATATCCGCGCCCATCGACGCGAGCATGATCTCGGTGTGGTCGCGCGTTGGCACCGGCTCGACGACCGTGGTGTCGCCGTCTGCGAACAATCCCGCGATCAGAAGCGCCGATTTAACCTGAGCGCTGGGCACCGGCAGGTCATAGCGGATGCCGTGCAGCGCACCGCCTTCGATCACCGCGGGCAGCGTGCCCTGTTCACTCAGCGTGATGCGTGCGCCCATTTGCGTGAGTGGCTCGGCCACGCGCCGCATCGGCCGGCCGCGCAGCGATGCGTCGCCGTCCAGCGTGCAGCGCACCGCGCGCCCGGCGGCGAAGCCCGCGAGCAGCCGCGCGCTGGTGCCGGAGTTGCCGGCGTCGATGTCGAACGTGTCGTGCAGGGAGTGGGCGAGCACCATCGTGCGTCCGTCGGGCAGGTTTTCCACGAAGCAGTTCATCGCGCGCAGCGCGTCGGCGGTGGTGCGCACGTCGGCCGCGGTCGAGAGTCCGTCCACCACCTGTCGTCCCCGTGCCGCCGCACCCAGAATCAGCGCGCGGTGCGAGATCGACTTGTCGCCGGGCACCTTGAGAATGCCTTCCAGGCGGCCGGCTCTGTGGATGGTACGTTTCATTCCCCCGGGTGAGCCCGTTGTGTGCGGCGTCCGGCGGGCGTCACACGGGCT
Organism: Candidatus Krumholzibacteriia bacterium; assembly: GCA_036273975.1. GTDB lineage: Bacteria > Krumholzibacteriota > Krumholzibacteriia > WVZY01 > JAKEHA01 > JAKEHA01. The sequence continues at coordinate 15,984 of DASUGO010000070.1, forward strand.
CGTGGACGGGACGGCCGGTTACGCTGGCAATGGCGCGGATTCCCACCATCATCTCCTGGAACATCTCGGTGGAGAGGCTCTGCACGCCGTCGCACCACGCCGTCTCGGGACACGGGTGCACCTCGACAATGATGCCGTCGGCGCCTGCCGCCACCGCGGCGAGTGCCAGCGGTGCGACGAACTCGGTGTGCCCGGCCGCGTGGCTGGGGTCGACGATGATTGGCAGGTGGGAATTGCGCTTGATGACCGGCACCGCGGAGATGTCGAGCGTGTTGCGCGTGGACTTCTCGAACGTGCGGATGCCGCGTTCGCACAGGATCACCTGCTGGTTGCCGTTGGACAGCACGTACTCGGCCGCCATCAGCAGCTCTTCCACCGTCGACATCATGCCGCGCTTGAGCAGCACCGGCTTGCGGATCTTGCCGACGGCCTCCAGCAGGGAATAGTTCTGCATGTTGCGCGCGCCAATCTGAAGAATATCGGCGTACTCGCTCACCAGCGGGACGAGTTCCGGCGAGATGACCTCGGTGACGATCGGCATCCCGGTCTCGCGCTTGGCCGCGAGCAGGATCTGCAGACCTTCCTCGCCGAGTCCCTGAAAACTGTACGGCGAAGTGCGGGGCTTGAATGCGCCGCCGCGGAGGATGGACGCGCCGCCAGCCTTGACCGCGCGTGCCGCCGTCAGGACCTGGTCGCGGTTCTCGACCGCGCACGGTCCCGCCATCACGACGAACTCGTTGCCGCCCACCGCGACGCCGTTCACGTTGACGATGGTGTTCTGGGGTTTGAACTCCCGGCTCACCATTTTATAGGCCTTGGTGATCGGAATGACCTGCTCGACGCCGTCGGCGCCCTCGAGCGGGCTGAAGTCAGCGCCCTGGCGCGCGTCGGCGACACCAATAATGGTCCGTTCCGCGCCCCGGGTCGGATGGGGCTTGTAGCCCATGGACTCGAGCGTCTTGATCACGCTCGAGATGTCGGACATCGACGCGTCCGACTTCATAACGACGATCATGGATGCGATCTCCTGAGTGGTTGCAGGGGTGGGGAGGCGGGAGAGACCCGTTCCCCGGAACGCGATACTAGCACTACTGGCCCTTCCGGTCGAGCGCGCCCCGTACGCCGGCCAGAAAATCCCCCACGCGCCGTCCGGCGGCCTCGGGGGCGCCTTCCGCCGCGAGGCCCAACAGGCGGCTGCCGATGATGACGCCATCGGCGTGCTCGGCCACGGCGGCCGCGGCGTCGGGGCTGGAAATGCCAAAGCCGACGTAGACCGGCGTCGCGGTCGCGGCGCGTACGCGCGCGGTCAGCGCGCCGAGGTCACCCGCGATGGCGTCGCGCGCGCCGGTGACGCCGGTCAGCGAAACCACATAGACAAAGCCCTCGCTGCCCCCGGCAATCGCCTGGATGCGCGCATCGCTGGAGGTTGGCGCAACCAGGTCCACGTACGACATTCCCGCGGAATGAAGGGGCTGGCGGAACGCGTCCGATTCTTCGAAAGAAACGTCGGGCAGAATCACGCCGGCAACGCCTGCGTCGCCGGCGCGGGCGACAAACGTCTCCAGTCCCATGCTCAGAACGGGGTTCACAT